>JAWXBF010000014.1:0-16477 GCA_034439895.1 Deltaproteobacteria bacterium
AGAGACCGCAAAGCCAGCCAACATTGACGAGTCTCCGAAGTCGCCGAGCACTGCTTCATCAAGCAAGCCGGTCAAGAAGCGCTAGGCGTTCGAACGCCTGAAAGACACAAGCCCGGTACTGGGAAGCGGTTAATCTTCCCAGATACCGGGCCTGCGTCTAGACGAAGCCGGCAGAAACTGCCGGCCGGCTGGCTACTTTCGCTTGCGCGCGGCCTTCTTTGCCTTTTTAGCCTTCTTTGCCTTCTTCGCCTTCTTTGCTTTCTTTTTTGCCACAGCTACCTTCTTTCGTTTTTGTCCACCAATTAGACGTTTCGCACGAGAGACATCGCCCATCCGATCGAGAAAATAGATGTAGTTGGCATCTGTCTCGATTTTAGCGGTGACCACTTTTTCAGGGTGGCCTTTGGGCACATTCGGCATCCTTCGTCGCACTCTCCAGACATCTCCGCCTTTGACAAAGTACATAAAGTCTTTGTCTCGGGTAACTCCTGTTGTTGCGACTTTCTCAGCCATTGGTGTTGTCGATTCTCTTTGTTGAGAAACATCACCTATGACAATGAATCGTATTCATGCGTGCAGATTCGTCAAGAGTTTTTTTTCTTGTTCTCCGTCGGAGAACCGAGTTTTCAAGCGCGTTTTCAATGAAAAACGCTTGTCATACGGTCCCAAGATCGAATGTCCTGTGCGTGATTACTAATCGGTTATTTACGATGTTTTTATCGTATCACGGCAATGTCATCCGGTTCAGAAGCGGTGTGCTTCAGCCGATCGCTTTTGCGATGTACACGTGCTCGTCACTTTTTTTATCGAAGGTGACATTGCGATCGTGTTTGTGAAGGTCGAAGGCGGCATATCGTGCGATGACCTTCATCGAAGCGCGTTCGAGGAGTGATGCGACCTCGTCTGGTTCAAGTTGTCGTGAGTCCATACCGACGACATATTCTGTACCAACGTTGCGACCAAGTTTATCCACAGGCTGGTAGTAAGTACGGATGTGCAGAACCTTGGTGCGAGGTTCGTAGAGCTGGTTGGTGGTGTACACCAGTCGCTTGCCGGTCGTCGGGTGCGTGAACATTGTGCGAGACCAGCGCCGTTCCGGATCCCGCGCGAGCCAGTCCGGATGTGCTGGCAACACGTCGAACGCGAACCAACCATTGGGCCGCAATGATCGCCGAACCCTCTGGAAAAACCGTACCAAATCGTTGTTCGTCAGCAGGTGCTGCACGCTGTGGAATGCGCACACGGCGAACTCGAACTCGGGTTTCAGATTGAAAGCGCGAAGGTCCGCACGGACAAGCATGCAACGCGCTTTCTGTTGCGCGGCGGTTCGACCCACACGTGCGGCGGCCCGTTCAAGCATCGGCGCCGAACGGTCGAGACCGACGACGGTGTGTCCATCTCGAAGCATCGGTACGAGCAGTCGACCCGATCCGCATGCAAGGTCGAGCACCTTGCCTCCCGTATTGTATCCGATGCGTTCTGCGGCGAGCGCGCGGTAAAACGTCACGTCTGAACGTCGACGACGAAACTCCCAGTCATACAAAGCTGCATCGTCGAACGAATCAGGAAGGGTTGTTTGCCGGGAAGCAAAACGAACACGGTTGGGGTCGCGTTTGAGGTCGCGCAATGAAAAGTTATCCACAGGGTTTCATTGGCGGTCATTGCGCCAATGGAGCCGCAGTCATCAATCCACGGCGGCGCAGAAGGGTCCGGACAGAACGCTGCCGAACGCGCCGGTACCTTCAAAAGCCGGCCGGCGTCGAGAGGACGTAAGTGCCCGTGGAAGCACGGGAATCGGCGACATCGCCCCGGGCTGCCAGAGGCTTCTTGGCTCGCGGCCACGGCGCGGGGCGGCCGGTGTTGTGACCACAGGAGCCTCGGGCGCAATGGCGACGAGTGCGGCCTCGGAAATGGGTTCGACCCGGGCAATGACCTTCAGCAAGAAGTCGAGGTCAGTGCGCAGATCGCGATGGTTTACCCGCAGTCGGCGTGGTCGCTTCTCCGCAAGCAGAACGTTGCGTGCAAGCAAGAGCAACTGCCGGGCGTTGTCGCTGTCGCGACGAGAGGCCCGCAGCGGGATCAGAATAGGAGACACGAGCTGATTGATGAAATCACCCATGTCGCGTTGGTTGTCGCCGTCTTGCTCAACGGAAACTGCGAGACGCGGCAACACGAGCGCTGCCACCACGACGGCATTCGACGGCGCGGTCTGGGTCTCGCGAAAGACGACATCCAGCGCATCCAAGTAACGCGGGAGGCGTTCACGTGCCGCATCCTCGCCCGGTGTCTGGGTAACCCAGTTGGCGAACTCGGGCACCATCACCTGCAACAGACCCATCTCGGCCAGCAACTCCATCGAGCGCTTCGCAGCACCCATGCGGAGCAGCCGGAAAAACTCTTCGGTGACCCGGGCGGGGGCGCTTTTTTCAATCTCGTAGGCGTGCTCGATCATACGGCGCTGTGTTTCAGGCTCGATTTGCAGCTCACAGCGGGCGGCGAACTTCACGGCGCGCAAAATGCGAATGGGGTCTTCGCGGAAGCGAATGTCGGGGTCGCCGATGGTTCGGACCAGGCGTGCCTCGATGTCCGGCATGCCGTTGACGTAGTCGATGACTTCGTTTTTGTCGGTATCGAAGAAGAGGCCATTGATGGTGAAGTCGCGTCGGCGGGCATCCTGCTCGGCGGTGCCGAAGACGTTGTCGCGTCGGATGAGGATGTCATCGGACTCGGTACCCGTTTCACGCTCCTGTCCTTCTTCGATTTCGCGCGGGTTGTCCCGGAAGGTCGAAGTCTCAATGATCTTCGGGCCGAAGAAGATGTGGGCGAGGCGAAAGCGTCGGCCGATGATGCGGCAGTTGCGAAAGAGTCGACGAAGGTCGGGCGGCGTGGCGTCGGTCGCAACGTCGAAGTCTTTCGGTGCTCGTCCAAGCAAGAGGTCGCGTACACATCCACCCACGAGATAGGCGAGGTGGTCACAGCGTCGAAGGCGTTGGACAACTTTGAGGGCGTCCGGGTCAATCTTATTAACGTCGATGGTCATGGGTATTTCTGGAGATTGGAAATTGCGGTTTAAAGAAGGCTCGGCAACATCGGGGCGTCTGGATCGTGTACCGGCGTGGTGCTCGATCGTTTCACCGGCTTGGTTCCGGGCCGTTTTGTGAGTGGCCTTGCGGCCGAAAATGGTTTGTTTTGCCGCTGCGGGTGCGATGCGAGCGCGATGTTGGCGGGCAGAATGATAGGCGGCGTTTCGAGCACGGGCGCAGGGGCCGCCTTGGGCGGTGACCCGATGGGGGCCACGACTGGGATCGGTCTCGCAATCGAAACAGCCTGAGGTTTATTGGTAACGGGTTTGTTTGGTTGCTCTCGGGTGCCCGCGATCCACATCACAATGGCGACAATGATGAAACTACAAGCCGCTGCCGCCACGACGGTTACCACGGGACGAACCCATTGATCGCGAGCGGGTAACTCGAAGACATCGGTTTTTTCGTGCAACGGGACGATGTCCCCGGCGGTGTTGCGTCGGCCCAAAAATCGAGCAACCGCGGGGATGGGACCCGTGCGCTTCGGTGCCGGGACGCCGGACTTGCGCCGTGTGCGGGTCCGCTCACCAGACTGCTCTCGATCGTCCGGAACCGGGGTTCGCTTGCGGGGGGCAGCGTTGGGGATTCGCTGAGGTTGGGCGATGGGCTGCTGTGGCGGCATGGCGGCCCGCTCCGGCGCAGCACTCGCTGCCGAACCGGGGGCAGTGATGCGCGATTCGATTGGAATGGAAGCCTTGCCGGTGGGTGCTGCAAGATTGGGAAGGTGATTTTGATGGCCAAAGACCGTGCGAGCGTTGCGCTGAGGCGCCGCTGTTTCGTCGGGCGGCGGTATTTCGTCGCTCCCGAATCCGTATCGTGTCTTGACCGGCAAGGTCCCCATTTTACCCGTTATTGGCGGCAAGGGGGAGATGTCAGACGGATTCAGGCTGCCTGACGCCGAAAATCCCGCGGAGCCGACCCGGTTTCACTACGAAATACCCGGGAAAAGTACAGTTGATCGGAAAAACCCGCGAGATGGGCGATTTCCTTGATCGTGAGCTGCGAACGCAGCAGCAACCCCTGCGCGTGCCGAACGCGGACCTGGGTGAGGTAGCGCATGGGACTTGTGTTGAGGTTGCTTTGAAACAGGCGGACGAGGTGGCTGGGCGACACCTGGGCGTATCGGGCAATGCCCGTCAGGGTCAACTTCGAGTCCGAACGCTTTTCCTGCATGATCTCGACGGCACGGCGCACGTGAATGTTTTGTAGGCCCGTCGACGGCGATTGCCCTGCACCGGGATCGCCGGCGTGGGCACACAGCATCAGCAAGGTCGACTTCAGCAGGAGCTCCCGATAAGGATGCGCCGGACCGTGGTACAGATTGGCCACGTCAACGTAGAGGTTGCGAATACGGTCCAGGTCTGGGACGCGCCGCTTCACCAGGTAGGGGCGTTGCGACCAGGTCGCGAAAGCTGCCTCGCGGGGCAGCGCCAGTGAAATGCATCCATACCGGTACGAGCCCGAGATTTCGCCTCCGCGGTTGCCGAAGTGAGCGTTTGCGATGGCCATTTCGCCCTGGCGCAAATCCGCTGCAACGCCGGCGTCTCCTTCCGGGCCGACATGCAGGTGAAGTCCGCCCTCGGTCGCAAGGTACAGCTCAATGAAGGGTTGCGGCACGGTGAACAGATCCTGGCGGAATCCGGGTTCCGCGAAAACGACAGGGGCTGACTCGGAGTGGTTGAGCCACTCGACGAGCCGCCGCATGTCCCCGCAAAAATCCTCCATATCTGTGTCGAGATATTCCATTCCCTCGGCATTGTCAACGCGGCCCCGGACCCCGACAATGAAGGCTTCCTTTGTCATCTTCCAACAAGAAGTTCGTCGACCTCGCATTGCTCATCGCATGCAACTTGATCTGGGCCAGCCAGTTCGTCCTCGTGAAGCTGGTGCAACAGGAAGTGGGTCCAATTTTCGCAACGGCGTTGCCGATGCTGTTCGCGACGCTTTTGCTCGTTCCCTTCGTCTGGCCGCTCATCAAGGCGCGGTTGCGTGAGCCCGCGTCCCGTGCCGCGTCGCATGGCCTCACCCGAGGTGATGTGATGGGCTTTGCGATCATTGGCGTCTTGGGTCAGGTGGCCGCGCAGTTGCTCGTGACCTGGGGTGTTCGCTACACCCAGGCCTCGAACGCGGCGCTCATCAGTCTGGCGTTGCCGGTGGCGACGGCGGTGATTGCATTTGTTCTGTTGCGCGAGCGGATGTCTGTCGTGCGCTGGATCGGTTTTGCGCTTGCGATGGCGGGCGTGGTGCTGTGTTCATTGAACGACATCCGCAACGTCGACACGGGTGCGGGATCCCTGAAGGGTAACGTGCTCGTGCTGGGCGGAATCCTGGGCAGCGCGTTTTACAACGTGTATTCGAAGAAACTGCTCGCCAAGTTCGACGCGCTCGAGGTGTTGTTCGGAAGCTACGTCTTTGTGTGTTTGTTCCTTCCGCCACTGGCGCTCGTGCTTGAGCCCGCGAGTTTCGCGGCGATCGGCAGCCTGTCTGTGAAGGCGTGGGTTGGGTTGGGCTTGCTGGGAATGTTCCAGTACTTCTTGTCGATGGTCATCTTCTTGACTGTGCTTGCACGTCTCGATGCGACACAGGCGGCGTTGTCGAACTACTTGATCCCGTTTTTTGGAGTCGTGCTTGCCTGGTTGATTCTGGGCGAGCGTTTGACCTCCGCAATGTTGGCGGGCGGCGCACTGGTTCTGGGCAGCACCTTGCTGGTCACCCTGGTCGAGCACCGTGCCAGTGAGAATAAAGGAGCACGGACATGATTCGTCGAAGGTTTGAAAACAAGCGCATCGTCGTGACGGGCGGCGGCCGTGGCATCGGTTTTGAAGTTGCCAAGCAGTTCGCGCGCGAGGGCGGCAGCGTGGTACTTTTCGAGGTCGACCAAGCGCTGTCGGATGGCGCCTGTGCGAGCCTTGCGGCAGAGGGCCTTCTTGTTACGGGGCACGTGGTCGATGTGGCCGATGCGGAATCGGTTCAGCGTGCGGTTGCAGCAACCGGCGACATCGATGTTCTGATTAACAACGCCGGGATTGCGATGGAAACGCCATTTCTTGAGATTGCGCTGGTCGAGTGGCGTCGCATCCTCGACGTGAACCTGACCGGAATGTTCCTGGTAGCACAGGCGGTGGCGCGGCAAATGGCAAAGCGCAAGGCGGGCGTCATCGTCAACATGGGAAGCAAAAACGGCTTGTCAGCCGAGGCTGGATACGGTCACTACAACGCGAGCAAGGGTGGCGTTATCATGTTGTCGAAGACCATGGCGATTGAATTGGCGCCGTTGGGGATCCGCGTGAATTGCGTTTGTCCGGGCTACATTCAGACGCCCATGTCGCAGGAGATCGACAGCCCGGAGTTCGTGAAGGACTTTGTCGAGCGCTATGTGCCGTTGCATCGCCCGGGCCGGGTGGAAGAAGTTGCGCCGCTGTTCTTGTTCCTTGCGAGCGATGAGGCCCGGTTTATTTCGGGACAGGATTTTGTGGTGGATGGGGGGCAACTTGCGGGGCAAAAACCTGGGCCGGCGTTGCTGCAGAAGTTGGTGGCAGCGGCGGGATAGCGAGGGTTGTTTACGCGCTTGGCTTGCGCGCAACGAGATGAAACCAGCCAATTGAGCTCGTATCCGTCGTTGCCTCAACGCGCTGGCCGTCGAGGGAGCTGAACGCAACGCAATTGTCTTCGAATCCAAGCTCGCGCAGTTGCCGTTGTTGTTCGGTGATGCGAATGTGATGGATCATGAGTCCATGGTCGTGAGCGCCCGTGTTGATCATGCAATAGTCATCGGCGTGTTCATCGAATACTCGGAAACGGCGACGATTGTTCGCGTTTTGGATGAGTAATTTCGTGAAAAGCGCGAGACGGTACGCCAATCGAAGGGGGTTCAATGTCAGCCGAATCGTTGGCATCGAGAATCGATGGGGATGTCGTACAGGTCCGTCGAGATTGTGTGTCGAAAACCAGCAAAATCCTCCCGGCGCCAGCACCCGGTAAATCTCGCTGAGGATTGCGGTGCGGTCGGCGTGTGCGACAGAGTCGATTCCGTTGAAACTAAAGACAACCAAAAAGAAACGACCGTCGCCACATTCCGAGAGTTTTCGGGCATCGCCCACAAGTGATCGCGTCCGGACTCACTTGCCTGATCGATGTGATCCCTTTGCGAGCTGCGCTGCGAGGGACGCCTCGACAAGCACGCCCATGGCCAGTTCGTCGGGAACCAGCACGATGCGCTCGACACCAAATTCGCTCGACAGCCAGCCAACGAGTGCGGGAAATGCCATCATCTTGTGACCGAAGTGCTTGTTGCGTGCAGGTGATCGCAACTCGTCGAAGAGCGCGGGGTCGCGCTGCAATCGCCTACGCCACGCACGCAGCGCCGCGACCTCAATCACGCCCATCACGCGGCCAAAGGGTGCTTGCACACGCGCATTGCTGGCAGCAACCTTGTCGTTGTAGCTGGCCTCGTCGATCGCGCCGGCCTTCTTGGCGCCCCAAAGGTGGCCGCCCATTGCCAGCGCGACGTCACCGTTTTCGCCCAGCGACACCAGGGTTTTTCCTAGCTTGCCGCTTGCCCGTTTGAGCGATGCCTTCCACTCGGGAAGTGCCAACAACCCTTTGCGTACCGCCGCGATTAACGCCTTTTCTCCGGTGGCGTAATCTTTGATGGCTGGATCGTCGAAGAACCGCTCGCCCACCTCGTCGATGCCGAGTGGCAGGCCCAACATCGTCGGCGCCGTCGCACCGGGCGGCCACACGGAAATCTGAAAGCTGCGGCTGCCAAAGTCGAACACCACGCGACCTCGTTGACCCTTGGTGGCGGCGAGATAGCCGAGTAACCCTTCGCGCTCCTGGCTCACCGTTTCCATCTCGACGCCCGCACCCTGCTGCACGTCGCGAACGATCGCTGCCAAGTTGGTTGATCGGCGGGCCCATTCGGTTGCGAAAGTTCCCACGAGCTCGCCCCCATCGCGTGTGCACAATGCACTGTAGTTTTTGATGAGGTCCGCGAGGACGAGGCGATCGTTTACGGGCAGTTCTTCGCCTTTTTCACCGAGACCCAATCGCGTGCGACAGGTGCGTACGGCGGTCAAGCCACGCGGATCGTCGCCGGGCGTTTCGGCGACCAGTAGCTTGACGTTGCGGCTTCCGACGTCGATGACACAGGATCGGCGCGCGTTGACAGTCATCGGCAGAACCACATCGCGTGCCGGCCGACACGCCGGTGGCACCGGAATAAAGGCAGGCGCCGCAGGGGCGACGATGGTCGGCGTGGGTTTGGGTCGAGGCCCGGTCCGACACGACGCAATCAGCGCTGCGCAGAAAATCGCGATGGCGAACTTGTCGAGGGGTAACCGCGGGGAAGTTGAAGGCCATTTAGACCTTTTCTGCGCGCGCACCATACCCTTTGAATATACCGGTTTTGGGGGAGGGTTGACGCTGTATTTCGCACGGTTCGGCGTTTGGTGCTACGCAAGCCCCGGGTAGACGTGCTGCACGTCGTCGTCGTCGTCGATCTCGGACAGGAACGCCTCGACTTCGGCCAGCTTGGCCGCCTCCACGGTAACCGGATTTTTCGGACGCCAGCCGAGGATGGCTGAACTGACCGCCCAACCTCGGGCCGTCAGGGTGCGGTTGACCGCATCCAGGTCGGCCTTCTCGGTATAGAAGCGACTGCCACCTTCGCCGTCGGATTCGACGTCCTGCGCCCCGGCCTCAATGGCCGCCTCTTCTGCATCCGCTCCTGCAGGGCCAGTGGCTTCCAAGATGCCCAGAAAATTGAAGTCCCATGAAACCGCGCCCGAAGCGGCCAGTTGCCCTTTGCGGAACAACATCCGGATGTTTGTGGCGGTGCGGTTTTTGTTTTCGGTCAGGCACTCGACGATCACCGGAACCTGATGCGGCCCGAATCCTTCGTAGGTAACGGTTTCATAATTCACGATGTCGTCGAGCAATCCGGCGCCCTTTTTGATCGCCCGATCAAGCGTCTCACGAGTCATCGAGGCTTTTTTCGCAGCTTCGATCGCCATGCGCAACCGCGAGTTCATGGTGGGGTCGGCACCGCCGCGCGCGGCCACCATGATCTCCTTCGACAGTTTGGTGAAGACGCGCCCCTTGGCATCGGCCGCAGCGACGCGGCCCTTCTGTTTCCACTGAGCTCCCATGATCGATAGTCCTGCGAACTGCTATTGGCAGCGAAGCGTCTGGCTGAAATTCAATCCGGCCTTGCTCATGTAGTCCGTAATCAGCGCATAAAGGGTTCGTTTTCGAGAAGAATCACCCTTCGGCTGGACCATGGTTGAGGGCGGAATCGAATAAGCCACGAGGGTCAACTGCGGAGGAATCGTGCATGCCGTGACCAAAGCAGGGTTGATTCCGACGGATGGGTTGAAAGCAAGGGTGATGGTATCGTTTGCCACCGTCACGCGGGTGCCGCGCTCTTGCTTCGTGGGACTGACGTTGGTGAACAACGGACAATAGTAAAAAGCACCCGCGTAAGCCATTGGGGTGATCGACAGGCCGTTGTCGAAATCCTCTGCCCAAGACTCCCCAACAAATTCAACCTGGTCGCTAAACCGAATAGAGATTGCACCAAGAAAGTCCGTCGCACTGCCTGCAGGAGGCATGCACGCATCATCATTGATCGATACGATACGAAGCGCATCGCGAGCCTCCTTCGCCAGTTGAATCGTCTGACTGCTTACGGCGCCGGCGGTAATTCCCTGTTGACCAGACAGCACGAGCGGCTGGTAATTGGGCACGCCATAGATGGTCAGCTCGTAAGAAACGCCATAGACCAATTCATTCTGGGCGAGCGAAATCTTGCCCCCATCGAAGATCTTGACCACCGTGCGGGTGAGCAAATCTTCATGGTTGAGCCAACGCGGAGGTTGTGCGGTCATGACCGAGCGCTCGATAAGAGAAACGGCTTGCGGTCGAAACCGTGCCACGCCAGCGGCCGGAAGCGGGGGTGGCATGGCCGAAAAATCGTCTTCGTGACCGACTGTCAGGGTCAGCGCCGCAGACTGCAGCGCATCGGGAAATAGCTGAGCGTCGATATGGAAGGTTTGCTTCGTGGCACTTTGGGCTATTCCGTCCGTCATGCGCAACGAAGCAGGAATATCGATGCCAAGGTTGTAGGAAGCAAACTTGCGATATCCCATGGCTTCGATGGACACCGTGTAGTCCTGCCAGGTCGGCAGGGGTTTTTGTGTTACAAATCGACCGTCGGGCCCGATGAGTGTGGGTATGACATTCGTTCCAAACGTCAGTGTTACCGCCTTGAGTGCCGGGGAAACCAGGCGTTGGCCGGAGGCTCCGTCGTAAACAAATCCTTCAAAAAACACCTCGTGCTGATCGGCGTCAGTGGCACCCTCCTGGCTACACGCCAAGGTCCCCAGAAATCCAGCCAGGCAAACTGAAACTGCGAAAGATTTAACCATCACGATCCCTCCTCGAATTGTAAATAAATTTGAGCGGGCGAATCATATATGCGAATTCCAGCGGTGACCAGCGTCGTGTGCGAACGCTCGCGCGTTTAGGGCGGCGCGAAACCCTGCCCCCATGGCGCGCGTTGCCTCGCTACAAACTGGTGATCGCTTCGCGCGTGATCTCCAGCGTGCGATCGATGTCCGCCATCGTATGCGCACCGCTGATGCTTGCCTGTTTCGTCGGCAACGGGAACAGGTAGACCCCGCGGTCGATGAGCGCGCGGCGGTAGCGCGTGTCGAGCGCGAAGTTATGACTCTGTTGCAGATCGTGCAGATCAACCGGGACGTGATCTGCAAAATAGAGGCACGATGCAGAAGCATTGCGCGAATAGGTCGCCGTCAATCCCTTTTCCTTGACGATGCCCTCGATGCCCGCCTGCAACCGCACCGCCATCATTTCGATCTGCTTGTAGATGGCACCGTCGTCGCGGCGCAAGATCTCAAGCGTGGCGATTGCAGCGGCCACCGTGAACGGATGGGCGTTGTAGGTTCCCGCGATCAACACGCGCTTCGTCGGATCGGGCGAATCGAAAAGATCCATCACGTCGGCTCGACCACCGATGACCCCCATGGGATATCCATTTGCCACCGCTTTTCCAAACACAGAAAGATCCGGTCGTACCTTGCAAATCGACTGGTATCCGCCGAGTGCCGTGCGGAAGCCGGTCTTGACCTCGTCAAAAACCAACAGGCTGCCGTTCTCGTCACACAATTTTCGGACCGCTTGCAAATATCCGGGCTTTGGATGAACGACACCGATGTTTTGCAACACGGGCTCGGTGAGGACGCACGCGATCGGATACTTTGCCATCACGGCCGCGATGGAATCCGCATCGTTAAAGTTCACAAGGTGGATCCGCTGCTTTACGCCTTCGGGGATACCCGCCGACATTGCGAAAAATGGGTAGTCCGAGTTTTCACGCCGCGGGCCCATCACCTCAAGCGACGGTGCCACGGATCGCGCGACATCGTTGTGCCATCCGTTGTATCCACCGAGGGTCAGGATGACGTGGTCGCGGCCCGTGAAGGCGCGCGACAAACGAATCGCATGGGCCGTTGCCTCGCTGCCTGTGTTGGTGATTTGCACCTTCTGCATGGAAGGAACGGAAGCCTTCAAGGATTCGGCCAGTTCAACCTCCCAGGTGGTGGTTCCGCTGCCCATCAAGGACCAGCCTTCGAGCATGGAACGAATCACTGCCCCATTGATCTCCGGGTTGTTGTGTCCCAGAAAATAGGGTGCAAACGCGGCATGGTAGTCGATGTATTCCTTGCCCTCGGTGTCCCAGAGCCGGCTGCCCAGGGCGCGGGTGAATACGATGGCTGGCTCGACTTTGCGGTTTAATGAGACGACCCCACCGGCGATGGTTTCCAGGGCGCGGCGGCGGATTTCTGCGGCGTTGTTGAGCATGGCATCAGCATCGCACGGCCTCCTTTCGGGATCGCCCGGCCCGTGATGTAAGATTTGGGGGTTGCTATGGATAATCTTTGCGTCCGGGTGGTCCTTGTCGTTTGCCTGTGCGGGATTTTCGGGTGCCGGAATGTGCCCGCCGCGTCCACAATCGGGGGCCAATCCGGTTCGGGCGGAATCGGGACGGGCGGCCGACCGCAAACGATGGTCGACGCGGCGCCCGGGCGTTACCTTCTGCACACGTTCACCCGGCAAACCCTCGACACCGCATTTCGGGCCGAGGGCGCCAGCTTCGCCGATCTGGATCGCGACGGCCACAACGACCTGATAGCCGGATCGTTCTGGTACCGCGGCCCCGATTTCGCAAATCGGGTTTCGTACTACGAAGGTCGTACGTTTGATGGGGCAACCAGCTACTCGAATGATTTTTTCATTTTCACGGACGATCTGGATGCGGACGGATGGGTGGACATCGTTCAGATTGGTTTTCCAGGGCAGGAAACCTTCTGGTACCGCAATCCCGGCGCCGAGGCGCTGGCCAGAGTGCCTTCGAGCGCGTGGCAACGCCATTTGATTCTCTCGACGACGGACAACGAATCGCCGACCTATGTCGATCTGACGGGCGATGCCAAGCGCGAGCTTGTTTGCATACACAAGGGGGATTACGGGTATGCGACGCCGTTTCCGGGCGATCCCACTGCGCCCTGGCAGTTCCATCGCATCTCAAACGACGGTGGTCGGATCAATTTCACCCACGGAATGGGGATCGGGGATGTGGATGGTGACGGCAGACAAGATCTGCTTGAGCGTTCGGGCTGGTGGCGGCAACCGACCGCGCTTGCAAGTGATCCCGTATGGGAGCGCCATCCGTTCGAATTTTCACCCTGGGGTGGCGCGCAAATGTTTGCGTTCGATGTCGATGGGGATGGCGACAACGATGTGGTCACAAGTCTTGCCGCACATGGCTTCGGCCTGGCCTGGTTTGAACAGGTTGCGGCGGGCAAGGAGCCGTTCGTGAAGCACGACGTTCTCGGGGACGAGACCACCGACAATCCGTTTGGCATCCGCTTCGCGGAGCTTCATGCGCTGGCGCTCATCGACATGGATCAGGATGGCTTGCTCGACGTCGTCACGGGCAAGCGATTTTGGTCACACGGTCCGGACGGCGATCCGGAGGGTCCGAATGCGGACGCGGTGTTGTACTGGTTTCGCCTTACCCGATCGTCGCGGGGAGTCGAATTCGTACCGCATCGAATGGACACGGATTCCGGTGTGGGAACGCAGGTCGTGGCAGGCGACGTCATGGGCGACGGCTACCCTGATGTCGTCATTTCAAACAAAAAGGGCACCTTCATCATCGCCCACACCGCAACCGACGTGTCGTACGACGCATGGCGGGCCGCCGAGCCAACCCGACTGCGACCGTAGTCAAACTTGAACGTGCAGAGGCATCAATCGGTCGATCGATTCCTCACAAGCGTCGTTCATCAGTTGCCAGATGTTTTTGAGCTGGGTGGCAATGAGGTGATCCTCGCTGGGATCGTCGTCCTCTTCCTCTTCTTCATCGACTTCTTCCTCGATGCCGAGTTCCTCGCATAGCTCCTCGAGGGCTCCGGATAGCGCCTGTGCGGATGCAACCCGGTAGTCGCCAACCTTCAACACACCATCGAAGTCGACCGGCAAATAAATGTCAGCGGCGACCTCGTGTGCGTCGAGGCGATCAAGAAACTCGGTTACCGCGTCCTCGCTGAGGCGAGCCGCCACCCGCTGGGAAGCGAATTCCTTGTGGATGTCGTAGCGAACGCCAGCCTTTTCAAGTTGCACCGCGAGCTCTCGCAATTCCTCTTCGTCCAGACGATCGGACACCGAACCCAATTCAATTTCTGCCATTTCCTTAACCTGACGTTGCCTTAGCAGAACCGGGTTCGTCAAATCCAAAAAAAATGAAGCCGGGTGCATTTCTCGGTAGGCGCCCCCCGGGGCAAAAAGTGGTAAACGAGTGGCCAGAAGCCATGGGACCGGCAGAATCGCTTTCCAGACGTATCCAGGTCGCGAGGGAGTCCGCATTCGAACGCCTTCGACAGGGAGAAAGTGGCGGTGCGTTGGCAGCCCACCTGACGCGGGATTTTGAGGCGCCCATCGTGGACATGATGGCCTCGCGTTTCCACGGCGCTGGGCTTGGGACCGGCAGCGGCACGGGCATCGTTATCCTCACGACCGGTGGATTCGGTCGTCACGAGTTCGCCCCGTATTCGGACCTGGATCTCGTTTTCCTTTGTCGTGATGAGCCGGACGAGACCGTGATTGGCCTCGCCACCTCGATCCTTGGCCCGATCTGGGACGCGCGGCTCGACGCCGGTCACGCGGTGCGTTCGGTGGAGGAGGCGATGTCGCTGTCGGCAACCGATCTGACTGCCGCCACGGCCATGCTCGAAGCGCGCTACCTGATTGGCGACGATCAACTGCTATCGGACTTTCTGACCCAGTACAACGCGAGTGCCAGCGGCCCGGATGGCCTTGTGCGTCGGTTGCGTGAGGAACAGGAAAAGCGACACCGGACCTTTGGTGATACGATTTATCTGCTCGAGCCGGACATCAAGAGCGGTCCCGGCGGCTACCGGGATCTGTGTGTTGGAAGGTGGGCTGCGCGTGCCCGCTTCGGAACCGGCGACCCGGAAGCGCTGGTCGCACAGGGTCAGATGTTGCGGCAACAGGCCGAGTCGTTCGAGCGAGCGCGTCAGTGGATCTTGCGCACACGCATCGCCTTGCACCTTGTGGCCAAACGCAAGATTGACCATCTGCGCTTTGATCTGCAGGAGCAGATTGGGCCTATCCTCTACGGCAACGTGAGCGAGGCGCCCGGGCGCATTCGTTCCGAAGTGGCACCGGTCGTCGAGGCCTTGATGGGCGATCACCAGATTCATGCGCGAACCATCGTGCGTGAAACCGAACGCCTTTTACAGCGGGCAGTGGCCGACCTCGATCGCGAGCCGACGAATTTCCCGCTGGTTTTGTCGAGCACCGGGCGCGGGGTTGATCCCAACTTTGTGATTCGCGATGGCTTGCTGGAGGTCCTGGCTCCCGATATTTTCGAGCAGAAACCGTCAGAGATGATGCGCCTCTTTGCGGCTTCCCTCGAAAGAAAGATTCCCGTCGGATTGCGCAGCTCGGACTGGATCACCGAACTTTGCGCGGAGACCCCGGGGTTGCTCGCAGGCGATCCGGAGGCCGCCCGTTGGTTCCTTCAGGTCTTGACCAATCCCCATGATGCGGGGACGCCCTCGCGCCTTGAACAGATGCAAGATGTGGGCTTGCTCACGAGCCTGATTCCGGAATGGGGTCCGGTCACGGGGCGAGTGCAGTACGATTTGTACCACGTCTACACGGTGGATCAGCATTCGCATCACTCTGTGGCGATGTTGAAGGCCCTGGCCCGTCTAGAATGTATCGATCAGTTCCCGATCCAGGTCGAACAGATGGCGCTGGTCGAAGATCCTCGAGCGCTTTATGTGGCGATGTTGCTACACGATACCGGCAAGCCGCTTGGTCCGCATCACCCGCGCAACGGAGCCGAACTGGGCGCGCAAATTGCGGCGCGCCTTGGCTTGACACCCGATGAGGTCGAGCGCGTTCGCTTCCTGATTCTGCATCACCTTACGCTGGCCCACATTTCGCAGCGTCGCGATCTTTCCGATTCGCGCACGATTGAGCATACGGCGCAGATCGTCGGAACCGACGCTGCGTTGATCGAACTTTATGTCCTGACGTTTTCGGACCTCTACAGTGTTGGACCGGGAACCCTGACCCCGTGGAAAGAAAACCTGCTGCGCGAGTTGTTCTTGCGCACGCTCGCTTATGTTCGCCACGGACCCGAATCGGTCGAGGCCGATCTGCGAGAGCGCGTGTTGGCGCGGCGACAGCGGGTCACCGAGTTTTATGACGAAGGCAATCCCGTCGACGCTGTCAAGACGATCGTCGAGTCGTTACCGGATCGCTATTTCATTGAGAACGCCACCGCACGGGCCAAGGCGCACGTCGAGCTGATCCTGAATCGCAAGGGGCCCTGTGCGGTGGATTTCGTTCACCACGAAAAGCGCGGCTTCACCGAAATGATTCTCGTTGCGGAGGACGTTCCTGGTTTGTTGGCCACGGTAACCGGCGTGCTTTACGCCAACCGGATCGACATTTTGGAAGCTTCCATCTACACCCGCATTCGCCCGGATGGTTCCTCCGAAGGCCTCGATATTTTCCGCATCCGACGGGCCCATCACGGCGCGATAGACGACGAATCCCGTTTGCAAAGCATCCGAGCCGATCTCGAAGCGACACTTTCCGGAATCCGACCCGTGGCCGAATTGGTGGCAGCCCGCCCTCGAACGTCCTCGATGTTCGAGCGGGCCAAGCCCAAGGTTCCGCCCACAGAGGTCGCACTGAACAACGAGTTCAGCCCGCGCTTCACCATCATCGATGTCTTCACCGAAGACCGAGCGGGCGTGTTGTATCGCATCGCA
>JAWXBF010000015.1:0-10936 GCA_034439895.1 Deltaproteobacteria bacterium
GCTTCAACTTCAGCAGCAGCTTCAACTTCAGCAGCAGCTTCAACTTCAGCAGCTTCAACTTCAGCTTCAACTTCAGATTTATCTTCAGAGACGGGGTCACCTTCGGCGGCGTTTTCGACCGGCGCGGATGCTTCTGCCTGCTCACCGGCTGATTGTTCGACCTCAACCGGAGCTTCGCTTACGACCTCCGGCGGAGCTGCTGCCTCCACCTCAACCGGCTTTGCAGCGCGGGCGTCGGCCAAATATTTGCGGCGCGCTTCTGCGGCTTGGCGAATCAGGATTCCGGAGAACTCGGTTACAGTTTTCATTTCGTTCTTCGCTTCGGGGGAGCCCGCTTTGGAACCATTTCGGCGTTGCGGGAACCCCCTTCGTAGTGCGGGAATGCGCTGCCGTCAATCGATTCGTCGAGCGCAACGGCCCGCCGGATGGATTCGCCACCGAATCGCGACCGAATCGTATCCAGGGTCTTGCCAAGTCTATCGCCCCGGATGACGGCCTGCGGCGGTGGCGGCGAGAGCAGCTCAAGCGACATTTGGCCGAATATCGGCTGGGTCTTGTTCGCCGTGTCCGCGGACTCGAAATCGGAGAGGCTGATTCCGGTAAGCCGAACCCCAAGGTTCTCAATGGACGGAACCTTTGCCAGCAACTCGGCGGCTGCCTTACCCAGGACCTGGCCGTCGTGCGTGGGCCGATGCAGTTTCATTTGCCGCGAAATACGCCGATGGTCGGCGTACTTGATCTTGAGCGTGAGGACCTTGGCGTGAATCGACTTTGCGCGCAGCCGGGCGGCCACGCGGTCAGCCTGATCCAACAAATGCCAGTGCAGGCGTTCGCGTTCGAAGACGTCTTCCTCGAAGGTGTCCTCGTGACCAATCGATACCGCCGCCCGCTCGGGCACCACCTCGCGTGTGTCGATTCCCTCCGCGAGTTCATGAAGGTGTTGCCCCAGGGCCCGCCCCACCCTCGCCTCTAGAAAACCACGCGGCGTTCGCGCAACGTCGCCTATCGTGCGCACACCCAGCGTGCAGAGTGCTGCCTCGGTGACATCCCCGACACCCCACAACCGTGACACGGGCAAGGGCGAAAGGAATGCCAGCACTTCACCGGCGCGCACAATTACCAGACCGTCGGGCTTGCGCAGATCACTTGCGATCTTGGCGGCGAACTTGATCGGAGCCACGCCCACCGATGCGACCAGTGAAAGATCCTTTCGCACCCGATCTTTGATCAACTGGGCGATCGTCGGTCCATCGCCCCACAGCGTTCGAACAGCTGAAACATCAAGGAAGGCTTCATCAAGTGAAAGACCCTCAACGAGGGGTGTGTAGCGTTCAAGGATCGCGAAGAAATCACGGGAAACGTTGGCGTAGTGATCCATGCGTGGGCGCAACACCACGGCGTCCGGACATTGCGCCAGTGCGCGCGCCATCGGCATGGCGCTCTTGATGCCAAACCGACGGGCCTCGTACGATGCGGCGCACACCACGCCGCGCGATGAATGGCCGCCGACAATCACGGGCTTTCCCCGCAACGCCGGATCATCACGCTGTTCGACGGATGCGTAGAACGCATCCAGGTCGACGTGCAAGATGGTTCGCGTCCCCGGGGTCACAATTTGCCAGTATAGTCCCCCCCATGTCGAAACTGCGATGCCTCTCGTTGGGATTCATGCTGCTCTTCCTGGTTCCCGTGGGCTGCAAAAAAACCGTAACGGCCCCCAGGGTCGAAGGCCTCCAGTTCACCGCCACCGAGAAAAACCACCAGGCACTCGCCGTGACCGTCAGCATGCGTTCCCCTGAGGGACTGATCGCGCGCGCGGCCGACGTTTCAGCCACCCTGGGATTGCCAACGACCGCCGCCGACATTCGCGCCATGGCGCTCGCGCGCTCGGAAGTTCCCCCTGCTTTGCTAGAGCCGCTCGATCTGTCTCGGCCTGTCGCGATGGCATTCGTCGCACGAGATGCCAAGAGCCCCAAGGGGGATCCCCACGCTGCCGTCGCATTGAGTGCGCGCAACGCGGACGCAGCCAACAAGTTCATCGCTACCCTCGGTACCGAGCTCTCTCGCAAACAAAACGCGCGCGAAATCAAGCGAACGAACGGCGACACGATCTGGGTTGTTGCGCGTCAGGAAACCCTGGTGCTTTCGGAAACCCTCGAAGGGTTGATCGCCGCCGGCGCCCATGCGATTGCGACGCGCGACTCAGCAAAGGAAGACCTGCGGGTCAGTTTTTTTCCCGACGGTCTGGCCGCCTCCGCGCAGACAGATCTGAAGAGCAAACTTGAGGAGTTCCGCAAAGAATTCGTGGAATCGGCCGTGGGGCAAGCATCCGCCAGGGGCGGTAACCCCGAGGCGATGCGAATGTACATGAACGCCACGTTCTCGATGTACAGCGACTGGGTACTCGAAACCCGCGTCGGCGATCTGGTGTTGAGTGTCGACGAGCGCGATGGCGTGCGTTTGCAGGGACGCGTTCATGCAAAAAAGGGAACGCCGCTCGAGAAACGATTCGCCGAGAACAACCCGGCCACGCTGGATCCTGCCGTTGCCAATGGTCCGGCTCCGGCTTTGATCGGCGCTTACAACCTGGCGCCGCACTGGATTGACGCGTACGTCACGATGTTTTCTGGACTTGTCAACAGCATGAACCTGAAAGACGCGCCCGGTGAAACCGTGTTGCGCGATTTTTTCAACACGATGCCAAGGGCCCTGTCCGTTCGCATGGATAGCGACGGCAAACACCCAGCAATTTCGATGATTGGTCGCAAAAAGGGTTTGCAGGCCGAATCCACCTTCAAGGGCTGGACTCGATTTTTCGATTCAGGTTTCATGGATACGCTCCTGAAAGCGGGGGGTGCGCCGGATGCCCCGTCCATTTCGTGGAAAGCCAAAGACTCTGTTGGCGTTTTTGCCGCAACGTATCCGAAAAAACCAAAGTCGGAAATGGGTCGCGAGATCAACAAGATGGTCACTGCCGTTTTTGGCGAGCCTCGAATCGCCGTCACCTGTGACATTCGCGATGAAATCTTGATGATTTCCAACGAGCCCGGCTCGCGTGCACGAATCGACAAGATGCGCGCTTCTTTGTCCGCGCCTTTGCCACCCGAGATCAAGGAATTGGTCGACGGCTCCCGCGGCATGGAAGGTTTCGTGAGCGTCGACATCCTGGCGATGGTGAAGTTGGTGACCACGTCGGCCGGCGCAATGGATCCATCCGCAGCACAGGTGGGTGCAATGATGAATTTCATTCCGGGTCTCGACAAGCTGCGGGTACCGATCATCTTCGGTTATCGGGGTGGCGAAGCGCTGGTGCTCGACATGCACATCCCCATGCGGACGGTTCGCAGTGTCGGCAGCATTCTCGGCCCGCTGCGGGGTATGGGATTGGGTGGTCCCCCCGGCGGTGCCCTCGATCCAGGACCGTAGCCCGTGAGTACCCGTTCACAGCCACAGAGACGGTGCATCGAATGTCGGATGATGAAGGCGCTTTGCATCTGCGCCTTGTGTCCGCGTATCGAAACCCGGACGCATCTCCTGCTGGTGTTGCATCAGCTTGAGGAACACAAGAGCAGTAACACCGGTCAACTCGCGGTGCGGGTGTTATCCAACAGTACCCAAATCACCCGGGGTGTCGACATCACCCCCGAATCAGCGTTACCCGTTCCGGAGGGGTATCAACCCCTGTTGTTGTTTCCCGATCCGGACGCGCGCCCGGTTTCCGATTTCGCGGCAACAGACGTTCCGGTTTGTCTGGTAATTCCCGATGGCACCTGGGGGCAGGCATCCCGGACGCGCCGTCGATTGTCGGCGCTTGCAACGCTTCCCGCGATTGCCCTACCCGCAGCCGAAGCGTCGGAATATCGTTTGCGCAGTTCGGGTAAACTGGAGCGCATCTCAACGCTCGAGGCGATCGCGCGGGCGCTTGAGATCCTGGAGGGTGAACGGGGTGCTGCCGTGCGCAGCGGTCTCGAATCGATCCAGCGGATCATGGTCGAAAGGACCCTTCATCTGAGGGGAAAGTTGCCCGCGGATCAGGTGGCAGGCGGGATCCCAGAGGGTTTCAAAACGTGATCTAAATTACAAAAAGATGATAAATTATGCCGATATGGCGGATATTATCTCACTCCCCCTCCAGAAACCGTACACTGGGTCGATTCAGGGGGAATGATGACGGGAAACAAATCGACGCCACCGCGGAGCGTAAGGCCTGACGGTACACCGGAACCCGATGCAACGGTTCGGCCCCACCCGAGCTTGAACGAGCTTCAGGCCCAAATTGCCGAGGCTCGTCAGGCCCTTGAGCAATGGGAAGTCACAGTCGGCGAACTGCGCTCCGGTCCGCCCATACCCGTGGATCCGCACGGAATGGACGGCAAAGGCGGTTGGGACGAAATGCGATTGAAACTGGCCGAGGCGGCCTTTGTCCATCGCCCCGATGGTTGGCCTCGTGTTGAAAAAGCCTCGAAAGAACCCAAGGGCAACTGCTAAGTAGAGCCGCCTGCTAGACTGCGGCGCAATGACGCGCCGTTTTTACTCTGTAATCATCCTTTTGGTCCTCGTCTCGTCGGTCGCATCCTCGTCCGCCCAAGCGACTGAAGTGGGCCGCGGACGCGACTTCGGCCTTGGACTGGCGCTGGGGAGCCCCTCTGGCATTGTCGGCAAGGTGTTCGCGGGCCCAACCGAGGCCCTCGACTTTGGCCTGGGTTTTCGCAATTACGGATACCGCTGCAACCATCGCCATGGTTGCGGAAACGAGCAACTCAGCGTTCACGCCGACTATTTGTGGCAAAACAACCTGTTGATGGAGGGCAACGTCGTCCTCGATTGGCACATAGGCGTGGGCGGTCGAGTCTGGTTCTACGACTACAACGACAACAACGACAACGACCTCGCGGTCGCTGCACGAATGCCAATTGGGATCGATTTGATGTTCCGACGCCCCTCATTTCTGGAGGTGTTCCTGGAGATCGGCCCCAGCCTTTGGGTGGTCCCCGGGCTTTATCTCAACCTGGACAGCGCGCTTGGCGTTCGGTTTTACTTCTAGAAACGACTGGTGGCCGCGATGCCAACCTGATTGGGACCCGCCACCGGAACGAGTAGCGTATCGAGCACGAGATAACTCAATCCACCGATGGCCATTGCCGCGCCGAGTCCACTCGCGACGAGCGGCAGGTATTCGCTGCTGTACCAATATTGTGAGGCTTGCTCGACCTCCGTGAGACCTTCGGTCGCATTTTGAAAGAGCAGCCACCCTCCCACCGCCACACCCGTTCCAAGTCCCATCGAAATCCATGCCGTTTGACGAAGCGTCCAGCCTGCATCGGATGGATTGTTGTCCGATTCTGCGACCGTTGTTGGCGTTTCCAAAGCGGCGTTGTCAGGCGATTGGCCGGGGGACGTGGCAGTGACGGTCCCTGGCATCGGGACAAGATCGATCCGCAACGACACTTCCTTCCGCGCAGCAACGTCGACCATCTGGTGTTGATCGACGTGACCGGGTGCCGAAAGATCGATGGTACGCGTTCCTGACACGACGCCTATCGGACCGGCCTTGGGGAACACCCCGCGGGTGATCCCGTCTATCCGTACCACCGCTCCCGCCGGGAAGCCCTCGACGGTGAGTTTCCCTAGGTGGCCCTTAATCTCGGTCAGCGTCTTCTCAAGAACCGCGCGGTTTCGATTGATGAACTTGTCCGTCGAAACTTGTAGTGCCGTCTGCACGTGGCGTTCCGCATCGATCCACTCGCCAAGACCCTGTTCGGCGAGGCCCATGCGAGCGGCGACCGAGGGCGTGGGCCAGATGTCATAGGCTTGTTTGAACGCATCAAGCGCCTCGCGATAGTTCGAGCGTCGCATCTCTTCAAGGCCGCGATCGACGATGGGTTGGGCGCGCAACTCGGCCGGAGAAGGCGTGGCAGCAAAGGCGTACGGCACTTCACGAAACGTAAGCGCCATGACGAACAGCAAAAACGATCTTTCTCGCAACCCCATCGGTACCGTATTTATCACGATCGTGGGCTAATATGCGCGCGCCAGTGTCTGACGAATTTCAACGCCTTGGGCGCTACATCCTCATCGATCCGCTTTCTTCGGGTGGGATGGGACACGTTCAACTGGCGATGGGGCCGGATGGGACGCCTTGCGTGATCAAACGCATGCTCGACGAGAACGCCGCGACACCCGAGATGCGACGCCGGTTCGCTCGCGAAGCCGCGCTGTCTCGTCGGATGTCACACTCGAACCTCATCCGGTGTCTGGACGACGGGAAGGTCGATGGCGAGCGCTTCATCGTTCAGGAGTACGTGCGCGGTGCGGATCTCGCACTCCTCCAAAGTCGACTCGGCACGCAGGGCGTCACCTTGCCTATTTCGGTCTGCACCCACATCGTGTCTCTCGTTTGTCGTGGCCTACACTGTCTGCACGAGATGGAAGATGGCTCGTTCATTCATCGCGACCTGACTCCCAGCAACATTCAGATCGCGATGGATGGCGAGGTCAAGGTGCTCGACTTTGGTCTTGCCAAGAGTTCCTGGGACGTAGAGCTCACGCGACCCGGTTCCACGCTCGGCAAGCTGGTGTACATGTCGCCCGAGCACATTGCGGGGAAAACGTTGGATCGCCGTGCTGATGTCTATTCTGTGGGCGCGGTCCTTTGGGAGTTGTGCACTGGCGGGCGATTGCTCGCTGACCACATGGAATCCGAGGTCGAGCATACGACGCGACGATTGCTCAACGGCGCGGCGCCACCGCCTTCGCAATACAACGCAGGGGTTCCGAAAGAACTCGATGCGCTGATCTTGAAGGCGCTCGCAAAGGACCGAAACGACAGACTCAGCAACGCGCGTGAATTGGCAACCGGCATCGCACCCTTTGCGGTCGGCGGGCGGCAAGCTCTCGCGACGATCATGCAGAAGATGTTCTATTCAGCCGCCGGTGAGGAACGTCTTGCGGAACGATTGGAATCGGCGCGCAAGAAGATAGGCATTGTGGAATCGGCCGCGACGTTCGTTCGGACCGGGCGCATCAAGGATCAAAAGCGATCGCGCTTTCCCCTTTGGCTCTACCCCGCCGCGGGCTTGTTGTTGGCCGCGGGAGGGGCAATTGCCTTTGCATTGAGGAACAACCAGCCAGAACATGATTTCAGCGTGCAAGCAGAAGCCGCCCTCCCCTTGCCCACCGCGGTACCGGCTGTCGCCCCTGCCATCGCACCAGATTCAATTGCAAAGGCTGCCTTGCCGCCATCGCCAGCCGAACCGTTCCGCGAAGCCGCGTCGAGTGCATCTCGAAAGCGACGATCCAATGTTGAGCCGACCACACCGCCGCTTACCGAAATGCCCGAAGAACCGGTGGCGGAAACATCGGCTCCGCGCACCGAGACGGTTGCAGAAAACACAGAAGGGGTTGCGCCGAAGGCGCAGCGGGCCTTCGATGACGGTGATTTTGTTCGCGCCGCAGCCTGGGCGCGTGATGCGATTGCAGCGGGCTCGAACGCTTACGCTGTGCTGGGCGCCGCCGAATTCAAGCTGGGCCACTACGCAGAGGCGGAGCTGGCATTGACCGAAGCGCTGGCTCGAGCACCTGGGAATCCCGTGCTGCTGCACCAACTGGGAGCGGTTCGCAAGCTGGCGCGCGGCGGTACCCCCTAGATTTTCAGTCATGTCGAACCGAAGCACATCACCCACACCGGCCATTGCCAACCTCGAACTCCGCATGCCACCGGATGTGGCTCCGGGTCGAATGATTGGCGCCTTTCGTATCGAAGGCTTGCTTGGCAAGGGTGGAATGGGTGCGGTGTACCGTGCCACGGACACCGCCCTTGATCGGCCGGTCGCTCTGAAGTTGTTGTCGCCCTCGCTCGGTGAACGCGCCGGTGCTCTCGCGCGGTTCGAGCAAGAGGCGAAGTCCGCTTCGTGGGTCAACCACGACAATGTCGTTCAGATCTTGTCATACGGAATTAAGGATGGCGTTCCGTATATCGCCATGGAATACCTTCGCGGCGAGACCCTGGCGGCCCGGATCCGGAAAGGTCCCATGTCCGTGCAGATGGCGTGTGATATCGCGCTACCGCTATGCTCCGGTCTTCACGCAGCCCACCAACAGGGCATCTTTCATCGCGACCTCAAACCTTCCAACGTGATCCTTGCGCTGCGGCCAACCGGCGAGACACCCAAACTATTGGATTTCGGCATTTCCAAGCTTGCGACCGGCGATGCGGTGAATCTGACCGACACGGGTGTTATTCTGGGGACCGAGCGCTACATGGCACCCGAGCAAGCGGTGGGCAATGCCATTGATGGTCGCGTCGATCAGTTCGCCCTTGGCGTGGTGTTGTACGAATGTGTCACGGGTCGTCATCCCCACGAAGGTAAAGCGCAGTACAAGATCTTCGCCGACGCTGCCAAGGGTGTCTATGATCGGCCTTCGACCTTGGTGGCGAACCTTCCCGAGGGACTGGAGGCGCTGATTGTGCGGATGATGGCGTCAGAACCTGCGGAACGATTCCCGGACATGCGCGCTGCTGGGCGAGCGTTGTTGTCGTTTGCCTCGACGCGGATACGCAGCTTGTGGACCGAGCACTATGTTGCACCCGATTCGGCCTCGGCCGAGGCTGTGTCTCTTCCTCTGCGAACCGAAACTGCAACCACCGACGTGATGGCAAAGACATTGCTGGACGCCGCAATCAATCGTGCCGAGCCGGACTCAGAAAACGGAGCGGGAACGGAGGCGGCACGCGTCGGTGCGACGACGGTATTTGTAGAGGAGAGCGCCGATCCGCTTTCGCCAACGCGGACCCGGGCTTATGACGCCAATCCGGAAGCCGATGCAACGGCGATTCAACCGCTGCGCGGACGATCATCACGCCGGATATCCTTGATGATAGCGGGTGTCCTTGCCGCAGCGGCGCTCATTTGGTTCACATTGCAAGCCGATCGGAACGAGCCACCGCGTGCGGTCGTATCCCCGCCAAACTCGACGCCTGCAAAAGTACCGAAACACGAATCCCCACCGCCAGCGGCCCCCGATACAACAAAGGCAACCGCTCCCGCTCCAACGAACGAAACGCCGAATGTCGTCCCGCGAAAGATGCGGAAAAGAATTGGCGCGGGCAAGGTCCATTATACCCCGGAGGGTATACCGGTCATTTGACCTCAGGGTGCGGGGCAACCAATCGGTTTGTCACTGAGCGCCACGTCGTCGATCCACAGCGTGACCGGTTTGGTCTGGGTGTTCACGTGGCGGAACCCGATCTTCGTGTATTGGATCTCCGGAAGGTACCAAACGCCGTTGGTGATGTTCCAGTTGGGGACGCAGGCCGCGGCCGCCGTATCGTAGAAGAAAGAGAATTGCTGCAATGGCTTGCCGTTCACACTCCATCCGAATTGCAGGATATCGTTTTCGTCGATCTTGAATTCAATGCAGTTCCACTGCTTCAACGGCAGTGTCAGCGTCGCACTCTTGGTGCAGTCGCTTCGGCCCTTGCCGTTCGTGTCATCACCAAATAGCTGCATCTTGTACGCCGAATCGTTGAATCCACCGACCGAGTAGAAGCCGTTGATGTTGAAGCCGCCACCCTTGATCAAACCGTGGTGCGCAGCGAGATCCCAGTGCGGCACGTCGCTGCCCTTTCCAGGGAAATTCTCCATCCAGACCATGAACCGCAGGTAAGCTGTTTTCCGGGTTCCCTTCAGGATCTTGTCGCTCGCGAGTCGAATGGTCGCGTCCCCGCTGGCCGAGACGATCTTGATCGACTTTGTGCCGCTGTTGGCCTTCTCGGTCGAGACCTTGACCTTGCCATCGCCGTTGCCGCTCCACATGCCTCCGGGAACACCGCCTTCGGTGTCCGCCTCGAAATTGTGGCTAAACAACGGAGCCGGGTTCGCAGGTGTGCCGCCCGTATTCGCCGTATTCATGGGGGTTCCACCGGTGTTCGCGGGTGTGCCGCCTGTGTTGGCGGTCGAGCCCCCCGTGCCGCCCCCGTTGGTCTTGGTACCGCCCGTCTGGGCGCTTGAGCCACCTTCGTTGCTTTGACCAGCACCACCGCCTGCGGCCGACTGCCCTGCGCTTCCGCCCGATCCGGATCCGCCATCGCCCCCTTTTCCACCACCAGGGTCAGAAGAACCGGAGCCGCAGGCCAAAAGACCCAAGGCCGCGATCGACAGGAAACAGCTGGAATACCTGGCTATGGTGCGCATAGCCCAGCTTCGCACTGCCAGATTTTTCGGCGAATTGACGAAGGGATATGGCTCGGTTCGAGTCGTCCGATTGCGGCGCCGACGAGTTCGTACCCTAACCCGGGGTTTTGCGTTAGGCTCCCGCGCCATGCGCAAAGTCTTGCTGTTCCTCCTTCCGCTCGTTCTGTCCTCGGCCGCGTGCGCGGTGATGCAGCCGCTGCCCACCTCACCGCATCTCGAGGGGTTGACCGCGCAATCCGCATTCGCCGGGGCTCCTCCGGCTGAGTGGCCCACGGTTTCGCCCGAAAATCCCACCACCGCCCCGGTGGACGTTGCCTGTGGCGTAGGACCGCGAACGGCGACCGGCTCGGTCTATGCCGCCGTCACCGTCACCGGACGCACCGTGACCAGCGCGGTCCCCCCGCTGAGTGTTTCGTTGGTCCTCGATCGCTCCGGTTCGATGAGCGGCAAACCCTTCGACAACATGTTGCGAGCAGCCGAGGCCTTTGTGAACGCCTTTCGCGATGGCGATCGCCTCTCGGTCGTCGTGTTTTCGGATGGCGTTTATGAAGCGATTCCGCCCATCGAGATCACCCCAGCGACACGCTCCGATGCCATCAAACGCGTGCGAGCCCTGCAAGACGGTGGCGGCACCTGGTTGTCGGGCGGCCTTCTCGGTGGCTATTTCGAGATTTTCTCGCACTTTGTCGAGTGGCAGGTCAGCCAGGTCGTGTTGCTTTCAGACGGCCAGCCCAATACCGGGA
>JAWXBF010000016.1:0-5181 GCA_034439895.1 Deltaproteobacteria bacterium
ACCACCGTAACCGTAGGGGTAATAGCCCCCATAGAAGTCCGGACCCCAGCCCCAACCGTAATTCGACCCCCACCACCAGCCCGGGCCCCAGCTCATGCTGACGTAAGGCGACACGACTGGTCGGTAGTACACCACCTGGGTCTGCGTATCCTGACCGCGCTGAAACACAGTCTGTTGTTCCGCCAGCACCTGCCCGGACCGCGTCACGCGCCAGCCAAACGTTGCCTGACCCGGATCCGCGCCCTTCGGCAGAGGAAACCAGAGATCCAAATTCGCCTTTTGCCCAGGCTGCACCAGGAACGGCGACGTGGGACCCGAGCCCTGCGCGAATTGTGCCCCGACCGGCTGGGCCATGCCCGCAAACGAAAGCCCCAGCTCGCGCGGCTCGATCGACCAGGGCACGGTGCCACGTTCATTCGACGCTGCAAGGCGCAGGTGGATATACGGCGCCTGCCCATCAACCTGCAGCTGTTCCACCCCGAGCGACATGACGTAAAGCGTGCCCTCGGGCGCGATCGCCGGGATCTGGTACATCGGCGCGCCCGGACCTTGATCCGAGGTTTGCGAAACCGCAGCGGCGTGGTGGTACATGCAGCCCGCTGGCAACGCCACGGCCAGCAACAACCCAAGTGCTTGCGAAGCTTTGACGATTTGGCGCATCGGTATGTCCCTCCGTTTCGTTGAAAATCTAGTCCGCAACACCGAGGTGTGCCACAGATTTCACTGAACAGGTGTCAGCCCAACCTGCTACCTTGGAAGGATGCGCGGCTTTCTCCCCGGTGCACGCCTGTGACCGACGATCCATTGGCACCCGGACTCCTGTTGGCGTCGCCCAATCTGGACGATCCGAACTTCGAGCAAACCGTGATTTTGCTGGGACATCACGATGCCGATGGCGCACTCGGCTGGGTCATCAATGGCACCGCGCTCATGCAGGTCGAAGAACTCTTGCGCTCGTCCGGTTTGATCTCGGCCGCGGCTGCGACCACCCTCGGGCCAGGTTTTTTTCAGCCCGCCCGCGTGGGCGGCCCGGTGGATCCGGCGACCGGTTGGATTGTCTACCGACACAAAGATTTTCGTCCGGAAAACTTTATCGAACTCGGTGCCGGTCTTGGTGTGACGGGTGATTCCGACGCGCTCGATCGCGTGATGAAGGGCAAGGGGCCGCAGGACTTCCGCATGCTCATCGGCTATTCCGGCTGGGGACCCGGACAGCTGGAAAGCGAGCTGCAGCAGGGCGCGTGGTTGCCCGCCGCCGTCGATCCGGTGCTGGTCTTTGATACGCCGTCGGAAAAAGTCTGGGAAGAAGCCTATCGACGCTCGGTGGGCCTGAGCCCCGTGGCATTTCGTTCGGGTCGGCGCGGCCAGGCCTAAACCCACACGATCACTTGTCGGCGGGCTTTTCGCCGCGCGCCTGCGCCGGATCGATGATGGGCGGTGCAGGTGGCGCGACTGGCACGGGTACGGCCGCAGGAGCGGGCACAGCAGCGACGGCTGCCGGATCGCCGGCTGCGGGACCTGCAATTTCCCCCTCGGGCAACACGATCGCCTCGTCGCCTAGATAGTTGAGCCCCGGTTTGCGCACGAACGCTGCGATGGGCTTTTTGACCCTGCCCTTGATGTTGCCTTCGAGCACCTCGACCCGGATGGGCTTTTGGAGCTTGTAGTAGTAGCCGCGATTGCCAAGCGAAAACTCGTGCGTCTGCCCTTCATCGACGAGCTTCTTGCGAAAACCGAGAATGCTGCTGCCGCTGCGCTCGAAAGGCGTGTGGTGTAGGACGAATCCGAACAACCGCACGGCATTCATGTTCACCAAACGATGACAGCCGTGCGAATAGCGGCGCGCAATCGAGGTGTAATCCACCGAGCCATGCGTGCGGATCTGGTTGTCAAAGAGATTCCCGTTGGAACGTCCTTCATGGTGGATCGCCATGACGAGGCCATAGGCCGAACCGAAGCCCGGCCCCATGATCTCGGTATTCACCACCACCTCGGGCTCCGCGTGCGCCTCGAACTTCTTGCGCGTCAACAGATCGTGCGCGGGCGTGCCATCGGGCGGAATCCAAACGGGAGCCGCCACGATGTGCTTCCAGATGCGTGAGCCGACATCTGAGTTCTTGTACTTGTAATACACTTTACCGTCGGGATGTTTTTCACTGCGCCAACTGCCGATCGTCGTGCGCCAGCGCGCAAGCGGTATCTTTTGCCCGTTCCAAGCTGCCAACACCACCAACCGCGGATATTTCTGCCGCAACTGGGGGGCCGCCTTGCCCTCGTCGTCGAGCGGGAAATCGTACCACACATCACCCCGAGCGATGACGATCTCGATGGCCATGTCCTTCATGTAATCGGGCTCTTTCGGGGGCAAAATCGCCACCCGAAAGCCACGGACGCCTTCGTCCCCCAGCGTATCCAGCAACGCCTGCATCGACGCCGCGTCCCGCACACCGAGGGACGACATCAGGGCCTCGCGGTATTCTTCCACACGGTTGCGCACCTGCTGCGTTTCGCCGGCCGCATCCTTGTACTTCGGCGCATCGGCACCCTTGCCGGTGGTGCCGTCCTCGATGATGCCGGCCGCGTCCACGATCCGTTCGGTCAGGATGCGGGTGAAGGTTTCGTATTGCAGTTCGAGCGGCGGACGTTGCAACGCTGCCAGCGTGTCACCGCCCAGGATCCCCCAGGAAAAAATGTTGTTCTTGCGCTCCCACAACGCCAGCGCCTCGTGGGTCGTCAGATCAAAGGTGCCGTCTTCCAGCCTCGTCGTCGGATCGATGAAGCCCTCGCAGCGCAGGCGTGCCTGGGCCGCCGAAATGGCCGCCAACCGCAACGTCCCCAACTGCAACCGCTCGATGCGCTCCTTGGCCCGCGGCTCAACCGACAGCGCCGCCTTTTCCGCATCGGTCCCCGTGCCCCCCTGCCAGGCCCCGGCAGCTTCGAGAACAGCCTGCTTGCTGCGCAGGGTGGTCAGCAACCAGCGCGCATCGTCATCGACTTGCGAACGTTCACTGCGCGACTGCTTGATATCGATGTAACTGACCGAGCCCGGAAAGGCGGCCAGATCCGCCACGCGCACCAATTCGTAGCACGTGGTGCGTTTATTGTCTTCGAATAGCCGCCGCGCCAGCACGGACAGGGTCGGCGGAATGCCAAAGGCCTCGAGGTAGTTGTGAACCGGCTGCCGCATCATGTGTTCGATGCGCTTTTTCTGTTTCTCGTCGCGCTCTCTCTCGAAATCCTTCAGTGCGCGCCCGGCAAGACCCTGTGGTACGCTTGGCACCACCTTGGTCGGGCCGTCGCCCCGCAAATACAACAGTTCGGGCGAGACCTCGTCGTTGGCGAGCGCCACAAAGGTTTTGCGGTAGGGGTTCTCGAGCACCTTGGGTTCGACAGCCGTGGGCAAGCGCGGATCGGCGTCGGTTTCGGAAAAAATCAGCGGGAACCAGGCATCGCCAAGGTCGACGACCAGTAGCCCGGCTTCCCTGGCGGCCTTTTCGTCCTGCACCATCGGGCGGCCAGGCGAAAGCGCAAACACCTGTCCGGGTTTGAGCACGGGCTGGGCTTTCCACGGCACTGGCATCTCCGCCGGCAGCCCGGAACGCGGGGGTTTCGACTGCCGCGAGGTGGTTTCGGGCTGTTTTTTGGGCTCGCAGGCAAAGGTGGCGAGCAATGCCAGGGCTAAAAGCGGGTAAAGCCGAAAGCGGGAGCGCTTTGGGAGTACGGGCACAAGCAAACAAGCCATGCCCCGATCATACGCGGCTCATACGCGGCGGTCTGCTGTGGGGTCCAAATTCCTAGTCGCGGAAGTTCTCGAACTGCAGGTCGACCTTGTAGTCCTGCCGCCTCAAAAACGCGATGGCGGTCTGCAAATCGTCCCGGTTTTTGCCCGTGATCCGCAGCTCGTCGCCCTGGATCTGGGTCTGAACCTTTAGTTTGCTCTCTTTCAGATCTTTCACCATTAGCTTGGCGGCTTCTTTTTCAATCCCTTGCTTGATCTTGAGGTTCTGACGCAGGGACTGTCCGGAGGCCTGTTCGACGGGCTCTTCTTCGAGGCAACGTGCCGGAAGGCCGCGTTTGGCGAAGCGTTCGCGCAACACCTGAAGGGCGGATTTCAAGTGCATCTCGTCCGAGGTGCGCACGATGATCGCCTCCTTGGTTTGCTCGAAGGTGGTGTTCGTGCCGCGGAAATCGTAGCGGGTGGTGACCTCTTTTTGGGCCACGTTCACGGCGTTTTCGACCTCCATCAGATCGACCTTGGAAACCACATCAAACGAGGGCATGCAGGGGTTCTACCTTTCCCGCGTCGGGCCGCAAAGCCCCGGCATCAAAATTCTGTGCGGCCCAGGGAATCGGGCATACTTGAGAAAGACACCGCGAAAGCCGAGGTGGAAAATCATGGAAACTGCCGTCAAACGCCCGTTGCCCAAAGTGGTTGCCAAGTTCGACCGGAACAAGTTCATCCAGTACTTTTCTCCGAGCAAACACATCGCCACATCGTTGTCGATTGCAATCCCGTTGTTACTGGGCGCCGTTGCACTGTCGACGCTGGCGCAGCCCCTTGACTGGCTGTTCGTGATCCCGTTTTGCCTGGTGGCCAACTTCGTCGAGTGGACCTTCCACAAAAACCCGATGCACCACCCGAAGGATTTCCCGCCCGGTGCGCGCGTCCTGTACGTCAACCACACGCTGGTGCACCACCGGGCTTTTCTGCCCAACACGATGCCCATTCGCAACACAAAAGATCTGGGGCTGATTCTGATGCCCTGGTTCACGATGCTGATCCTTCTGTGCTTGGGCTTGCCAGCGGCGTTGCTCGGCTGGGCACTGCGCGGTCCGGGCGTGGTGGGGATCTTCTACGTGACGGCCCTTTTGTACTACATGTCCTATGAAGTGCTGCACGGCATGTATCACACCGACGAGGCCACGCAACGGCGCTTTGGTCTGCGGAACAACCGCGTGTTCCAGTTTCTGCTGGCGCATCACACCCATCACCACCGCCTGGATCGCATGTCGAAGGTGAACTTCAACGTGACGTTGCCGCTGGCGGACTACTTGATGGGGACCCGGGAGACGCCGGAGCTTGCCACGGACGATGCCGAGTCGGCGGAGGCCTGGGAACGCGGGCTAGACGACAAGGAACGGGAGACGGTGGCCTCGGCGAAGCTGTGAGGAGCCCGCGGC
>JAWXBF010000017.1:0-3316 GCA_034439895.1 Deltaproteobacteria bacterium
TGATCAATCTGCTTGTCGACGATCTTCATGATCTCGGCACGCTTCATGTCGATGAATTGGTCGATTGTCAGGACGGGGCCCAGGTTCTTTTTCTCTTCGGGAGGCGCCGCGGGCTTGGTGAGGCCTGTTTGTTTGATCTCTCCAAGGTCACGTTCCTTCTTGTTAAACGCGGGCGCCGCAAGGGCCACCGGAACAGAACTGATTGCGATCGCCATCAAAGCGAGCGCACCCGCTGCTTTGCGAGCTGGCCGGCCAATATTGCGGATATTGCCGATTTCACTGAAATGGCCGACGTTGCGTTTGCTCAGCATCACGCTTGGCTCCTTGGGGACTTCCGGTTTACTTCGTGGGACACCGCCAACCGTGTTTCGATTGGCGACAGGATTCAACATCAACTACAGCGCCTCGGTCGGGCCCGTCGGGGCGCCTTCCGGAGCATTGCGGGCACACTGGTTCTTGAGGCGAACGCGGTAGTAACCGAGCTCGTCACGCCAGTACTCGCCGTTAAACGGCCATTCCTCGTGCTCGTCGTCGACGCGAACGTTGCCGACCTCGCGGGCAGTAACGGACTTGTCGACCTGTTGCTCCTCGATCAATTCTTGGGTCAGCGTGCCCTTTTGGCCCGACAAGATTTCGTACTCGATCTTGATCGTTCGCTTGATGAGCCCTGCCAACTCGGCGACGAGACGGGTCACACGCTGGCGTGCCAATTCACCGGCCTCGTTGATCGTCAGCGACTGTTGCAGCGTAAGGTCCGTGTAGACAAGGTTCGCTATCGCCGTTTGTTTCCAGGCTGCGTCCGCCTTCTCGAACAGAGCGAGCTCGGCATCGAGCTGTGCCACGTAGTCGAATTTGCGCTTCAAGCTGAGATCCGAAAGAACCGCTCGGGCAGCCCGCTCGATGTTTTTGGCCTGACCGGATTTACCCGAAAGCACCTTGACTGCCGTGGCGTAGAACTCCGAGTTGTCATCGGTCGACTTGGCCAGCGCGTTCAGATCCTGAGCGAGCTGCGGGAACTTCTCGTTGAACTCGGTGATCGCGTCCGCTGCCTTGTTGTATTGGCAGTTGTAAAAGTAGATGGTTGCCTTGACGGTCATGGCCTCGGCCACCGACTCGGGCTTGACCGAGTTCTCAAAATACGGTGCGCCCAGCGTGTGAATGTTTCCCAGTGCCTTGGGATAACCCGAGCTGCGCAGCATGAAGTTCGCCCACGACGATTCGAAGAGGCTGTTCGCCCAGTCGTACGATTCCATCGAAACCAAGTCGAAGTACTTGGCGGCCAGAGCAAACTGTCCGGTCGAGTAGAACGTGCGTGCCAGCGAGAGATAGGCGAGATCTTCAAACGGCTTTACCGACTCGTCGTCCGACTCGACGGTGGCGCGGAGCACCTCTTTAAATGCATCGGACGCTTCCTTACCGCGATACTCACGAACGTGGGTCGCACCCTCGAAGAGCTTCGCCCGAACGTACCACTTGCTGGTTTTGGGAATGGCGTTGTAAAGCTCGATCGCCTGCGCGAACTCGCCCTTTTTGTAAAGCGATCGACCGAGCAAGAAGTAAAGCTGGTCGCGCACGCTTTCAAGCGCGGGCTGTTCAAGCTCGTCACGCTGATACTTGCCGATGCGATCAACGACCGGTGTCGGATCTGCCATGTCGGTGGCAAGTGAAGCCAGCCACTTCAAGGTCTCGCTGTAATAGGGGTGAGCGGCCCCGGCTTCGACCACGCGATCGAAGTACGCAATCGATGCGTTCAGGAAGCGCATGTTGTAGAGCGTCTTGCCCATGAAAAACTCGGCTTTTTGCTTGTTCGCTACCGAGTCACCGCTTTCCCCTTCGATGACCTTGTTCAGCTCGATCGAAGCACCTTCAAATTCCTTGCCCTCGTAAAGCTTGAGCGCACGATCAAGCACGGCGGATCCCTGTTCGGCTCCTGCTACGGGAGCGGCGGCAGCGGTCTCATCGGGCTTCTTCGATTTCTTCTTGCCGGCCGCAAAGGCTCCGGTGACATCGAGAGCTGCAACGGCAAGCGCCGCTGCAAGAAACATTCGGCGAAGACCTGGGTTGGCACGACTCATGATTCGGATCCTCACTGGTTGGCGCGATTGGGTAAAACAATAACTGCGAAAGCGGTCGGAGAACCGAAATCGCCGGGCGTGTATTTAAGAAAGTGGAACACGCACTCCGGTTCGACTGGGCAGCGAAAGCGAAAGAAGAAAATCCGTTGCATGGTAGGCAAGGCGCCGATTGGTGTCAAGCAAGCACGCTGGGGCCTTGATGAGGGATTTCTCAACCGGGACACCTCCACCGTTGACACGGGAGGGGCTCTGATTAAGATGATCACCTCTCGGGCGACCGGGACACTGAGCCTGCAGTAGCCTTTTGACCCCTGCTCACACCCAACACCGAGGATTCGCAATGCGCTCATCAGCCCCGGCGGCCGTTATGTCCCGAATGCTTTCAGGCCCCTTGGCCCTGCTTGGAACAGGCCTTCTCGCCCTTGTTTCAGCGGGCTGCGAGAATCTCGCCATCGGTAGGAGCTGTGACACGCTCGTCCCCGAGACCAGCGTCTCGAGCGGCGCCTTCAATGACCAGGCTCTTGAGTGCCCTTCCCGCATTTGCATCAAACCCCCACGCGCGACCGGTGTTGGCATCGACACCCAGACCGCCGCTTTCTGCACCGCAGAATGTTCCGGCAATGATGACTGTGCTGAAAGCGAAAAGCGCGATTCAAAGAACGCGATGGATAAACGGTGTAGCACCGGATTCACGTGCGGGGTCGCCTTTGCGGTCGGACCGCTGGCCTGCAAGAAGCTGTGTATCTGCAAAGATTTCACGCCCGCGGCCGGTCTCAAAGAGCCCGTTTCCTGCATGAATGCCGCCAAAAGCTAGCCGCTACGCCACCTCCGCCAAACATCTGGAAACCGGACGATTGGCGGAGGCCATCGCGGCTTCCTGGCTGCAAGACCAGGGCATGGCGCTATTGGAGCGCAATTGGCGGCGACCGCAAGCCGAGATTGATCTCGTGATGCGAGATGGTGAAACCTGCGTCTTCGTCGAGGTTCGTTCTCGGACCGGAAACGAACACGGAGACCCGCTGGAGTCTGTGGACGCAAGAAAACGGGCGCACCTGGTCAGGGGAGCCCGCCTTTACATCCACGAAGTCCAACCTGCCGATCGGTACTTCCGATTCGACGTGGTTGGCGTTGTGTTCCCGTGCGACCATATGGCCCCCCGGATTGAGCACATCGAAGACGCTTTTCGCGTCGACGGCTAGGCGGATGCAGCAGCAGCAGCAGCAGCAGCAGCCGCAGCCGCA
>JAWXBF010000018.1:0-4461 GCA_034439895.1 Deltaproteobacteria bacterium
CGCTGGGCTGGCGGCGCCCGGGGGTGCTCGGACGTTGTTGCGCGGCACCTCGGTACCGACAAGTCCCGCCGATTTGGCGGCGATCGTATTGAATGCAGGTGCGGGGGAAGCCGGGCAAACACCGCATTTTATTCGGGTGGGCGATGTCGCTGCCGTTCGCGAAGGCCGTCTGCCCGCGATGGGTGCTGCCACCGCCGTTGGCCGAGGCGAGGCCGTGTATCTGATGGTGCAAATGCTTCGAGACGCCAACGCGCTTGAATTGATGGCCGCAATCGACGATCGGATGCCACAGTTGCGCGGCCTGTTGCCTGTCGATGTTGCACTGGATGTGGTCTATGACCGCTCGGTTTTGGTGAAGAACACGTTGCGTACGGTCGGACTCAATCTGCTTGAGGGCGGCGCGCTGGTGGCATTTGTGCTGCTGTTGACGCTGGGCAGTTTGCGCGCGGGTTTGTTGGTTGCCGCAGCGATACCGCTTTCCATGCTGGGCGCCGCGGCCGCGATGGTTGTGGTGGGCATTCCCGGCAACTTGATGAGTTTGGGCGCGATCGATTTCGGTTTGGTCGTGGACGGCGCAGTCGTCATGGTCGAACGAATCTTTCACGCATTCCATGCAAATCGGAGTGACACCGATCGTCACAATACGATGGCCGACGCCGCGGGCGGCGTAGCACGACCGATGTTCTTCGGCGTGCTCATCATTCTGGTGGTTTACGTTCCGATCGTAACGCTCACCGGTGTCGACGGGAAAATGTTTCGCCCCATGGCATTGACGGTGGTGTTTGCGCTGGGCGTTTCTCTGATCTTGGCGCTGACGTTCATTCCCGCTGCGGCCGCATTGTTGCTTCGACCACGCCATGTGCCGGTCGAATCGCCGCGTGTGTTTCGTTTGGTGGAAAAAGCCTACGCCCCGATTTTGACTACCGTCCGTGCCAGAGCCCCCTGGGTCGCGCTGGCCGCGTTGCTGATTCTGGGATCCGGTGTTGTGCTATTTTCGCGTTTGGGGAGGGCATTTGTTCCCCAAATGGACGAGGGCGATTTGGTCATTCAGACGACTCGAACACCGGATATCGATTTGCCCGAGGCTGTGTTGCGGGCCTCCGATCTTGAGCGAACCGTGCAGGCTCTTGCACCCGAAGTGGTGGCGGCCTACTCGCGCATCGGCAGTCCCTCGGTCGCGACCGACATCATGGGTTTCGAGCAAGCCGACGTGTTCGTGCGCTTGAAACCGAAATCCGAGTGGCGGCCCGGCCTAACGCGAGACGAACTGTTGCGGCAAATCGAAACACGTTTGGCACAGACCGAAGCCGGGGTCGAGGTCGTCTTGACCCAACCCATTCAGATGCGCTTCAACGAATTGCTGGGCGGGGCTCCCACCGACGTGACGGTTGCTGTATTGGGTGAGGACCTCAATGCATTGCGCTTGGTGGGCGAAGCCATCGTACGCGCGGTGGTTGCGTTGCCCGGTGTTGCCGATGCGTTGGTCATCTCGCCGCCGGAAGTTGGCATCGTCGAAGTGCAGCCCAATTCGGTGCAGGCCCGCGGTGTCGGCCTGTCAAACGCCGACATCTTGCAGGCTGTCGAGGCGACCGGCGTGGGCGTCGATGTCGGAACGGCTTACGATGGTCCCATCCGCATTCCGATCCGGTTGCGCTTGGGCGAGTCTCCTGGAAGCGATCAGCTTGGTGCGCATGCATTGCCCCTCGCCAGCGGTGGTACGGTTCCCTTGGCGCGCGTCGCTACCCTGCATCGGCGCACAACCCCTGCGCTTGTGAACCACGACCGTGGACAGCGGCGCTTGATGGTGGGATTTAATGTTCGCGGTTCGGACCTGGGGACCGTCGTTGAACTGGCGCGTGCTTCGGTTCAGCGCCAGGTGCAGGTTCCAGATGGAATTCGGCTGCAATGGGGCGGGCAGTTCGAGGCGTTGCAAGCGGCGACGCGCCGCCTCAGTGTCGTGGTACCCATCGTCATTCTTGTGATTTTGTTGTTGCTGGTTTGGACCTTCGGTCGATTGCGACCCGCACTCATCATCCTGATTCACGTGCCCTTCGCGGGCGTCGGTGGTCTGGCCCTTTTGGCTTTGCGCGGGTTGCCGCTGTCAATCTCCGCAGTCGTCGGATTCATCGCGCTTTCGGGCATCGCGGTCCTAAACGGCATCGTGCTTTTGTCACAGGCGTTGCGCGAAGAAGCCCGCGGACTGGACGCCGGGAGTGCGATGGCTCATGCCGCAACGTTGCGTGTGCGTCCGGTGTTGATGACGGCACTTGTGGCGGCATTGGGCTTTGTTCCGATGGCGCTCGCCACCGGCGTGGGCTCTGAGGTGCAGCGGCCGCTTGCAACCGTCGTCCTGGGAGGATTGTTCAGCTCTACCCTGTTAACTTTGATCGTGCTGCCAGCGGTATATCCATGGCTCGCCGCCCGTGCGAAAGGTTCCGTCGTATCGAAAGACGCGCTATAGCGTTCGCGAGGGCCTGAGAGAATGCCATTCCGTCAACTTCACTCCTGACGCTTTCTGTGGTCAAACACCGCATATTCAACCGACCCGAGCAACGGCAAGGAGCACGAGAACATGACGCCATCAAACACCATCTGCCTCTGGTTCGACAAGGATGCGCAGGAAGCAGCGCGATTCTACGCCGCCACGTTTCCGGACAGCAACGTGACCACCATTCACAAGGCGCCGAGTGACTTTCCGGGAGGCAAGCAGGGCGAGGTCCTGACCGTGGAGTTCACCGTCCTCGGCATTCGCTGTCTTGGTCTTAACGGCGGCCCGAAGTTCAAGCACAGTGAAGCGTTTTCCTTCCAAATCGCGACGGAAAACCAAGAAGAGACGGACCGCTACTGGAATGCGATCATCGACAACGGCGGTACGGAAAGCGCGTGCGGTTGGTGCAAAGACCGCTGGGGCCTCTCATGGCAGATCACACCGCGCATGCTTATAGAATCGATCGCCGCTGGCGGCGAAGAAGCCAAGCGTGCGTTCGAGGCGATGATGCCGATGACGAAGATCGACGTGGCCACGATCGAGAAAGCGCGACGCGGCTGACCACAATGACGGCGCATTGGCTACGAAGGCTCAACGCCGACGCGGTCGGACCACCGGTGGCGCGCTCGAGGTGGGCGTCGCTTCAACTTCATCGCCCAGGGTAGGATCATAAGCGCGCAGCGATCCGAACTCCTCGGCGGCTGATGTTTCGATGAAAGGGCCGCCGGCTTCTTCGGGCAGGATTTCATCCATGCCCTCGGCTATATGGGCTTCCCCGGAGGTCGCCGCGCGCACAAATTCGCGACCGAGAAACTGCGGCATACCAGAGCCTGATCTCGCGTCATCAATCGGCCGCCCAAACTCATCGAGAAAAGCCACGGCGTCGTCTTCGCGGATGATTCGATGTTTATTGGTGTCTCGCTTCGCCATTTGGTCTCCTTTTTCGCAGCGTTTCAGTCTCGGTTAATTCAAGAACCGCGCCAAAACGGGGGGGCATTCACCGGGTACTCTCGCGCTGCGAGTTACTTCCCAGGAACGAAACCTTGCGCGATGATCCTGAAACGAAACACTCTTCTGTGCGGACTCATACGCGTTGATCGGCTAACGTGTTGCGCATGCGGCAAGCTTGCTCGAACAGTTGATCTTCCTGCAAATGGCCGACGGGATCGACGACGACACGTGGAGCTTCCACCTGGCCAGGCACGACTATTCGAGATGGTTAACGGAGTCGGTGAAGGATCCTGATCTGAAGGCGGCGGCGTTGCAGATCGAAAGCGAACATCTCACGCCCAAGGCGTCGCGCGAGGCGATTCGCAAGGCGATTGAAGACAGATACACCGCGCCGGCTTGATCGACGGAGGCCGCGACTAGTGGTCGAGCGAGGTCTCGCGCCGTGACCGGCCGGTGACCATCTCGCACAGTTCCTCGGGCAGGCTCATCACGATGTCGGTAAGCTCGCCGACGCTGATGTGTTGTTCGAGAATGCGAAACAACGCCACGACGATGTCGGTGGCCTCGTGCGAGTCAACCATTGTTCCGGAGCGTGGGCCGTACTTTTCCGCCACGAGATCAAGGAACTCCCCCTTGTGGCGGATGCGCAACGGCTTTCCGGTGGTGACCCATCCCTCCAAGAACGCGCCGCGGATGATGAGCGGCATCTGGGCCGACAGCTGGGTAGCCTCCTCGATCGTCAGCCGATCACGCAACGCCTGCAGGCCGGCGCGCAGGGCTCGCCAGGCCGACTTCGGGTCGGAGGTGCGCAACTGCGTCATCATGTCTTTCACCCAGATTGCCGCTTGCTCGTTCGCGTGATTGAAGATGTCCATGGGGTTCCTCCTGGTGGATCCATCTCTTTTCAAAGCAATTCGCGTTCCAGGTGGGACCGGCTTTGGGCCGCACCTCCCGCGGGCAGGCTCACGAGATGCAGCCAAGTTTGCGCCCGAGCAGACATTCGCGTGAAAAATCTGCGCACC
>JAWXBF010000019.1:0-9292 GCA_034439895.1 Deltaproteobacteria bacterium
CACGCCAGACCCGCCTGCCGCTGCCGAGAAGCCCGCACCCTCTCTGCGCAAGTCAAAATCCGACGACGCAATCAGCGACAACGCCTTTGAGAAGGAAGCCCAGCAGCTTTGGCGATGCCGGTACGACGTGGCGGGAAGGTTACACAAACCTCCAATGCAAGTACCTGTGGGTAACGTCCTGATTCGTTTTACGGTCAACGTTCAGGGCGTTCCGCTCGGTGTCGAGGTCATAGCCGAGCAACCAACGGATGGTGATGTTCTGACGTGTGTGAAAGCGGCGGTGGAACAGTGGCGCATGGCACGGGCGCCTGAATCACCTCTGCAGGTTGAAAAGCGCGTGGCTCTCGGTACACGCGTCCCCAGCGAGGGACCCCAAACGCTGGGCAACAACTGAAACCGATTGCTGTGGTACGGTTCTGAGAGGGGGGCGGGGTGAAACTGAAAAATTCAGACGACATTCGGGACGGGGAGAGCATGATCCAGGCGTTCTTTGAGGCGGCCCCGATCGGCATGGCGGTGACCGGTTCGGACGGCTCCTGGCGGTGGACAAACCGGCGGCTTGCCGAAATGCTTGGCTATTCCGCCGAGGAGCTCGGCGCCACCTCGTCTTTGGAACTTACTCACCCGGAGGATCTCGCGGAGACGCGCGAAGCCATTCGACGCTTGCTTGCCCATGAGTGCACAACGTCTGTACTCGAAAAGCGATTGCGCGCCAAAGACGGCAGCTACACTTGGTTGCTTGCCACCAAGACGCTGCTGCACGACCCAGGCGGGGCGGAGCAGTTCACCACCTATTTTCTCGACATCTCGGAGCAGAAGAAGCGAGACGCTGCCCTACGCGCGTCCGAAAAGCAGTACCGTCGGCTTTTCGAAGCGGCGCAGGACGGCATCCTGATTCTTGATGCGGAGACTGGGCGCGTCGTCGATTCCAACCCGTTCATGTCCAAGCTGACGGGCTACGCGCGCGATGAGCTACTGGGCGCGCATCTCTGGGAACTCGGGCCCTTCGCCGATGCCGCCGCCTCCAAACTCGCTTTCGCGGAGCTGCAGTCCCACGACTACGTTCGCTACGAAGATCTTCCACTAAGGGCACGGGACGGAAGCGAGATCGCCGTGGAGTTCATCAGCAACACCTACCTGGTCGGCGGGTTGAAGGTGATTCAATGCAACGTCCGTGACGTGTCGGTGCGCAAGCGGGCCGAGGAGAAGCTGCGCATGCGCGATCGAGCCCTTGAGGCCGTATCACAAGGCATCATCATCACGGACTCGACCGAACCGGATCACCCCATCGTTTACGCGAGCCCAGGCTTCTGCCGGCTGACCGGCTACGAACGCGACGAGATCTTGGGCCGAAACTGTAGATTCCTGCAGGGTGCAACTACCGACAAGGAGCCGATTTTGCAATTGCGTCGTGCGATTCGCGAAGGACAACCTTGCGCTGTGGAGATGCTCAACTTCCGCAAAGACGGCACACCGTTTTGGAACAGTGTGGCCATTTCGCCGATCAAGGATGACGACGGCCGCGTGACGAACTTTGTCGGCGTCCAGACGGACGTGACGGCGCGGCGGGTTGTGGAATCTCAGTTATTTCAGGCCCAAAAAATGGAGGCGGTGGGAAGACTTGCCGGCGGCATCGCGCACGACTTCAACAACGTCTTGTCTGTGATTATGGGATACGCGGATTTGATCTGCACCGACCTGGCGCCCGGCGAGCCCCTTCGTGCCGATATTGAAGAGATCCGCACGGCGGCGCTGCGAGCGGCGGAGCTCACGAGGCACCTCCTCGCGTTCAGCCGCCAGCAAGTGCTCGAAACCAAGGTCCTCAGCCTGAACCAACTTCTCAGCAAGATGGAGAAGATGCTGGTCCGTCTTCTCGGTGCCGACGTTGACGTGACGATGCTCCCCGCTTCGGGACTCGGGAACATTCGCGCCGACCCCGGCCAGGTGGAGCAGGTCATCATGAATCTCGCCGTCAACGCCCGCGACGCCATGCTCCAGGGCGGCAAGTTGACCATCGAGACGGCCAACGTGCTTCTCGACGAGGCCTACGCCAGCAGTCACCACGACGTTACCCCCGGCGGTTATGTGATGCTGGCCGTATCCGATTCGGGAGTCGGGATGGACAAGCAGACCCTCGCTCGGATTTTCGAGCCTTTCTTCACGACCAAAGAATTGGGAAAAGGTACCGGGCTTGGACTCGCAACGGTGTTCGGGATCGTCAAGCAGAATGGTGGTCACATCTTCGTGTACAGCGAGCCCGAGCAGGGTAGCACGTTCAAGCTTTACTTTCCGCTGGTCGGCGGCGTCGCGGACGCGGAGCTGGCACCAGAATCCGAACCAGAAGGCAAGGGTGGGGCTGGCACAATCTTGCTCGTCGAGGACGAAGACCAAGTGCGGATCCTGGCTCGAACCATTCTGCGAAGGCAGGGTTACGTCGTCCTCGACGCACCGAACGGCGGGGAGGCAATGCTCATTTGCGAGCAACACGGAGGGAACATCGATTTGCTCATGACCGATGTGGTGCTGCCGCGCATGAGCGGGCGGGTGCTCGCCGAGCGCCTGGCACCTCTGCGTCCGAACATGAAGGTGCTCTACATGTCCGGTTACACGGATGATGCGATTCTGCACCACGGGATCCTCGACTCCGGTGTTGCGTTTCTTCAAAAGCCATTCACCGCCACCTCGATCGTACGAAAGATTCGAGAGGTCTTGCGCACGTGACGGTGAACCTCGAAAAAACCAGGGTTTTGGACCGATATTTCCTTGTTCCCCAGGTGACCCAAATAGTCCAAACTGATACTCACCCAGCGTTCAACCGTTGGCTCCTCCCTGATGGAAACCAAATCACAACGGCGCGTTCTCATTGTCGATCCCGATCCGGAGTTCGGCCTGAGGCTGGAACATGATTTCTCGGCCCGCGGGTTCAAGGTGCAAACGGTTGCCACCGCGGCGGAAGCGACTTCCGGTGTGGCGGAAAACCCACCGGATCTGGTGCTGCTTGATCCGCACCTTCCGCAGGGTGCGGCGGCAACCCTGGTCCGGCAGTGGAAAAAAGAGGCGCCCGCCCTGGTGGTCATGCTGGTGTCGGGCAACGCGTCCTTGAACGTGGTGGTGGAGTCCTTGAATGAAGGGGCGCGCCGTTTCTTCACCAAACCGGTCAGCGTCACACAAATCATCGACGAACTCGAAGAGAGGCAACCCGATACGCGGCCGTTCTTGTCGCCACGGATCGCAGGCAATCATCAGCTCGGGTCGGCGGCGCTGAATGCAGAAGGGGTCGATCGATTTTTCGCCGTCTCGCCTGGCCTACTGTGCGTGTTGGGATTCGACGGATCCTTCAAGATGTTGAATCCGGCCTGGGAAAAAACCTTGGGATACTCCATCGATGAGCTATGCGCCCAACCGTATCTCGACCTGGTTCATCCCGAAGACCGCGACAAGGCCACTGGCGAAGCCCTGGAGATGTGTGCCGGCCAGGCCGTGTTCCGATTCAAAAACCGCTTCCGCTGCAGCGATGGCTCGTACCGGTGGTTGTCTTGGATCGCCACGCCGTCGCCCGCCCATCGCCTGATCTACGCTTCCGCCCGGGACGTCACCAACAATGTCCGCATGGAGCAGGGCCTGCGCGAATCCAACGAATGGCTCAAGCGCGTGGCGGCGAGCCGCGAGACCCTGCTGGTTGAGACGCGCGCCGAAAACACCGCGCTGGTCGAATTGGGTCAGTTCAAGGACGATGTGTCCGCCATGCTGGTGCACGACCTCAAAAACCCACTGTCCGTCATTGTGGCGAATTATTCGTACATTCTGGAGGCCTTCGAGGGGCCACGAGATTGCCTGGATGCGCTGCACGATGCGCAGCAGGCGGGCTTGCGGATGATTCGGCTGCTCGCCAACTTGGTCGACGTCGCGCATCTCGAACATGGCACCTTCAACGTTGATGCAACGGATGTTCCGCTGTCGGCGATCATGGGACCAATCGCCGCGCAACGACGGGTGCTGGCCCAATCACGCAATATTGAAATTCTGGCACTGTCGGCGCCGGAGGTGTTGCTCAGAGTCGATACCGACCTGATGACGAGAATCGTGGAGAATATTTTCGACAATGCCATTCGTCACACACCCAACGGTGGTATCATAGAAATTGCGACAAACGACGTGGGTGGGGACGTGGAAATCCGGATCGGCAATACCGGCCGTGCAATCCCGTTGTCATTCCGCGAGACAATTTTCGAGAAATATGGACAGGCTACCCCCGAAGTGGGACGCATGAATCTCGGATTGGGCCTATATTTTTGCAAGCTGGCCATCCAAGCTCATGGCGGTCGCATATGGGTTGAAGAAACCGAGCGAATGCCCACCGTGTTTGTGCTACGACTGCCACGCCTTGCGATCGGCAGCGCGGCGCCGGTGCTCGAATCGCAGACCGCCTAGTAAACCGGAAGCGGAAACGGATCGCCCGGACGTGCAAAAAGATACCCCTGCATGAGGTCGCAACCGGCGCGTGCCAATTCATCGCGTTCTGCGCTGTTCTCAATCCCTTCCCCGAGCACCACCATTCCCAGTTCCTTGCACATCGCGACCATGGTTCGCACCAGGGTCTGTTTCATGGGTTCCCGGTGTAGATCGCGTACGAGAGCCATATCAAGTTTGACGATATTCGGCTCGAGCAACGTGAAACTGGTGAGGCCCGCGTAGCCGGCACCCAGATCGTCAAGTGCGATCCGGAAACCTAAAGCGCGCAAGGATGCCACCCGGGCCGGGACATCGGTCATCCCTTGCAGCGGCGCGCGCTCGGTGATTTCCAGTACCACCCGGTGGGCCACCTGGCTAAGCGGTGTGTCGGATGCAAACAGTTGTTCGTCGAGTAAATCGCTGGGGTGAAGGTTTAGAAAAAGCAAAGCATTGTCGGGTAATAGGTGCATGGATTCGATGGATTTTAGACGCACTTTCCGACCGAGTTCGTGCACCCGCCCCAGACGTTCAGCGGCATCAATCACCGCACCCGGGTGGGGCAACGTGGGCTCCCGCGAGCGGAGCAATGCTTCGTACGCGAAAGTGCTGCGTTGTCCCCAGGACACCACCGGTTGAAACGCCATATAGAGCGATTCCAGACAGCGGGTGAAACTCGCCGCGAGGCCGGCTTGATCACCCACGAAGCGATCCACACCGCCTGCCAGTTCCAGCGCCTGACGCTTTGCCTTGGCCAGGCTGTGCAAACGTACGGCGTCATCCATCACCTTTACCAGTTCGGACAAATCGATGGGCTTGAGAAGATATCGTAGGGCTCCCCGCTCGAGCGCCTGGATGGCAGTTCCGGTAGACGGATTCCCGGTCATGAGGACAACCGGAACGTCGACGTCATAAGCGCGCACCCTTTCAAGCAACTGGATACCGTTCATGCCCGGCATGTCGACGTCGCTTAGAATGACCTCGAAGGCATCGTCCTGCATGGCCTGCATGGCGGCCGCGCCGCTCGCCGCCGAGCTGACCGTGTAACCCTTGGCCGCCAGAATGCGCGCGTGCGCACGAAGCACCGCATCGTCATCATCGACAATTAGCACCCGCGGCTTGGTTGCGCGCTCAACGATGATCATCACACTGCCTGTTCTGCACCCGAGTACCTCCCCGTGACGTGTGTGTCCAATGTAACATGTTATTCACTCTCAGGCTTCGCTAACCCGGTCGGGGAGCGCGGCGCCGTTCTTGCAGTGCTTCGTGCGTATGACACTGAGCAAGTTGCGCGTAGCGATGGCGGCAATACTATTGGGCGGGGCCGCCTGCGGGGGTGATGGGGCTCCCGCTGACATCACGTCATCGAACGAGAGTGAGCTGCTCGCGGCGGGTGCGGCGGTTTTCATCGCCCGGCGGGGCACCTGGTGGTACTGGAATGGCGGAGAGGATTTTGGCACAGCCTGGACGGAGCATTCGTGGGACCACCCGGCTGGCCAGAAGAGCGGAACCGCCCCACTTGGATACGGCGAGAGTTACCTCAACGAAACGATCAGCTTCGGTTCTGACCCTGCGAACAAGCCTATCACGGTGTATTTCCGCAAGGCGTTTTTCGTCGAGGATCCCGCGCGCGTGGCGTCGCTGCGCCTCGATGCGATGTACGACGACGGGCTGGTTTTCTATATCAATGGCCGGGAAGGCGGACGCGTCCAGATGCCGGCTGGGGCGATCATCTCGGCGACGCTGTCATTGGGCAACGAAGCGAACAACACCTACGTTTCTTTCGATGCCTCGTCGGCGCGCAGCGCATTGCAGGTCGGATGGAATACGCTTGCGATTGAGGTTCATCAGAAAAATCGCGGGTCGAGCGACCTGGTCTTCGATGCTTCGCTGGTGGCTCAGATCGAGGACGTGGCGCCCCCGCCGCAGGAGCCGCCGCCGCCCGCGCAAGGCGCCATCGCGCGCGGCTCGCCGTGGCGTTACTGGGACCGGGGCGGTGATCTCGGCACTGCGTGGCGGGGTGGATCGTTCGATGATGCGAGCTGGGGTCTCGGCGCAGGGCCGCTGGGGTATGGCGAGACTTACCTCGCGACCACGGTGGCCTATGGTGGAAGCGCCGCGAGCAAGTACATCACCACCTACTTCCGCAAGCAGTTCGTGGTGAGTGATCCGGCCAACGTGGGCGCGATCAGGGGCGAGCTCATGTACGACGATGGCGTGGTCGTCTATCTGAACGGCCAACCGATCGAGCGTCTCGCCATGCCGTCTGGGAACATCACGGCGACGACGCTCGCCGGATCATCCGAGGCCAACAACAGGTATTCGTCGCACGATTGGACCGCCGCCAAGAGTCATCTGGTCGTGGGCGTGAACACCCTCGCGGTCGAGCTGCATCAGAAAAGCCCATGGTCGAGCGATCTGGTGTTCGATCTCGCGCTCGAGCTGCAAGCGGGTGCGCCGACCGATCCGCGCGACGCCAGGCGGAACATTGATACCTTCATGATCCACTACGACAGGCTGACCCCGGCGGTGGTCGCGGTGGCGAAGAGCTATGAGCTCGTCATCCTCGATCCCTTCATGGCGGATCTTTCGCGGGCCAAGGTGGCCGACATCCAGCGCGGTATCAATCCGGCGGAGCCAGGCGACGACGTGCTCGTGCTGTGCTACGTGTCGATCGGCGAAGATCGGCGCACCGCCTGGTATTCCGATTCTGAGCTCGCCAACAATCCCCTGTTCAGGGGAGACCGCAGCGGGCCGCGCGTCGATCCGCGCGGACCGGCCGGCTCCGGCGGATCGTTGCAGGGCATCGATCCGCGTGGCATCGCATCGCCCGCCGGCACTGGTTACGCCTCGTACTATCTGGACGACAACGACGTGTTACGGAACGGCGTCGGCGACGGTCGCCCCGACCGCAACACCTGGTTCGGCGGCGCCTTCGTCAATATGGGCGATCCGCTCTGGTACGAGGTGGTTAACCGTATGACGATCGACGGCCCCGACCGGCTCGCGGGACTCGCGGAGGCGCTAACCACCAGCCACGGGCGGGGGATCGGGTGCGACGGCGTCTTCCTCGACACCCTGGATACCGCGGCTCCCAACCACTTCACCGATCTCGGCAGCGCGAACCCGTCGCAATTTGAATGGACCGCGCCGGGCGCCGGAGCTTTTCTGCGGCGGTTGCGCGCGGACTATCCGGACAAGCTGGTTGTGCAGAACCGCGGGCTGTTCTTCTTCGATCCGCGCCATTGGCAGTTCGAGTTCACGACCGGGGCGTATGTCGACTATGTGCTGTTCGAGAGCTTCCGACTCGATTCAAGCTCAGCGCACGAATTCTATCCCTTCTTCCATGCGGACAATCGCTACAACCTGGCGCCCAAGCTGATGGCCGAGGCCAACCGCGGGCGCGGTTTTCAGGTGCTCTCGCTCGGCTATGCCGAGGGGCCACCCGACCTGATGCGTGTGGAGACCCTCACCGGCCAGTCGACCATCGGTCTCGCGTCGCTTCTCGAAGACATCCGGGTTGCTCAGACGGTGACCGGGTTCCGCCACTATCTTTCGAATGGGTCCATCAACTGGACCAACACGTTCGTGCGGGATCACTCAAGCCTCGATGACGCCGTACCGCCCGTGTGGACCAGCACCTACAATGGCAACAACCGCGGTTACCCGGTCCCGCCCGATCCACCCACTCCGCGGGTCGGAATCCAGGAGATCACGGCCGGTCCGCGCCGGCTGACCGTACGCTGGGATGTGGCGCTTGATCTGCACCGGGTTCGCTACGCCGCGTACATCCAGGATCATCCGTTCGATTTTGCGGCTGATCCCATGCTTGCGCGTGCGGTCCGGCAGGTGCTGACGCCGCGCATGGGGCGAGGTTATTTCGAGGGCGTGGGACCGGGGCTCTTCCCCTACGAGGCGGATCTCACCGGACTGGCCGCCGGCAGGACCTACCACGTCGTCATCCGCGCGTTCGACGAGTCGTCCCGGCGCAACGAGGAACGCAACCAGCGGGTCCTCTTCTCCACGCCCACGCCGTGACGTTGCACCGGCACTTTGATTAGACGTCCGGTGGGTAGTGGTAATCGAAACACACGCCACAAATACTGTGCGAGATGCCGCTCGGTGGAGTCTCAACATAGTCGGGCACCCAATCCCACGAGGCGGGTGGCCCATTCCGTCGCACGCAGCGACAGTGACTGCACTGCGCGATAAGGCCCTCGCCGTTTCGGTAGATGGCATCGATCGCGCTCATTGAAGGCCGGACGTGATCGGAGGTCCGCAGGAGAATGTTGACGACCAAGAACGCGCCCGAGTCGCACGGGTGCACGCGCATCCGAAACCAGCGAAAGCTCGTCGGGCTAGAACATTCATACTCGTGTTCCACGACGACGTGGTCGGTTCTCGCTCGGTCGAAGAGACGTTGGTAGGCGAGGCGCAGCGGAGCGGGCGTGGCGTCCATGATTGGCAACCCGGCGTTCCACACGCCATCACTATTCAGGGCACCGTTCGCGCGGGCGAACGCGTGCCAGGCGGGGTTAACGTAGCCGAGGCGCAAGTCCTCTGTGAGGCCATAGATCGTTGAGGTCTCTCCATCCAACGCGGCAACGTCGAATGGGGCGAGCAAATCCTTGAAATCGGGGGGAAGATCCATCGGCGTGGCCGCCCGGACGTGCGGAGCGCAAATCCTGAGGCGTGGTCTCCTGCAGAGGAGTTTAGCTCGAGGCGGACCGATCGGCCCGTGCTACAATCGGGCGGTGCGCCGCGCGTCGCTTGCTTGACGTGGTAAGGTGCCCAATGGCATCCCACCCAGTGGCCCCCGCGGACCAGCTTCAGGCGGAGATTC
>JAWXBF010000020.1:0-3507 GCA_034439895.1 Deltaproteobacteria bacterium
CAAGTTTAAAGAGAACCCGGCAGAAAACTGTTTTGATGCGACGGCAGGTGTGACGTGTGAGACGTTGTTGCGAGGGGGGATGACAGCACCGGGTGGCGTCTGCTCAAAGGACGTTCTTACCGGGCAAACGCCTCCTGATCGCTGATATCCCGCTTGCACTTTGGGCTCGGTGGAGAATTGAGCGCAGCTCTGGAATGGGTGGCAAGGTCTGGAGATCTTCTCTTTGGCAAAGCTGGGGATGTGCGCCTCACCCATCACTAATATTACGCGCAGGCAGTGGTCATAGCTACGGCGCGAACTCACGACTGGCCTCCTTCATTCGTTACACATTTTGCCTCGCCCTTCCCGCAATGGCGAACATCTTTCTTGCAAATGTCTGGGGACGCAGCCGGGCAGCGACCGGTCGACCCGGAGATCTCACGTCAAGCTGGCCAGCCACCTTGGCAACTCGCTGATCAAATAAAATGGGATCGACAGCAAGCGGAACGCGCGCGGTTCACCGATCGGCAGGGCGGTGGTCACGGTGCGCATTTGCGCCGGCTCGGAGCTGATGCGCACGCCCAGATCGAGTTTCTTTTCCTGCACCATGACGTGCAAGCTGCGCAGCGATCCGGCGGCGCCAGCCTTCACTTCGATTGGCACAATGCGCTCGCTCACCTGAAAAACGTAGTCCACTTCGGCGTTGCTGTTTTTCGTGGCACGCACCCAGGTGAACAGGGTGGGCTCTTGATTGACCGGCCGCAGCGCCCGCAACTCTTGGCCGACAAGTTGCTCCGCCAGTTGGCCTTGGTTTACAAAAACCAGCTCGTGGGTCGCGCGGGTGATTGCTGCGTCGATCCCACTTTGGGTGCAATAAAGGCCGGTGTCGAGCAGGCAAACCTTTTGGTATCGATCGTCCACTTCGGCGCCCAGCGGGATGCCGTTGGCGGCCGTCCTTTGCACCGGTGTCGCGGCGCGCGCGTGGGTCAACATCCGGAAGGCGTTTTTGAGCGAGAGACTCTTCTCGTCGGGATCGATTGCGCTGGGCTGGAACTTCCGGCCCACCAGACGGGGCAACGCGCTCCATACCTTGGACACCTGCGCGGTGTTCACCCCCCGTTTGTAGCGGGCGAAATCGTCGCGCATGGTCTGTAACAGATCCCGGTGCAAGGCCTCGACGCGGACCAACGAACGACTTTCCACCCAGGCCGCCACGGCCGCGGGCATGCCGCCCACCAGGCAATAGGTGCGCACGAGCTCCATGAGCCGGTCATGAAGTACAGGCGCAATCGGTCGGGTGAGCGAGCACCCAGCGATCGCGTCGCACAGACGTGCCTCTCCCACGGCGCGCAAAAACTCAAGGAAGGTCATCGGCTCGAGATGCGCGTAGGTGATGCGACCCACGGGCATGGCGAACGATGGATCCGCGAGCACGAAATCGAGCAGCGATCCGGCAGCCATCACCGCGAGGCTGGGCAACTCTTCGGCAAACCAGCGCAGCTTGGCCAGGATTTGCGGCGCCGCCTGGATCTCGTCGAGGAAAAGCAACGTCTTGCCGGGGGTGATGGTGAGGCGAAGACGGGCTTCGATCAGCGCCACGACCTCCCGGGGATCATTGGGCGTAAAACACGCGGCTAGGTCGGGGTCGCGTTCGAGGTTTACGGCCGCGAGATCGGCTCCGATTCGCGCGCCCAACCATTTCGCCAGCCAGGTCTTACCGACCTGACGGGCGCCACGTAAAATCAGTGGTTTACGCGCTTTATCACCGAACCAGTCTGAAAGATATGTCTCTATATGGCGCTCCACGCACAAAATACTATAGTATTTTATCCATCGTGCGTATAAAAGAACATAAAATTCATGTCAATCGATCACGCGCCGCGTCTCGACCCTACTGGCAGTCGAGGGACGCCGCCGGCGTTTGATGCCCCGATTCGGATCACTCGAACGACTGCGAATTGGACCGGTGTCATTCCCCGGCGCACGATGCACGTTGTTCTGCGGGTCAACGGCGCTCGGTGGACATTTCGACCCGCGTGATTCCGGGTCAATACGTACCACTGGTCGCCTCCTATGGTGTATTGGGTCATGGTCAGTTGTTGGCGCTGGGTCAAAACGTACTGCCCACGGGCGCCATTTCTCTCGACCCGATTTCGATCGAGCCTGGCAATTCACCCCTGCCCGCTCGGATCAAGCCCGAATCCCGCCAGCACCAGGTCGACCTCCATTCCCGAACCGTGTGACAGAGGGGGCGTCGTGGCGCCGTGCACGCCCGGTTAGGCGCCCGTAGTACACTAAGGAAGTTTATATAGTCCCGATGTACACCTCGTCGGGCTGGCAGGAATGGTGGGGTCGATGAAGGACAAATTGAACGCCAACTCGAATGCGCCACGGTACTCGAACCTGGCCGAACGTGCATCGTCGATCGCTGCGCATTTGCTCGGTCTCGGTCTGTTCGCGACGTGCGTTGTCGGTTGCGACCGCACTCGGCGCGAGGCGGCGCCGCCTCCTCTCGCGGACGCTTCCGTTTCGGCCTCCGCCGACACAGCCATCGTCCCTCCGATATCGTTCACGTGTCGGAGGGAGATTGGCGGCAAGCGAAGTACCGGTCCGCTCTCCGTTCATTGGTCGTCGTCGTCGAACAGCGCGACCGTCGTCATGACGTTTGCCCTTCAGTGATGTGTGGCCCTCGGAGGTGATCGTTGGCGCCTCCCTCGATTCCAACTGCAGTCTCCTTCCTACCCTCCCCGGACGCAGCGAGCTCGTCGCACGCTTGGAGGGCGATTTTGCGGGCTTCGACGAGAAGGAATGCCTCGTCGATTAACAGTTGGCTGATCAGACGCAACGGGCAGTGCCAAACGCCAAAAATGGAGCGTGCGGCGGTTCGCGCACATCCGCCGCCGCCCACCTACTTGATACCCTAAACACTCACGATCTCTCCCAAATCTTGTGGTTCGCGCGCTTCAATCATTGCGATTGGATGTCCTCCATTGTTAAATATCAATAGGGCGTCATGACATTTTGTTGACGCGAAACGAGGACGGATCGCCGCGCACGGGTTTGGTGACCGGCTGGACGTGGAATTGGCGGCGCTGATGGGGGACGTGAAAATGAAAAATCGAAGTTCGGCAAAGAGAACCTTCTGGTTGGCGAGCGCAGGACTCGGATTGGTGCTTGCCGTTAACTGCGGCGCGCCCGAATCGCGCAATAGGACGACCAGCGGCGAGGGCGGCGAGGGCGGCGACGGCAGCGGCGGGGCTTCGTCAAAGTCCGGATGCGCAGGCGGCGCGAAAGCCGGCGGCAGCGGCGGTGCGAAATCCGGCGGCACTTCCGCGACGGGCGGCACCAGTACGGGCGGGGTGACGGGACAAGGCGGCGCAACTACCCAGGGCGGGACTCCGGCACAAGGCGGAACGCCATCCCAGGGCGGAACTTCAGCACAAGGCGGCACTCCGGCACAAGGCGGAACGCCAGCCCAGGGCGGAACTTCGGCACAAGGCGGCACGCCAGCACAAGGCGGCACGCCAG
>JAWXBF010000021.1:0-13825 GCA_034439895.1 Deltaproteobacteria bacterium
CTGCGGCTGCTCCGGCCCAAAAGCCTGCGGCTGCTCCGGCCAAGAAACCTGAGGCGCCTGCGAAGAAATCGGCCCCGCCCACCCCCGCCAAAAAGTCTGAGGCGCCTGCGAAGAAACCGGCCGCTCCCGCTCCCGCTAAAAAGCCGGTTGCACCTGCACCGGTAAAAAAGCCCGCTCCCGCTCCCGCTCCCGCCAAAAAGCCTGAGCCTGCGAAGAAAGCCGCTCCCGCTAAAAAGCCTGAGCCTGCGAAGAAAGCGGCTCCGGCCGCTCCGGCAAAAAAGCCTGCGGCTGCTCCGGCCAAGAAGCCTGCTGCGCCCGCTGCCCGCCTTCGCAAGTAACGCTTGTTGGGCTCTGATTTTCCGGTCAGCGGATAAGCAATACATACACGTCGTAGATGGCGTGTGTGTACACCGCGACGGCAAAGCCGCGGAACCAAAACAGCAGGCCAAAGAACACCCCGGCCAAAAGGCGGAAGGTGAAGACACCCAGGCTCAGCGGATCACCGTGAGGCGGAATGTGGTGCATCGCCGAGAACAGAAACGACGAGGCCAGGAACGCTGCCATCACCGCGATCCAGCGCCGCCAGCCCAGTGCGCGTTCAAAAATCGCGACGAGGCCAGTCAGCAAACCAAGACGAAAAACGGTTTCTTCGTATAGCCCCGCGCCGATCGACATGACGAGCCGTCCCAGGACCGAGCTACCAGCGACGCCCCCCGCGAGACCTGGCGAAAAACGAAAAAGTTCGGTCATCACCAAGACGATGAGCGACCCCATGGTGAGCGCGTAAATCGTGCTCTCAAGCAACACCGGAACGATCACGCCAGTCTGGAAATGTTGTCGCTTTTTGAGGCGCGACAGTCCGACGAGGAAGACGACGACAACGCCGCCGACAAAGGCCAAATACGCCGGAATCGAAAGGTGCAGATCTCGCAACAGCAAGGTCGTCACGAAGTCTGCGCCGTTGAGCATCGGCAACGTGAACAGAACACCCACCTGGTAGATGATGAATAGCGGGACTACCAGCACGAGGCTGGTCAGCAGATTGCGCTGCTGGTTCTTTGCCATGGTTGCAACGGCTCGCGGCTAATTGCGAGCCGCGGCTCCCTGTGCAGCTGCTGCCGGGGTCGCCTCTCGGGGTTTCACGGATACCAGGATCTCGCGGTTGAGATCCAGGAACTTTCGGGCGACCCGGGTCACATCCGCGCGCGTGACGGCTCCGATCTGCTTCGGGAATGCACGGTAGGCTTGCCATCCCTGACCATATGCCTCGTGGAAGGCAAGTGCGGCGGCAATCGCGCTCTTTCGTTGCAGGCCGATCGCATTGACACCAATGAGATATCGGCGCGCGCGATCGAGCTCCTCTGCGGTGATGCCGTTTTGCACGACCGAGTTTATCTGCGCCCGCGTGGCATCGAGTGCTTCGGTTAACTTGTCGGGACTGCAAGCGAGGTAAACCGCCAGATACCCAGGATCGATTCCCTCGAGGGAAAACGCGCTCACCCGGTAGACGAGGCCCCGTTTTTCACGGAGCTCTGAAAACAATCGCCCCCCCTGCCCCGACAACACCTGGGAAAGAACCTCGATGGCAAATCGATCCGGGTGATCGAGCGATACGCCGGGAAATCCGAGTACGAGGTGCGCTTGTTCCCGTTCAAGAAACGAAAAGGCCTGACGTGGCGCAACCACTGCAGGTTCAGGAACCGGAGCCAGCGGTGGTGGTGCTGCCGTCTTGGTTTCGGCCTCGAAGAGCTGTGCCAACGTGGAAAGCATCGACGCGGGATCGACATCACCCACGATCGCGAGTGTTAAATTGGCGGGCGAGTAGTGCTGGCGATAGTGGGTAAGCAATCGTCGGCGTGTAAAACCCGAAACCGAATCGACGGTTCCCGAGAGATCCATCCGATACGGGTGGCGGTGCCACAAGGTCTGGTGAAAGAGACGAAAGGCCGCATGCCCAGGGCTGTCGTCCTGGGCGCGAATGTCATCCACGATGATGCGCTTTTCCTTCTCAAGCTCGTCGTCGTCGAAAACCGAATTCAACAAACAGTCGGCAACGATCTCGACGCCTTTTTCCCAGTGCCGGGACAAAAACTCGGCTTGTACGCCAATGCTGTTCCGGCCTGCATAGCCCGAAAGTGAGCCCGCAAGGCCATCGACCTCGGCCGAGATTTGTTCGGCTGTCCGCGATTTTGTGCCACGGTTCAGGAGGGTCGCTATCAAGTTGGAAACACCATTGTTTCGGGTGTCTTCAAGGCGCAGACCGCCAACCCACATTGCACGCATCGCCACGATTGGCACCGAACGATCGCGCAACATCAAGACGCGCATTCCATTCGGAAAGACGTGGCGAACGACGTTGTCCTCGGGCCGTGACGCAACAACCTTGCGTGATCTCGCGACCGCGCGTTTGCCCGACTCGGCCACGACCTCACTTAGCTTCGCAGTCAATCGTGACACATTCTTGGCATCCTCGTCACTGCCACCTTTGCGCGCCGTGGGGACTTGCGCCACCGTCACGACGTTTTCGATTCGCAAATAGCGTTCGGCAATCTGGCGCAGATCCGCCGGTTTGACCGCCGCCAAACGCGCCATGTAACGCGTTTCAAAATCAAGGTCTTCTGCGATCGCCGCGAAGTATCCCAGTTTCCGGGCATAACCTTGCACGGTCTCGCGATCGAAGACGCGTTCACTTTCCAGAATCGTTCGCGCGCGATCCATTTCATCGGCGCTTATCTCGGTGTGCGCCATTGCCAGCGTATCGGCGAGGACAGCGCGCGCCACCGTGTCCATTTTCCCGGCACCGACCGAGGCACCCGCGACCAGTACCCCTGCCTGTCGCGTGGTGAACACGTAACTAAAAGCGCTCTTGGCAAGCTGCCGGTTGCGCACGATCTCCTTGTGCAAGCGCGAACTATCGCCGTGCCCAAGGACAACCGACAGCAGATCCAGCACCGGCACATCTTCGTGCCGGACGGCGGGAACGCGGAACGCAAACATGATCTGCGATTCCTTCACATCGCGCGACAGGACCTTGAGGCTGGACGCCGGTGCGGGTGGCTCGGGGCGCTTTCGAGTTGTGTCACCTTTGGGTAGAACACCAAAGGCCGACTCGATCGTCGCACGGGTCTTCTTGGTATCGAAATCACCGACCACCACCAGCGTGATGTTTCCGGCGTGGTAACGCGAGCGATGAAACGCCACGAGATCGTTGCGTCCCATCTTCGTGACCGTCTCGACCGAACCAATGACGGGCCTGCCATAGGGGTGCGAACCAAAAGCACCGCTGAACATGGCTTGCGCGGCAATGCGATCGGGGTCATCGAGGCCTTGCTTTATCTCTTCGAGAATCACCAGCCGTTCCCGCTCGAGCTCCGTGGCATCGAAACTCGACGCCGAAAGCGCATCGGCCAGAACGTCGATGCCGTTGTCGATAAAGGTGCCGGCCACGACAAGGTGAAACACCGTTTCATCAAAGCTGGTCCAGGCGTTGATTTCGCCACCCGCACTTTCTATTTCGCGGGCGATTTGACCGACCCCGCGGCGTGCAGTGCCCTTGAAAAGCATGTGCTCTAGAAAGTGCGATATGCCAGCGAGTTTAACCGGCTCGTCCCCTGCCCCAACCTTGACCCAGGCCTGCAAGGCCACGACCGGCGCTGCGTGGTTCTCTTCCAGAATAACCTCGAGGCCATTATTGAGTTTGAACTGCAACCGCTTTTCTCCCGCGTTGTGATCGGTGTCCGCTTCAGATGCGCCCATTTCACCACGTTGCGCCGGGGCCACCGCCGTTGCACAACCCGGCAAAACGGCAAATACCCCTGGCAAACACGCAAGCAAAAGCGGGCGCACGAGGCAGAAACTTAGCACGGAGGCAGGGATTCGTCCCCACGGCATTTGACACCCCTACGGGGCACGGTCACGCTTGCCGATTGGCCCCACCGACCGATGACACGATTCCCTTTTCTAGTAACTTGCGAAGCCCGAACCGAAGGCGCTTTGCGCGACGAACTTGTTGGACTTGGGATTCGCAAGCCGCGGGGCGGGCCGGGTCGAGTCACCTTCGAGGCGCCTCTGAAGGAAGCGATGCGCGTTTGTTTGCACGCCCGAACGGCCATGCGGGTGCTGTTACAGGTGGGATACGGCCCGTGCGCCAATTCAGACGAACTGTACGAGACCGTGCGGAGCGTGAACTGGAGCGAGCACCTCGATCCGCAGCACACATTTGCCATCCACGCACACGTGCGAAACTCGGAAACGCTGACGCACTCACAATACGTAGCACAAAAAGTTAAAGATGCGATCGCCGATGGGTTTCGCGACAATACCGGGTCGCGTCCAAACGTTGAACGCAACGATCCCGACGTGCCCATCGTGGTTTATATCGACGGCACGGAAGCCGAACTCTACCTTGACCTCGCTGGACCTGCCCTGCACCGACGTGGCTATCGCGTCGCAATGACCGACGCCCCGTTGAAGGAAACCCTGGCGTGCGCCGTACTGGCACTCGGACAGGTCACGGCCGAAAAAGCATTCCTTGACCCGATGTGCGGCTCCGGGACCTTTGCCATCGAACAAGCGATGCGTGCTCGACGGATGGCGCCAGGGCTTGGTCGTACGTTTGCATTTGAGCGATGGCCCTCGCAAGAACACATCCCACTCTGGAAGGATTTGTGTGAAGCCGCGCGCGCCGAGATCCTGCCTGATTGCCCTGCCCCTATTTTCGCAAGCGATCAAGATGGCAACGCCATTGCGGCCGCGCGCCGAAACGCTCAGGTCGCCGGCGTCGAAAAGGACATCGCATTTGCCGTGAAGGAATGCTCGCAGGCAACCCCGCCCGCGGCGGAAGGCACCGTTTGTTTCAATCCCCCCTACGGCGAACGCGTCGTGGCGCAGAACTTCAGGCCCATCGCGCGGGCACTCAGCATGTTCTGGGGTTGGTACGTCGTCGTGATCTCACCCGAACGCTTCTTGCAACCCCACCTCGGTCAGGCTGCGATGTTTTGCCACCGGCTTTCCAACGGAGGGCTACCGGTCGAACTACAGCGTTTTTCCTTCGTTTCGGCGCGAAACCCATGAACGCTGGCGCGGCGGCACCGGGCGAACGGAAGCTGGTCTTTCTGCTGGCCGCCGTCACCTTCGTCAACATCCTCGACTTCATGATGGTGATGCCGCTTGGCCCCGATCTCGCAAAGAACCTGGGCATACCTCTTTCGCAACTCGGTCTGATCGGCGGCAGCTACACGGCCGCCGCTGCGGTCGCTGGTCTCGTCGGCTCAACCTTCCTGGATCGCTTTGGTCGACGCTCGGCGCTCACCGTCGCGATGCTGGGTCTCGCGGGTGCGACAGCCCTCGGAGCCGCCGCCGAGGGCATGGGGTCGCTGGTGGTGGCACGCATCGCAGCCGGTTGTTTTGGCGGACCCGCCGCAGCCCTGGTCTTTGCGATTGTGGCCGATGTGATTCCTCCGGAACGCCGTGGGCGCGCGATGGGCGCGGTCATGGGCTCGTTCGCCTTTGCGTCTGTTATTGGCGTACCGATCGGCCTGGAACTCAGCCGCATCTCCGGATGGCGGACACCATTTTTGACGGTGGGTGCCGTCGGCCTCGTCATGGCGGTGCTCGCGTTGTTCATCTTGCCACCTCTGCGCGGCCATCTTGAACGCGGCCCACAGGCACCCCTTCGTTCGATCGGGCTGTTCCTCGCCGACAAGAGCGTGTTGCTTGCGGCGGGCGCCACGCTTGTAACCTTTCTCGGAACGTTTCTCTGGGTGCCGCACATCGCAACCTACGTCCAATTTAACCTCGGATACCCGCGAGAAAAACTGGGACTCCTCTACATGGCAGGAGGCGTGGTTGCGCTCTTCAGCATGCGCCTTGGCGGGGCATGGGTCGACAAGGGAGGCCCCTTGCGCGTCACGCTACTTGGCTCGGCGGTGACGATCGCGACGCTTGCGACCGCCTTTTTGACGACAGTGCCACCGGTACCGATCTTTGTGCTCTTCATGGGACTCATGATGGGCAACTCCCTTCGAAGCGTGGCACTCAACACCCTCGCATCGCGCGTTCCGCCAGCGCCCGAGCGAGCCCGTTTCATGTCGATTCAATCCGCCGTTCAACACATGGCAGCGGCCGTTGGCGCCGTTCTGTCGTCCGTGTTCCTCTCCGAAGGAGACCAGCACCGCCTTGTCGGCATGGATGTGGTGACCTGGGTTTCAATCGGCATGGCACTCGCGCTGCCGTTCCTCATCGCGAATCTCGCCGCACGGGTCACGGGTGCCGGACGACCGCAGGGTTAGTTGCTACAAAGCACGCCATGTCCGAAACGGCGCCCACCTGTCCGACCTGCAAGAAGAAGCCAGCAAGCGCCGAGTTTCGACCGTTCTGTTCGCAGAGATGTCGGGCTGCCGATCTGGGATCCTGGTTCTCCGAGAGCTACCGAATCAGCCGGCCTATTCTGGAGACGGACCTGGATGCGGCGCCGCCGATGCCGCCTTCGGAGGAAACAGGAGACTGAGGATGACGGCGATAGCGAGTACGCCCGCAAGCACGCCAAGCGAAACGGCGATGGGCATGTGCCACCACTTCTCGATCAAGATCTTGATGCCGATGAAGCCAAGGATGACGGCCACGCCCGTCTTCAGATAGGCCAGTGCCGACATCAGATCGGCAATCATGAAGAACAAAGACCGTAGGCCCAAGATCGCAAAGATGTTGGACGTATAGACGATAAACACGTCCATCGTCACGCCGAAACAGGCCGGAATCGAGTCGACGGCGAAAACCACGTCCGTGCCCTCGACAACGACCAGCACGGCAAGCAAGGGCGTCGCCTTGCGCACACCGTTTTCGACGGTGAAAAATTTGGCACCATCGTAGTGATCTGACGTTCGAACGAAGCGCCTGAAGACGCGCAACACGGGATTCGCGGACGGATCGATGTGCTCATCTTTTTGAGTGAGCAAGCGGATTGCCGTAAAAACTAGGAAGGCACCGAGGATGTACATCACCCAGTGGAAGCGGGTGATGAGAACGGCGCCAATGCCAACAAACGCACCACGGGTAATAACGGCACCGATGATGCCCCAGAACAACACCCGGTGCTGGTACTCCTCCGGGACTTTGAAGTACGCAAAGATCACGATGAACACGAAGACGTTGTCAATCGACAGGGCGTATTCGAGTAGCCAGGCCTGTGTGAACTCCAGGCCTCGTTCACGACCCAGCTTGATATAAACGAAGGCGTTGAAGAGCGCGGCGAGGGTGACCCAAATACCAACCCAAACCGCGGCTTCCTTGGCCTTGACCTTGTGCGCACCGCGGTGAACGACACCGAGATCGATCGCCAACGCCGAAACGACAATGACGACAAACAATGCCCAGTAAAGTGGTGTACCGACAGATTGCATGTTCAGGGGCGAGTTGCGGCAGGTGATCCGGCACCCGCGTCTGCGGTTGGTTTAGCAGGCGGGACGAGGCCCGGTGAAAATTGAACGGTTCGACCCTCGGACGAACGCGTCCTCGGGCGCACTGGCGGGCTCGGGACGATGCTTTTCGTGAAGGTCGTCGCACAGGATTCCGACTTCGCTTGAAACCAAAATACGCCAAAAAGAAGCACCAACAGCCAGAAGCCTTTGAAAAGCGTCTTGCGCGGGAGGCGCTGCCACAGGGTGCGTTCGCGGATCCAGTCGTCTTCAGGGTTCATGATACCGCTCCAGTCCCGGCAGCATTCCAGCGCTGCAGGCGAAGCCTGGGATTTTCTCGGCCGCGGAATCGGTTGATTTCGGCAAATCCTAGCAAATCCACCATGACACCGGGTTCGGGGCCCTGGCCACCCATGCCAAAACCGATGGCATCGCCGGAAGCGTCGCCCTGCGAGAGGTTCAATTGCAGGTGTTGGCCGTTGCCGATCAGGCGATGGGAGGTTGCGGTGATGCCCGGCAAGACGAGCAAGGGCTGGGTATTCGCGTTGCCAAAAGGCCCAATGCGTTCCAGTTCAAGCACACCCTCGAGATCCAGTTCGGAGAGCTGTGCAATCGCGTCAACTAGCGGTGGCGCATCGGCTTCGGCATCTACCCGTGCCAAAGCCGCGTGTTGCACAAAAGCGTCACGAAAGGCCGCAAAGCGATCGAAGCGGACCGTGAGTCCTGCCGCGGCCGCGTGGCCACCAAAGACCTCGAGGTGTTCCGAAACAGCCTTCAGTCCGTGATACAGATCGAACGATGGCACGGTCCGCGCCGAACCACGGCCGCGCCCGTTATCGAATCCAACCACGATCGCCGGACGACGATAGCGATCCACCAGCTTGGCAGCGACGATCCCGACGACCCCCACGTGCCAGTCCTGTGCTCCAACCACAATCGCCGCGGGCACATCGCCACCCGTGAGGCGAATCAACGTTTCAGCCTCGGCAAATGCAGCTTCCGCAACGTCATGCTGGATGCGCTGTCTTTCCTTGTTGATGCCTTCAAGCACGATGGCCCGTTCACGAGCCTCGGTGTCGTTGGTTGCGAGCAACACGTCGAGGGCGCGCTGTGCATCGCCAAGGCGACCCGCAGCATTGATCCGGGGCGCATAGCGAAAGCTCACCGTCGATGCGTCGACGGCGTCCTCAACGTAAACCTCCGCTTGCTCCGCGAGGGCTCGAATGCCGGGGCGTCTCTGCTTTTGCAACTCCTTCAGGCCAGCTGCAACCAGGATGCGATTCTCGTGTTGCAAGGGCACGACGTCCGCTATCGAGCCGAGCGCGACCAAATCCAGCAGTTCGCGCGGATCCCATTCCGCGGCGCCGGGTCGGCCGCACGCACGAAAGCGGCTTCGCAACGCTGCCACCAGATAAAAAGCGATGCCACACGAGGCCAGACCCTTGAATGGAAAGCGGTTGTCGCTTCGATGCGGATTGATGAGCGCCTCCGCCGGTGAATCGCCACTTGGCACCTGGTGGTGATCGATCACGATGGTGGGCACACCAAGTTCGCGCAGCAAACGAATCGACGCGTGATCGCTTGTGCCACAGTCGCAGGTCACAACCGCAGCACAGTGGGCATCGGCGAAATACCGGGCTGCATCGATGTTGAAACCATAGCCCGCATGGCGCGTGGCCACGCGGGTTAGCACGGTTGCACCGAGGGCTCGCAAACCAAGCGTGATGATGGCGGCACTGGTTACACCGTCGACATCGTAATCACCAAACACGCCAATGGTCTGACCTTTCAGGATCGTGCCCTCGAGGCACGCCTGCGCTTTTTCAAGATCCGGCATCCCTTCCGGCGGACGCAAATCACCCAGACGCGGGTTCATGAAACGCGAGACATCGTCGGCCTCGGTCAGCGATCGACTGATCAACACCCGGGCTGTGAGCGCCCGAATCTTGAGCGCTTCCACAAGACGCGCCTCTGCCGCTGCGTTGCGCTGGGGAATCCGCCACGGACTCGACATCGCCCCAACCTGTTCCATCAAACGGTCCTGGCGCTAAACGGCCTCGGCGTCTCGTCGTCGTCGTGTGGTCTCGGAGGCACGTACGGACTTGCCCTGCGCGGCCGCACGGTTCGTCAGCCAAATAACGACCGGCGCAGCAACGTAGATAGAAGAGTAGGTGCCGACGATGACGCCGACGTTCATCGCAAACGCGAAGTCGCGGATAACGCCCGAGGCGAAGATGTTCATGGCGAGCGTCACGAACAACAAGGTGCCGCTCGTCCAGATGGTACGCGACAGCGTCTCGTTGATGGACAGGTTGACAACGCGCTCGAGTTTGCGATCGCGGTATCGTGCGAGGTTTTCGCGAATGCGGTCGAAGATGACGATCGTGTCGTTGACCGAAAAGCCAATGATGGTCAACACGGCAGCGAGGGTTGTGAGCGAGAACTCGCGGTAGGTCAAAGCAAACGCGCCGATCGTGATGATCGAGTCGTGCAACAAGGCCAGAATCGCGCCCGGGCCGTAACGGAAATCGAAACGCAACCCGACGTAGAGCATGATGAGCACCATCGCGCCGAGGACCGCTTTCACGCCGTCGATCTGGAGCTGACGGCCAGCCTTGGCACCGACCGATGCGACCATGGGAATATCTTCCACCGCGCCATCGCCCAGAGATTTCTCAAGCGCCTTGGTCACTTCAACATCGAGACCAATGAGCCTTGCTTCGTAGGAGAGGCCAAGGCCATCTTGCTTGAGATCAGTCGCCTCGACACCTGCGGAGGACAAAGCGCTCCTGACGGCAGCATTCTCGAGCGGCTTGTCGAAGCGAAGATAAATCACGTCGCCACCTTCGGACAACGCAAAGCTCTTCAGCGAAGCCTCGCCAATCTTGGAAATTTTTGCCTTTGCGGCGGCTGCTTTCTCTGGCGAAATGACCGACACGGCGCCCATTCGAACCAAAAACTTCTTGCCTGTGTCCGAACCGCCGCCCGCGCCGTAACGAACCACGTCGACACCGGTAAACCCACCGCCTTCAACAGCCGCGCGGACCGCAGAGATGGCAACGTCTTTTTTGAACTCGACCTGAAGTTCGGTACCGCCTCGGAAATCAACACCCCAGTTCAAGACGCGGCCGCGACTCTTGATGACGAACGCGTTGATGAACAACATCAAGATCGATCCGACGATGAGCACCGTCGACACGGCGTATGCGGACTTCGCTCGTCCCACGAATTCGTAGTCAGAGCCGGTCTTGATAATCTCGAAGAACTTGTGCTTCTCGTCGGACATGCCGCCACTCGCCTGCGAAGGGTTGCTTAGATGGAAATGGTTTGTTTGACAACGCCGCGACGGCCGAGCATCAGCTCGAACATCCAGCGCGACATGTACACCGCAGTCGCAATATTCGACAGGATGCCAATGACCAGCGTGACCGCGAACCCTCGAATCGGGCCGGAGCCATACGAATAGAGCACCACGGCTGCCATGAGGTTCGTGACGTGTGCGTCAAAGACCGTCCAGAAGGCACGTGAGAAGCCGGCGTCGACAGCCGAACGGGCCGACTTGCCTGCCCGCAACTCTTCACGGATGCGTTCGTAGATGATGATGTTGGCGTCCACGGCCATACCGACCGCCAAAACCAGTCCGGCGATACCGGGCAAGGTCAGGGCTGCCTCGAAGGCCGCGAGAATCGCCAGCATGAAGACCACGTTCAACATCATGGCGATGTTCGCGATCACCCCTGCGGTTCGATAGTAGATCAACATGAAGAGGACCACGGCGAAGGCGCCGATGAGCATTGCCCATTTGGCATCGGCGACCGTATCCGCGCCCAGGGTCGGTCCGACCTGGGATTCGTACGACTTCGTCAACGGAGCAGGCAAGGCACCCGAACGGAGTACGGCGACCAGATCCTTGGCTTCTTGTTGGGCCTTGAAGGGATCGCCGAAGCCACCGAGGGTGATGCGGCCTCGCTCGCCAATCTGTGACTGAATCTCGGGCGCACTGTTGATCTTGCCATCCAAAACGATGGCCATCTTGCGACCAACATTTTGGCCGGTGAGACGCTCCATCAAGACCGCACCTTGCCGGTCCATCGTGAATGCAACCTCGGGACGATTGGTCTGTTGGTCGTAGCTGAGTTCGGCTGCGGCCAGATACTCACCGGTCACGCTCGCACGGCGGTGAAGCAGGTACGCGCGCCACACCGTCTTGCCAACTACCTCGGTGCCGTCTGGACTGCTCGCCTGAATCTCCTCGTAGCCGAACTCGCGATCCTTCGGGACTTCAAGCTCACCCGTGAGACCGGCAACAAACGCCTCAAGATCGGTGCGAACGGGCGTGCGTATCGAAATGTTGTTGTGCTGGGTCCCGTTCTTGTCGGTCCAGGGTTCGGGCACCACCGTGATCTTGCCGCCTTGTGTGACGGATGCGGCAACCTTGGTCATGTACTCGGCACCGTCGTCAACCAACTTGAACTCAAGCTGAGCGGTACGGCCGATGATCTGCTTGATGCGCTCGAAGTCTTCGGGCTTGAGACCAGGAAGTTCGATGACGATGTCGTCGCCGCGCTTGAGAATCGTTGGCTCGGCCACGCCAAATTTGTCGACACGACCGCGAATGGTCTCGATGCCCTGACGGAGCGCATATTCCTTGACCTCGGCAGCCTGGTCCGGATCCAGACGCAAACGAACCTGACCGGCGCCACTATCGCGCGAGATCTCGTCAACAGCGTTGCGGTAGTTGTCGAGCACCTTGTCGTCGAGCTTCGCCGAATCGGACGGTGGTGTGAAGGTGAAGAGAATTTCGTCGCGGCCTTCGCGATCGATCTTGAAGCCCTTGGTTTTCACGGCGAGACGCTCTTCGATGTCACTCGCGATGCGATCCACCTTGGCACCAATCGCCTTATCGATGTCGACCGAGTAGACGAGGTGCAGGCCGCCCTGCAAGTCGAGACCTGGTTGAATCTTCTTGGTGAAGATCCGTTTTACGAAAGCAGGAACCTTCTGGTCGTAAGGCGCAGGGATCGACGGGCCAAGATAGAGCACTGCCAGCACCGTGATGCCGCCCCACATGAGAAACTTCCACCACCAAGCTCGTTCCATAGGTTGGTCTTTCGCGAATAGGGATCAGGATTTCGAGGCTTCCGCTGCCGGGCTTTTTTGCAACCCCTGCACGGCGCTTCGAAGAATGCGAAGGCGAACGCCTTCTTGAACAAGCAGCACGATTTCGTCGTCCTTGATGCCGGAGATCTCACCGAGCAAGCCGCCCGAAGTGACAACCCGGTCACCCTTTTTGAGCTCGCCCAGCATCCTCTGCTGTTCCTTGGCTTTCTTGCCCTGCGGTCGGATGATGAGGAGGTAGAACACACCAACCATCATGATGATGGCAACGATGTTGCTCATGAGGCTACTGGCTCCTTGCGGAGCCTGCGCTTGACCCAGGCCAATAACGAACGAAGTTAGATGCGGTGTCACGGGCCGACACGCATAGCATCGGCCCCTGTCAGGGTCAAGCAGCGTCGCTGACTGTCTTCGAGCTAACCCTCTGGAAATGCGACAACTTCGCGAATATCTCGCGCACCGGTCGCCCACATGACAAGCCGGTCGACACCCAGGGCAGCGCCGGCGGCCGGCGAGGCGATCCTCGGCAGCGCCTCTATCAACGCGTTATCGATTGGGTAAACGACTTTTTGTCGGCGACCCCGCTCCTGCAACTCTTCTGTGAAGCGCCGCCGCTGTTCCTCTGCGTCTAAAAGCTCGCCGAAGGCGTTGCACAGTTCGAGGCCGGAGGCATAGAGCTCAAACCGTTCGGCGACCGCGGGATTGCCGGGCTTGCGTCGTGCCAGGGCTGCCAGCGGGAGCGGCCAATCGAAGACAAAGGTGGGTTGCTCGGGATCCATCGCAGGTTCGATGTGGTCCAGGAACACACGAAAGAACAAGTCATCCCAACCATCGCCCGGAACCGTCGCGTGACCCGCCGCCTCGAGACAGGCCCGTAATCGCGACTCCGATTCGTCGCCAACAAGGTCAACCCCGACGTGTTGGGCGAAAAGCTGACGAATGGTGGTGTACAAGGACGCACGGGGCGGGGCTCGGCCCGCGGCTGCGGCGGCAACCGACAGCAGAGCCTGGGCATCTGCCGCCACCGCATCGAGGGTTTGACCCGCGCGATACCACTCTAGCATCGTGAATTCCGGCTGGTGATGCGGACCCTTTTCTTCCTTGCGAAAGCATCGGGTAAGCTGAAAAACGCGCGCATGCCCTGCACCCAGTAGCCGTTTCATGTGGTGCTCGGGCGACGTGATGAGATAGCGGGGGCTTCCATCGTCGCCCTGCCCCGCCGCAAAAGCGTCAAGGTGCAGCTCCTGCCCTGGATTCGCAACACGAACAGGTGTTTCAACCTCGACGAAGTC
>JAWXBF010000022.1:0-3570 GCA_034439895.1 Deltaproteobacteria bacterium
GCATGGCGCCGGGCGTATTCAGATCGAGCACGGCAATTTGATTGGGCGAAAACACGCTGTCGCTGACCAGCTTGCTTGGACCCCCGGGTTGAAACGAGAGGATCACGTGGCGGCCACTCGGCGACTGCGTGATACGGTTCCAGCGCGAAGGCAGATCGTATTTCTGGGGCGCCGTCCCCGCCGCAGCGGGCACGAGCCACAAGGACGCACCCTCGGGATCCACACCGGGACCGTCGATTTCACCCACACACAAAACCAACAGGCGATCGGTCGCGGTATTGGCAAGCGCAGCACGGTCCGCCTGCCAGGCCACCGGATTGCGGCCAATCTCGACGGCGCGCGCCCGGGGCAGCCCACCGGGCGCATCGACCAGATGGACGAATCCGACCGACTGCTCGACAAAGGCGAGAGCCGAGGGCAACACCACGGCGCTTCCGACGCCGGGTTCAATGCCTGGCGTCGGCGGTGTGCGGCCTTCTTTCCAGTCACACGCACCCAACAACGCACCGGATGCCAACAACGAAATCAACAAGCGTTTCACTGTACGATCCTCCCATTGAGCTCGAAGCCCGTGACCGATCCGGTTTCGCCGGTCGTCCAGTTGATGAAGCTGATGCGACCCGAGGGGTGATCCTGGCTGATGAACACCCGCCCGATGGCGATCGGCAGGGCCGAAACCGTCAGCGGCGCGCTGCCAAGAACAAAGTCATCCACGAGGAAACTCGCCAGATCCACGCGCTGGGCAACGCGCAGTGAAAGGGCCTGGTTGTAAAGCAACACAAAAAGCTTGCTGGAGTCGGGCGTCACCGCCATCGCACCCGGCTCTGCCTCGGTCAGCTGTAACTTGGCAAAACCATCGGTCAATCCGACCACCGAATATCCCAGCGCGCGATCGATCTGGGTTTCAACGTCGATGTCCTTCGCATTGGGATCCCCCTCGGCCTTGCGGTGTACGATCACCGCCGACTGGTTGTCGGGAGAAATCGTCACACTGCGCACGGTCTTGCGCAGCCGGACCGGCAAGGTGGGCTTGATGCCATCAAGGTCGGCTATCAAGAGACGCTCGATGTTCTGCCCGGTGGAATAGAGCAGCACGCGCTTGCTGTCCGAGGTCAAACTGGCCGAACCCAGCGTTTCACCCGGAAACGACAGTGTTTTCCGGCTGGCCGCATCCACAAACCCCATCGGAAGCGCAATCCGTACCACCTCGTTCTTGCTGGGGACCACCGCCATCGCAAACGAGGCATCGGGCGCGAGATCCAGATCGCTGACCGAACCCATCAAATCGAGGTCTGTGATCACACCGGTCGTCAAATCGACCAGCGTCACCTTGCTTTGACCTTCCTCACGCGAGAGCGCATAGCGCCCGTCGGGGGTGATGGAAACGTCGCGCGCCATGCCCTGCCCCACCGGACCGAGCGGCACAAGCGGCACACGCTTTGGAGCCGTCACGCTTGCAAGCGCAATCACCGAAACACCGTCTTCGGTCACCACAAAGGCCGTCGTACCGGCGGCGTTGAACGTCACATCGACCGGTTTGAACCCGACCGTCAATGGGAACGCCTGATCCGTTGCACCAAGGCGCACGAGCGTCACATCCTGAAAGCTGCCAATGCCCGTGAAGCCGTTGTCGTTTTCCGCGTCGTACCACACGATTGCGTGGGCACCGCCGGGTGCAATCGAGATGCGGTTGACGCCCCGGACCACCGGCAACGTGGTGACTTGCGAATCGGTCACACTGGCACGCACGACGCTGAGATCGCGGGTACCGACGTTGATGACAAGGGCCACGTCTTTACCGGCCACCGTCGCAAGGCGCGTCGGGGCATCGCCCACCTCGATCGTCCGAATGGTAAGATTGGTCGAATCGATGGCAGCAACCGTATCACGCTGCGTGTTGGCCACGAACACAAAGCGCTCGCCCGCTTGCGGCGCCTCGAAGTCGCGCTTTTCCTCCACCTCGGGGGGCGGCGGCTCGGTGCCACTCGCACCTCCGGTTGCGTTGCCTGAGTTGCCACCGGTTTTCGGCACGGTCGGGCTTTCGCCGGCCCCAGCATTGTCGTTGCCGCCACTGCGCCCGGACGACAACCCGCTCGCATCGGAGGCGCCACTCGCGCACCCCCCGAGCAAGCCAGCCGTCGCCATCGTCATTGCCGTCGTTGCCAACAAAAGCCAGGGCTGCGCTTTGCGCCCACCCGTCCTTTTTTCAGGTTTCGTCATGGACTCACAGTAAAGCAAAGCCCGTGCCGCAGAAAATCGACATAATTCCAGTGTGTTATGCCAACCGAACCCGCAAGGCGCGTGCATCCTTCCCGGTTGCGCGACATTTCTGTCGCTATCCCGTCGCGCCCCCTACTTGGTGCGACCCATCACGAGATCGACGAGCGTCTGCAGGGGCGCCGTCGCGAGGCCAATCGAGGTATCACAGCAACCGTAGTACAAGTAGACGATGCCATCCTTGACCACGTTGCCGGTCGGGAACACCACGTTTGGGATGTAGGCTCCGAACTTCTCGTAATAGAACTCGGGCTCCATGACAAAGTCCGGCAGGCGCGCGATGACCTTCCGTGGGTTCTCGAGATCCAGCATCAAGAGGCCCGCGCGGTAGATCACGGACTTGATGGTCGCGTCCACCGTTTCGACGCCGTGGTACACTATCAGCCAACCTTCGGACGTCTTGAGCGGCGGCGTCGAACCACCAATCCGGTTGTTCTCCCAGGCGAATTCCGGCTCGACGACGATCTCGGGATCGGTCCAGGTTTTCAGATCGTCGGAGAAACTCATCTGGATCGTCCCGCGCATCACGCCCTTGTGATTTGCCTCGACAAAGGGCAGCGGGCGGCGCAGCACGACGTACTGACCGTTGATGCGTTCGGGGAACAAAATCACGTCGCGATCATCGATTTCGGGCGACGTGATCCAGGAATGAAATTGCCAGTCGTACAGGTTCTTCGACGTGGCCAGGCCCGAGCGCGTCTGGTTGTTGCGCGCATCGCCGTCCCAGCCGGGAACCTCGGGTTGAAACGACTGCGGCACGCCAACGCCCGTCGGATGCGAATTCCAGGCGTAGGGCCGGTAGGCAAAGGTCATGTAGTACGTATCATCGATCTTGACGACGCGTGGATCCTGCACGCTGCCAATTTTGCTGCCGCACATCTCGGGCGTGAAAACCGGATCGGGTCGCGACAACTCGAAGTGCACGCCGTCGTGACTTTCCAGCATGCCCACCGTGCAAATGAACGGACGCAGGCCACCGGCAGCGCGCTCGTACATGTAGAACTTTCCGTTTTCGTAAATGACGCCCGGATTAAAGGTGGTCGCGCGACGCCACGGCTGCTGCCCGGGCACAACGATTGGGTTTTCAGGGTGACGCTGGAAGATGGAACGGCCGGTCGACATGACCCTTTCCTAACCCCGCGTGCCCATGGGTATCAAGCTCGAAAGACATCCAAATACGCGGCCATCGCCCGAAGCATTACCTTCCGGAAGGGCGACCCCGGAAGCCACGACCCACACTGGGCGCCGCACCGCCACGAGGCGAACCCCCGCCCCCGCTGCCACCACCAAACC
>JAWXBF010000023.1:0-18234 GCA_034439895.1 Deltaproteobacteria bacterium
GCGCTCTTGAACATCGGCCGTGAGGCAATGGTCTCCGCGCGTGCGTTGATGACCAGCGGGGTTTGTTGGTTGCCAGGGAACCCCCACTGCGCCAACCCCAGTACGTTTCGCTCTTGTCCAAGCATCACAACCGGATGACTTTGCGTAGGCGCAACGTTGAAACGCGGACGCAACGAAGCCATCGTTTCAGGGCTGCCGGTCGCCCGCAACTCCTGCGCGACCGTCACCCGGTTGTCCGAAGTCAAGGTCATGCGCCCGCACATAAATGCCTGCCTTTCTGCAATGTCCACACCTGCGTCCCAGGGTCCGCCACCACCGCCAAACCATCACGTGCCCAATCTTTGGCCTTGGCTGCATACCAAGGATTCTTGCTGGAGGCCGCAAGCACCTTTGCAAGGGTTGCCCCGCGCGAGGCGCTCAGACGTGGCTTTGCCGATGCGCCCCGGCCGTGCGTGGGGAGACCCTCGGAAAAACCGTTGTGGTTTCCGGGAAAAACGATGTGGTTTGATCTTCGGTGACCGTCAAAGAAGCACCAAGGCTTGGCGCATGCGAATCGACATACACGGCAACGGTTTCCGAATCACCCAGCGTCAATCGGAGGTGTTCACGAGAGTGGTACATCGGTCTCTGGCGCGGTTTGGACCGCATATCGAATCCGCAACGTTGCTTTTTGAAAGACTGGATCGTGCCCGCGTCCGTTGCAGACTGGAATTCTCGGGGCCCCGGTGTGGCATTCACGTCGTCAGTGTGGAACGCACGCATGTTGATGGCGCACTCGCAGCGGCACTTGCGACGGTTGGTGTCACGGCCGGTCGCGCGCTGAAGGAGGGCGTCGGAAACGCAGTACGAAATCGGCCACGGGTTTTTCGGGGTGGTCTCACTGGAAATCCTAATCGACTCAGAACAGCATCCGCGCCATCCTCTGAGCATGAGCGACGCAAAGCGGGTTGAATTCCTGTCCCACACCGCCGAACTGGAATTGTTCCGACGGTGGAAGTCCACGGGTGATCCCGACGCCTTGGGGAAAGTGATGGCCTCGATGTTGCCTTTGCTCAAGCGCATCGCACGTCCCTATCGATCGACCGAAACTGAGATAGACGAGTTGATATCGGCTGGATATCTGGGCCTCGTCGAAGCCGCCCATCGATTCGATCCGGAACGCGGTTTCCGGTTTTCCACCTACGCTTTGGTTTGGGCAAAGGGCGCGATGCAATTGGCGGCCACGCGCAAGATGAACACCCTGCCTTTTGAGGAAGAGCAGGCAATTGACTTGTCGGCGGACGGCGAGCAGAACGCCATTGATGCCTCGGACCGATTGCGCTGGAAAGAATTCTTGGGCGAAGCGATGTCGCTGTTGACGGACCGAGAAAAAACAGTTCTAAGCTGCCGTTTTCTGGAGGATGAAGAGGTTGCTTTTGCCGACCTCAAACCCAAGCTTGGTGTGTCGCGCGAGCGTGCTCGACAGATTGAAGCCATGGCGTTGATGCGGTTAAAAAAGGCGCTCGGCCGTCGAGGCATCTCAAAAGACATGGTCTTTGAGAACTGAGAATCATCCACGCTTGAACAGGTCGTTGCGTGCGGCTTCAGTGATTGCGGCAATCGCTGGGTTCTTCAAACGTCTATCGACGCTAATGACGAAGAATCTTTCCCGAATTGATTCCAATCGACCGACCAGTTCCACCTCGAAGGTCCTCTTGATCTCGCTTTCGATAGCCGACGGCGCGAAGAACAAACCGTGACCGGATTGACCGAAAACCTTGGCCAATGCGCTGTCCTCGAATTCAGCGACGACGTTGGAGGTGATTTGATGTTTATCAAAATAAGCATCGAGAAGTCCGCGCAACACACTCCCGCGCATTGGCAAAAGGATAGGGGCTCCATTCAACGTCGCGGGGAAGCCCTTTCGAAAATCCGCTGCCAGTTGAGGCGCGCCAAAAACCGATACGGTCGTTTCACCCAAGAGATGGTTGAAGACTTTCAGTTCACCGGCGCGCGACGAAGGTGTATCCGAGATAACGAGATCGATTCGATTGCGCGAAAGCTGTTCCAGCAGATCATCGTGTTTGCCTTCGTTACACACAACGCGCACGGGTTCGGGCAACAACAATGCGGGTTCGATCAACCGGTACGATATCAACTTGGGAACCACGTCGACCACCCCGACGCGGAGATTCCAACCGGTGTCGCTTTTGCCACCGCGAATGGAATTTTGAAGTTCCTTGCCGATGCTGAAGATTTCGTCGGCATAACGAAACACTTTTCTTCCCACATCGGTCAGAGCCAACCCTCGTGCTTTGCGGTCAAAAAGCGAAACGCCCAGCTGTTCTTCAAGGAGTTTCAGTTGACCACTGATTGTCGCCTGGGCAAGTCGCAGCACCTTTGACGCTTGTGCGATGCTGCCCTCGCGCGCAATCGTATGGAAATACAGCAGGTGGTGGTAGTTGAGCCAGTCCATGGCCACCAGTCTAACCCGAGAGCAGCAATGCTGGCAGCACGGTTCGTGCACCAAACGCGAGGCGTTCTTGCAGTCGAAGGAAATCCGGCTTGCCCTTCAAGCTTGCAAACACCCGCTCCGGCGTACCCCAGTCTGCCCAACCACACGAATCTGGCTCGAAGACTTGAACCGACGGCCACTTTTGCAGCACATCGACCGAAAAACTCGCGGGCGGCAATGTCTTGTATGCTCGAACTACCGCGGCTCGGGCCCAGGGATCGGATGCGCGCGATGCGAAGGCCAACGCTTCTGCGTGGTCGGGAAGGCAAGCGTCGAGTGCCCGCCAAAATGCGTTTGCCTTGCCCACCATGATGAATGTGTGGAGCAATGCTCCGCGCCCCATCAGGGTTCGTGTTACATTTTCATTGGGCTTTTCGTGGAATGCTTCGATCTCAAACAGGGAACGATTCATCACCGTTCCCAGCGCCTTGCCCGGCACGATCCAACCAAGTTCCGATTCCGCGCGATCGGCTTTTACCCCCACGAGCGTGATGGCATCTTTGTGGGGAGCTTGGGTGAGAGCCCGCAACTGTTGCCCAAATACTTCAGGCTCGCTGAAGTGGTGGTCAGAGGGCATAAAGCAAACCGTTGCGTTCGGATCGCGTGCCATGACGGGACGGAGCGCGGTACCTATACCCAACGCCGTTCCAGCGGCGAAGGGTTGGCAAATCAACTGCACACCGGGATATCTCTGCAATTGCAGCCGTGCGGTCTCACGGTATTTGTGACTTGCGACAACCATGATGCGGTCAGCATCGCTTTGGCAAAGCGCACGCTCGACGGTTTGCTGCAGCAGCGATCCGCCTCCCGTCAGTTCGGCAAACTGTTTCGGAACCGGGTGACCATAAAGCGCACGGGTCAGTCCTTGCAAACGCAAGCCCTCACCGCCGGCCAAGACAACCGTAAACGGGGATACATCGGTTTGATTCGAGAGAGATTGGCTCGAAGAAAGCTTCATCTTGGCTGGTCCTCGGATTCTCTGATGCTTCTCGGCATCGTTTGAACCATTAGAAAAATCCGGACGTAGCCCCGGAAAAACCACGGTTGATACGGCCCCGCGATGCCCCTGTGTCGACAGGTCGCGCGCTTGCCCGACGCCGGGTTGCGGACAGGCAAGAGAATCTCGCCCTGCCAAGCACGAAGGTTTCGGTGACCGTTACAACGGATCAGCAGCGCTCGTTTGAATTTGTGGCCACCGGTTCTTCAGGCTATCGGCTCATCGCCAAGGGTTGAGCACGGCAACACCGAACGGATCGAAGTCGTTGAGGTTCCGCGTCACCACGGTCATGCCGTGCGTGAGCGCCGTCGCTGCGATGAGAGCATCACGCTCCGGGCGCGGGTTCGGCACATGCAAGCTGGCACATCGACGCGCGATTGACTCGTCGATCGGCAGAATTCGGTCAGCAAATGCGGGCAGAACGCGATTGTCCAGCCAGGCGCGCAGGTGCAGAGCTTGCGCGGCGTCTCGACGCTCTATCAGCAAGACCCCCAATTCCAACTCGAGTACGCTCACGACCGACAAGAACAACGACGCCGGAGGAACCTCAGCCGCCCACGCCGTCACGCCTGGGTTGGCGTTTCCCGCGTGCGCCTTCCTCAACTCGGACAGCACATTCGTGTCGAGGATGTACATCAGAGTAGTTCGGGCAGCTTGTACGTGCCGTCTTGCATGCGCGGCGGCTCAAAATCGATCTCGTCAGCCCCGGGCATGGCCAACATGTCGACGATGCTGCTGCGGTGCCCTGATAGCCGCTGGAAATCTTCAACCGTAAGCAGGACATGCGCCGGGCGCCCCCTGTCGGTGATGAACACGGGACCCTTTTTGGCAAGAGCCTTGGCACCACTGGTGTCTTGGTTAAATTCGCGGCTAGAAATGGTGGTGATGGGCATCGGCTCACCTCAATGTAGATACGTTGCTACATTGAGGTGATGATGTCAAGAACGCTCAGCGCAAGCCACCCGCGCGCGCGGCAACGACAAACAAGGCCGCGAGCGTCTTTGCCCGCTACATCCAGCGCCCACCGCTTGCCAATGATCGCCCGTTTTCGCACAACTAACCGCCGATTTTGCCAATCAGCGGAACTTTCAACATGAAACCTGCCGAAATCTCGGCTGTGTCGGCACCAGCATCCAGGCGTACGTATGGAACAACTACCGTGAGGGCCAACCAAGCTGTGCTAACGAAACGAAGGCCCTCCTGTTGAAAGTTGTATGCCCCCCGGGCGACAAACCGAAGGACACGCCATCATTTTCCCAAAGCATGAATTGGATCTCGGCGTAAATGCGTCGATTCGTAATACCGAAATCCCATCCCACGCCGGGCCACCCGAAGCCGTTCCGTCCGTTGACTTGATCTTATGGCCAAACAGCGATCTCCGCGCCCGCCTCAATAGCACCCCGGCTGGTCTGCCATCCGACGGTTGGCCCCAGGGTAACAAACGCGTCGTCTGCGACCGCGCGGCTACCCGCGTTAGCAACAAGTGTTACAGCAACCAGCGTCGCTGTCGTCCAAGCTTTTCCCAACATTCGAAGGAGCATGGTTAAATCGAATGGGGACATCTGAACGTCGAGTGTACCCCAATTGTCGGTCGTCAGCCCGACATGGTGCCAGTCTGGGCATAGGAATTCCAAGCGTACCATTCCTGCCAGACTGAAAGTCCGATGCTCATCGGAGACTGATCTGGTTCGCTCGCTCAAGGCATCGAGTCGATGCTGAAGAACTCGTAGCGGACGCCGGATTGTGAGTGATTGTAAAACCCGAAGCGGCCCTTGCCATAAGTGGCATCGGTCGAGCGAATGGTGGCAACCGTGGTGTTGAGGGCCACGTCGCGGATGTCGATCGCGATCGCACCCGGCTTGTGACTGAGCTCGAACTCATAGACTTTCTTGTCCACCCATCCCATTGGATTCAGTGATGGCGCCACCAGCGACGTGACGCGCGCGGTGCCTACCGAGGCCCAAAAATCAGCGCACTCGTCAAGCGGTGTGTCCGACGAAACCACCGCAAGGTTCGTGCCTCGCTCTGCGTGACTACCGCAATACGATTGCGCAGCTTGTTTCCAGCGCAAGAGGTAGAAGTGCTGATCGTCTTGCCAGCCGAAGACAAAGCCAATGTAATCGTCGTCCGAGGTGTCGGTCACGCTGAATCGCCCGCGAATGGTCGTGTTCTCGAAGACCTGATCGCTGACGTAGGCCGATGGCAAGGCGTTGGCGCTTTGGATCGCCACCAGACCGTTGGTTTCAAAAACGTAGGACGGCTTGATCTTCATGGAGTCGCCCATGGGATCCCACGAATAGAGGGTCCACCCCGAATTGAGGCTTACCGGTCCTGCGTCACCGGGCGCCATCGCATCGACGATCGGTATCATGGCGTCGACCACAACCATGGCGTCGACCGGTAGGTTCGCATCGAGCGGCCCGGTCGCGACGGGTGCGGAGTCAACCATTGAGCCATCCTGGTTGTCCTGTCCGACGATTGGTAGGTTTGCGTCAAGAATACCGCTGGTATCGCTCTCGGAGCCGCAAGAAACCAGGGCGAAACACGCCGACAGAGACGCAACCAAAATCAGGGAACGGGTCATGCCGACTTTGTATTCGTTTTCCAACCCCGAAGCAACGCCAATGACGGAAACAAACTTGTTCGCATCATACGTCACACAACGCGACCGCTGCTCGCAGCGGAACCAGCGGCGTTTCCTTGTTCCGTGGCACAAACTCGTGCGCGAGGAAGCCCTGGAATCCGGTCTCGACGATCGCTTTACACACCGTGGCCCAGTTTATCTCTTGCGTATCATCCAGTTCGTGGCGACCCGGAACGCCGCCCGTGTGGTAGTGCCCGATCCACGCGTGGTTGTCACGGATGGTGCGGATGATGTCACCCTCCATGATCTGCATGTGATAGATGTCGTATAGCAACTTGATGCGCGGCGAGTTCACGCGTTTCACGACCTCGACACCAAAGGCAGTGCGATCGCCCTGGTAATCCTGGTGGTCCACCTTGCTGTTCAGCAGTTCAACGCAAACCGTAACACCTTCGCTTTCGGCGACCGACTTGACGCGATTCAAACCCAGTACGCAGTTGTCGATGGCCTCGTTGTCCTTCATTCCGCGCCGGTTGCCGAAGAAGGTGATTACGTTTGGCAGATGAAGCTTCGCAGCCCTCGGAATCTTTGCCGTTAGCCCCTTCACGATGGCATCGTGGTTCGCCTTGTTGTTGAGTCCATCCGGAATCGAGCCGCCATCGGCGTAGCCCATGGAACAAACCAGCCCAAACTTGGCCGGCATTTCCCAGTCTTTCTCCTCCAGTAGATCGATGGCCATGAGTCCCATGTCCGCTGCGGCTTTGCACAACACTTCGAGTGGCAGGTTTCCGTAGCACCATTGCGAAACCGATTGTTTGAGGCGACCGTTCTTGACCACTTTGACAACCTTCGGTGAGTGTTTCGTTTTACCGTGAGCTTTGGGGCCAGCGAAAAGACGGGCGGGAAGTGCCGTGGCGGCCATGCCAAATAGACCCGCGTTGATTGACGACTTCAGTATTTCGCGACGTTTCACTGCGCCACTATAGTCCAAAACGCAGGACTTCAAAAACGGGCTCGTTCGATCTACGCCCGGCGGTTGCCGGCAAAGTGGGCCTCGATCTCCTCGAGGGTTTTACCCCTGGTCTCTGGCAGCAAGAAGGCGGCCGTGAGAAAATACAGCAACGTCGCGCCCGCCCAGAAGAAGAACATCGCGGCGTAGCCGTATTGCCCGACGGTGGGCAGGAACACTGCCGCGATGACCGTCGATACGAACTGATTGATGAGCAGCGCGATGCTCATGCCATTGGAACGAATGCGCGTGGGCATGAGTTCGGACAGTGCCAACCATACGCAGACACCGGGGCCAATGGCGAAGAATGCGACAAAGGTGAAGATGCAGGCCGCAAGCAACCACCCCTGTGTTACACTTGGCACGGGACCCACCAAAATCTTTTCGATGCGAAGGGGTGCCGTGGCGCCATCCTTCGGATCTGCGAAAGGGTTCAGATGAATGGCGCGGAAGAACTTTCCAATGACACTGTCGGGACGCACCACCCGTTCCCGAGAAATGACGACGGGCCGAAGGTCTACGTCATCGCTGCGTCGGGTTTGTACGTCAAGGAAAGGGCCGTAGCCCGCAACCACGGTAAGCTGGGTGGGCAGGGCCGCAAAGGCTTTCGGAACCAGGGCGTCGCGCGCATCGGAATCGAATACCAGCGACAAGGATTCTCCAGGCGCATTTGAGGAAACTTTTTCGGTCACATCGACGCGTTTGTTCTCGGCACGGAGAAACAATAGACCGGCCGCCACCAGGGCGACCATGATGCCGCCACTGCCCAGCATCAGCAGGAATTTGCGTCCCTTGCGGTCGACGAGTGCCACGGCTGCGACCGTCATCACCGCATTGACCACCTTGATGAGCACATCACCCCAGTTTGCCACCGAGCCCGGCAATCCACCTTGATTGAGGATGTTCACGACATAGGCGAGGATCGAATTGATGCCCGTCGCCTGATTACAGGCGAGGATCACACACGCAAGCAGAAACGGAATGACGTACTTTCGTTGTAAAATGGGATCGGCGCTGCCAGCGCTTTTATTCGCAGCCGCATCCGAGCTCTCGCGCATGTTCTGGAATTCCGCCACGGCCGAGGTTTCGCTGCGCGTCTTCTTCAACGCTGCGAGTGCCTCGGCGAGGCGTCCCCTGCGCAGCAACCAGCGTGGTGATTCCGTCAACAGTAGGGCACCGAGTGAAAAAGCGACGCCGGGTGCGATCGACATCCAGAAAATGTGTCGCCAGGCGGCGTCCTTGGCGGCGAAGACAAACGCAGCACGGGCAGCCTCGTCGGGCAGGGAACGCGCTGTCTCGGTTGCGATGTCGACGCTGCGGGCTTGAAAAAGACCGATGAGCGCCGCCAGCACGAGGCCTATCGTCAACAAGAGCTGGAAGATGCCGGTGCCCTCGCCTCGATTGTGTGCACCCAGACACTCGGCGAGATAAAGCGGCACCACCACGCCGACGAGGCCGCCGCTCACGCCTTGCAACAGGCGGCCAAGCAGAAGCGGTGTGTAGCCCTCGGCCAGCGCGATGATTGGAATGCTGAGTACAAACAGCACACCACTTGCGATCATGATGGGCTTGCGGCCAAACCAGTCGGCAAGTGCGCCCGCAAAAAGGGAACTCAAGACGCTGCCGAGTAAGACCGCCGCGACAATGAAGGACAGCTCTTGCGAATCGAGTTTCCAGGACGCACTGGCCGTCGACTCGAGGTAGGGCAGGGCGCCCGCGATGATGCCGACGTCGATGCCGTAGAGCAGGCCGCCGAGACCCGCCACGAGCAACAGATAGCGGGAGGCAAAGCGAATGCGAGCGGACGCGGCTTCGGGCGACAGCGATTCAGTGGTCATGTCCAGTCATGATATGTTCTCATATCCATTTCGCTTTGGCGAGTGACTCTTTGCCGGGGGGTTTTGCTTGGCCCGTAGACGTGCCAAGATGCCCGCCATGCGGCCAAAAATCGAAGGAAATCTGGCAGTTGTGCTGGTGGTGCTCTTGGGAATGCCGGCCTGCTCGCTCGTGACGGTGCAACAGGAGCCCTTTTCCACCCTGGAAGTCAGCGCCAAACGTCCGGCGCCACCGCCTGCGCGTGTGGTGCTGACCGACTCCAGCCTCCAGATCACCGAGAAGATTCAGTTCGCGCTGAACGACGCAGCGATTCTTCCGGCCTCGAACGGTTTGCTCGCGGAGATCATCGCGGTGTTAAAGGACAACCCGCAGATTGAGATCGTGCAGATCGAGGGCCACACCGACAGCACGGGATCACCCGCGAAGAATCGAACGCTTTCGCTCAGGCGTGCCGAGAGCGTGCTGGCTGCGCTCGCTGCGGGTGGCGTCGAGAAAAAACGCCTTCTGCCAAAAGGTTACGGACCCGATAAGCCCATCGCGGACAACACGACCGACGCGGGCCAGGAATCGAACCGCAGGGTTGAATTTAACATCGTCAAACAAGGTCCGAAGAAAACCCTGGTGCAGGATTGAGGTTCGCCATGCGCAATACGAATAAGCTGTTCGCAATGTTGTTTCTGCCGATGCTTGGCTGTGCAGGCTCGGGTCTCGGTCAGGAAGCGCGCAAGGATGTGACCACGCAGATGATCGCTGCCGAGCCCAATCTCAATACCTGCTATCAGTCGGCCCTGGCGCGCAACCGCAAGGTACAGGGAAGCCTGACGCTTTCCATCGTGGCCGAAAACGGAACTGGAAAGTTCACCAAGGTGACGGTTGAAAAAAGCGACGTGGGCGATCCCGAGCTTGAACGCTGCGTGGTCGAACAGGTGTCCGCGTTGAAATTGGCGAAGCCGACCAAGACGAACCTGCAGGTCGAGTATCCCGTTCGATTTACCGCGGCGGATTAGGCCGATTTCCGCAGGGTGTAAAACCATGCGGGCGCGACGAGCAACATCACGATGAGGTTGATAGCAAAGCCCAGGATCGCCACCTGACCGAGTGATCGCAATCCCGGGTGATCCGCCAATAGCATGGCGCCAAAGCCAATGGCACTGGTCAAAAGGCCGCCACATATCGAACGCCCTGTTTCGAGATAGACCGCAGCAAAGCTTTCGGTGGTGTCGGAAAGCCGTTCGACCAGATGCACGCCGGCATCAATCGTGACACCGAGCAAGACCGTGATTACGATGATGTTCAGGTAGTTGAATCGAAGGTCGGCCAGGACCATGACGCCGCAAAGGGCGGTCACCGAAACGGCGCTTGGAAAAAAGCAAAGCAGGGCTTTTTTGATATTGCCGAGCGCAACCAGCATCGCGGCCAACACGGCCACAAGCGTGGCCAAAAGAACCCTTGGTGATTCGGAAACAACCAGGTTGATGATGTCGGCCAGGATCATCGCCTCACCGGCCGCTGAAATATGCCGCTTGCCGTCGAGCGCCACCCGACGCACTTCATCGGCGAAGGCGCGAACCTTGGTTCCGTCGGCGAGGCTGACCGCCGGGAATGCCAGCACAAACCCGCTACCAGACTGAGAGGCGCCAAGGAACTGTCGTCGGACTGCGGTCGGCAAGTCGTTGCGGGTAAAGGGCTGTGCTGCGGTCAGAGAAACCAATCGATCAAAGTCAGCCACGTCGCCTGGCGAAAGTTCGGCGCGATCCACGGATGAAAGTGTTTTGGCGATTGCCTCGATGCGCATGCGTTTTGATTGCTGCTGCTCTGGCACGAGATCGGAGAGCGTGGCAACAAAGTCAACCGTGCTGCGTTTTCCGAGGGCTGCCTTTCGTCGACGGAGCTCGGTTGCAACCAGGCGTTCCTCGTCCTCATTGTCCGTCAAGATGACCGCCGGAGTTTGTGACCGCCCGAGCAACTGGTTCACCTTCTTGTCGAAGGCAAAGGACGGCAGAGACGCGTCTTCGAGGGCCGCAAAGTCGTAATCGAAACGCGTGCGAAGCCCGAACAGGCCGACCCCCACCACCACCATGCCGCCCACGACGGCGATCCTGCGACGAAAGGTGGCCCGCAGGAATCGTTGCACAAGCCAGGATCCGGTATGTCCGACCGTATGATCGGCAGGTGGCCGCCAACCCCGCCGCGCGGCCAACCCCAACAGTGCCGGCAAGATGAGCAAATAGCCCGTCACGACCACGATCATGCCGGTGGCCGCGATGACACCAAATTCCTTGAAAACACGAAACTCGGAAATGCAGAGCGCAAAAAAGGTCAAGGCCGCAACGACGGCCGAGGCCAGTGCGGAAAGGCCGGTGTGCGCAAACGCCCGTGCGGTTGCTTCTTCGGAGTCGACGTTCTGCGTCCGCAGGTTTTGGTAGCGTCCGAGCAGGTGGATCCCGTGTTCAACGCCGAGTCCGCCGAGCACCGCCGCCAAAAAGCCGGTCAACAGATTCAGGGAATCGTAATACAAACTGACGACGCCGTAGGTCCAGGCCAGCGCCGTGGCAACTGGAATCAGTACAAGCGCCGCGGCCATGGCGCTTCGAAAGTGAAACAGCAAATAGACAAGGAGGACGAGCAGAGCGGCGGAAGAAGCCCACCGCAGATCCTTGCCAATCTGTTTTTGCTGATCGACTTTTTTCTTGTAGGTACCCGTCAACTGGATCCGAAAATTGCGTCCGTATCGGCAGGCACCATCGGTCGAACCGTTGCAACCGGCGAGCAATGGGTTCTCGATGAGTTCCTTTTCGACGCTCCTTACGACAGCCGCTGCCGTCGATAAATCGATGGACGACTCGGCAGGCTTGGCCATCAGGATCACAAGCTTCGCATTGGGATCGAGATAATACGGTTCGCCCGAAAGCGCAAAGCGCGAGAATCCCGATTCTTTGCCTGCCGAGAAATAGGATTTCAGATCGACCGATTCGGGCGGATCGTCGTCGAGGGGAACGTAGAGGGGATTGGCGCGCATCCGGACCGCACCAATGCGTGACTTCAGACGATCGTGCAGGTCTGACAGTGCCGTTTCATCGAGATAGAACAACGCGCGATCCTCGAAGAATTCGTTCGGGCGCGCCGCCTCGACGTACTGAATGCCGGGCAAGGCCTCGATGGCGGGAGCGACCTCCCGGGCGAATTGCCGCAGCGACTCGGCCTCGCTGCCATGACCCGCAATCGTGACATAGCCGATGCCACCGAAGCGTTCGCGCAACCGCTCAAGGTTGGCCACGCTTTCGAATTCGGTGGGGAGGAGTTCCGATAGATTGGTGTTGAGCTGCAGGCGCGTTGCGTGCCACCCCCCGAGGGCAGCGAGAAAGCCCGCGAGCAATAGCACACGAAGCGGATGGCGATGGCCGAAGCGTGCCACAGCCGCAAGCCATCTGCCGACCCGTTCCATCAAACCTTGCGAGTCAATGCGCGCAACAAGCTTCTGAATCGCGTGAAGGCAGTAAGGTTGCTGGTGATGGCCAATACGGTGATGCCCGCGATGCCGAAGAGGTACGCAGGTTTCGAGCCATCGCTTCTAAACAACCGGTCGATGATCGGGCTGAGCGCAACGGGAACGCCCAGATACACGAGGCGCTCTGCCCTTTGCATCAACCCATCGCGCATCGAAATGCCGAGCGCCTCGCCCTTGGCGCGCACATAGGGCGTGACGGCCGTACCGTTGATGGCGAGGAATACGAGCAGCAACACCCACGAGTCCCGGTAGTACCAGCCAAGGCCTGCAAGGAAGGCCGTATCGACATAGCGATCCAGAATCGAATCAAGCGCAGCACCTGCGCGGGTTGCTTCGTTGCGCAGACGCGCAATGCGGCCATCAATCGCATCCAGGATGCCGGAGAAAATGAACAGCCAACCACCGAGGCCAAAATATCCCGCCGCCACCGCCAGGCCCGAACCGATGCCGATCACGGCCGCCACCTCGGTGACGACGTTCGCCGGCACGTTCGCGGCAATCAACCCACGCCAAAGCGGCTGCGTGACCCAGGCGAAATAGTAGCGAGCATGCATGCCCAGCATGATCGAGCCGCCCCGTTTTTCGCTCTCGAGATCCCGGGGGACGCCAGACACCTGGCAACGGATTAGAAAGGCAGCGTAACCGAAAACGAAATATGCCAGCACGGCTATGCCTGGAAACATCGAGCTCATGCCCGCTCTCCCCGAAAACGTGTAGCCAAGGTGGTTCGCAACATTCGCATCCGAAAATAGGATGCCAGCGGAGAATGAGTGGGTGCTAACGACGCGATGCGTTTGCGATGATTTCCCTTTTCGGGTTCCCCGGGGCGATTTACGGCAGTTCAGCGCCCTACGGCGCCGTCTTTTTTCCTTCGATGGCCTTCACCTTCAAACCGGCCAACGGATCGTTCGACACGTTGTCCGCTTGTTTGATGGTGGGCAACGGCTTGGCCACCTTCGAATCCTTCACGGTTGGGGGCGCCTGTGGGGCGTCGTGTGCCAGGTGATTGGGCAATCCCACGCGGGCCATTGCGATGCGAGGGGACAGCGGCCGGACGAGGAAACGAATGGGAAATTGGGTCCCCGGTGAGGCCCGGAATTTCGCGCCCTGTACCGCTTGGACCACGCAGGCAGCATTCGGTTTGTCTGCCAGGGGTCCATTCACCGTCACCCTCGAAACAGTCCCCCCGGGAGCCACGTCCACAACCACCTCGGCTGCGGTGGTCTCGGTCAGATCGGCACCGCAGCGTTGTTCTACAACGGCCCGCTTGCCAATCATGGCGCGCAGGATCTCCGGGCGCGAGAGCTTCGCGGGTGTCTTGGGCTTCTTTCGAGCGGGTGTCCCGGATATCGGTTTCTCGACTGCGGTTTCGGTGAGTTCGTCGATGGAGAAGAGCTCATCTCCAGCCCGAGCCACGATGGGGAAACTTCCGAGGGCGATAGCAAATACCAAAACACGGTACATCGTGGTGGTTCAACACCCGCCCGCCCCGAAGTGAGAAAAGCATCCGCCGGCGTGCCGTGGGCCCTGCATTGCCGCGCCGCTCGGCGTCAGAAGCCATGGCTAATCGCTAATCCCCGTCGATTTAGTATATTTTTCTTTGCCTAAACGTTGAGTTGCGCGCAAATCTAATCAAGTGAGTGTGCGATCGCGCACCTCGTACCGTCCCCGGGGACGGAAACCCACCTGCGGAGGTAGTTCGAGATGACCGCATTGGAACGAAGCGTTGCGCGCGCCCCGGGGCAATTTCACGCCCTTCTGCTGCAGAAGGTTTTGTTGGTCGCGTTCGGGTGCGGCGCCTGTACAGGTGGTACGGTTTCCGAACAGGTCCAGCCTGGAACGGACGATCCCCAGTTTGATCCGGAAAATCCCGATCCAAACCTTGATCCAGGTAACCCGGGAACCCTGCCCGACGACCCCACCTCCGAGGACTGGCAACCCACGAAGCCGTGCAACCCGGTGCTGCCACGGCGTGTAACACGTTTGTCCGATCGACACATTGCGAATGCGTTTAAGTCTCTTTTTGGCCTTCCGGTTCGTCCCGATTTCAAAACGGCATCGGGCACACTCGAAGACTTCTTGCCCAACAAGGCGGCGGCGTTAGGTGGCGCGGTTGCGACGAAACTTCAAACGACGGTCGAAAAATTGGCGCTGGATGCCACCGCAACTGGAAGTCGTTTTGTCAGTTGCGTCGGAGCCGAAAAGGATTGCGCCGGAAAGTTCATCGACGACTTTGCGGTTCGGGCGTTTCGACATCCGATCATGGCCGACGAACGCGACCAGTTGTTGCGGGTCTATGACCGGACCAAACTGGAACTCGGCACCCATGCGCAGGGGATTCGATATGTGATAGAGGCGGTGTTGCAATCGCCTTCGTTCGTCTATCAAACAGAACTGGGCGTGGCCTCCGACAATGGTCGTTTCGCCCTGTCAGCCCATGAGCTCGCGGCCAAGATCTCGTTCTTTCTGACCGACACGCTTCCCGATCCGGCACTTCGGATGGCGGCGGCAAGTGGTGCGCTTGATACTGACGCCGGAATCCGCGCGGAAGTGCAACGCATGATTGCGCTGCCGGAAACGCGCACCAACATCGAAAACATGTTCCGCCGTCTCTTCCGGACCGAGCGCATTTTTGACATCAACAAGGCGCCGGAGATCAAGGCTTTTACGACGCCTTTGAAGGCCGCATTGCAGGAAGAATCCAACCGTTTCATCGCGGACGTGCTGTGGAATCGCGATGCCACATTGGCGTCATTGCTCACGTCTCGCCGTACGTTTTTGAATCCCTTGCTGGCCGCACACTATGGTGTTCCGCATCCGGGTGGCGACGTTTTTGTAGCGGCGGAACTCCCGGCTGACAGTCGAAGCGGCATATTGACACGAGGCGGGCTGATGGCAACCGAGGCACTGCCGGCCGAGTCATCGGTTGTTCATCGCGGCGTGTTTACGGTGCGCGAGATGATGTGTTTCTTCCCACCGCCTCCCGATTCCGACGCGCTTGCGGCTGCAGAGGAACTGTTCAAGGGAACGAACACCGAACGCGAGCGCGCCATCAAACGTGCCAACGTGTCTCGCTGCGCCGGGTGCCATGCCTTTTTTGATCCCTACGGCATCAACTACGAGCACTACGATACGTTGGGGAGGTACCGTGATACAATTGAAACTCCCACTGGCCCGGCGGCCGTCGATGCGGCGTGGGACGGGGATCTTTACGATGTAAGAGGCCCCATCGCCAACGCGGTGGCGCTTTCCGAACGTCTGTCGCAAAGCGCGGCGGTTCGCGAATGTATGGCCCGACAGTTCGGCTCGTACGCCCTTGGTCAACACCTGGATGACGAACAGGCCTGCACCGTCAGCGCATTCGGCAAACAGCTTGCAGCAGACGGCGAAAGTCTTCTCGACCTTATTTCCAACGTCGCCACTTGGCCTGGATTGCGTTACCGCAAGGAAGGAGAAGCGCAATGAGCACGATGCATCGTCGATCCCTGTTGCAGCTGTCCGGTGGCTCTGCGTTGCTCGCGCACTGGCTGAAGGGTTCAATCGCCCGCGCCGAGGGAGCGCTTCCTCCCAAACGTATTATGGTCCTGCACCGACCAAACGGAACGATTGACGAAGAATGGATCAAAAACAATGGTCCCGGTTCGATCCTCGCACCCTTTGCTGGTGTGTGGAATCATGCGGTGGCTGTTCGTGGCGTAGACGTCCGGCCCTCCAACGGCAGCACGGGCGGCAGCCACGAAGCGGGACTTGTCACCATCATGACGGGTGCGAATCTTGGTGCGACCTATCGCACCAACGATGACTATCGCAGCACGGCGGAATCGCTCGATCAAACGTTGCTGAAGAAAGCGGCGATTCTGAAGGGCACTCGAATCGGCTCGATTCAGGCCGGGGCCCACGGCGATCAGGACGGTGGCAACGAGATCCCAAACACAACCCTGTCGTATGCAGGGGCCGCGCAGCCGATGTACCCGGTGCTGAAGCCGCAAGAGATCTACCAGCGTGCGTTTTCGACTTTAATGCCCGGGGGTACGTCCCCCGAATCCATCCTGGCGCTTGAAAAAGCACGACGGGCAAAACAGAGCGTTCTCGATTTTATCGCCTGGGATCTTGAGCGCGCGCGCAAGCAGTTCCCGACCGGCATGAAGGGTGATCTCGATTCCCACGCCGCGGCAATTCGCGAACTCGAAACGCAACTCGATTCCAGTTTGAACGCGGCAAAAAGCAACGTGGCAACGTGTACGCCACCCGGCAGCGTCGCAGGTGATCCCGGCGGGGATTACAACAACATGGCCAAAATAGCCGATGCGCATTTTCGCATCATCCTGGCTGCATTTCGCTGCGACATCACCCGCGTCGTGACGTTTCAGTGGGCCACGGGGGCCACCAGGGTTCCATTCGGGCCCCTCGGGACCAACAACCATCATTCCACCTCGCACGAAAACAATCGGGGCGTGTTGGCCAAGGTCGATCGATGGTTCTCGGAAAAGACCGCGCCCTTTATCCAGTCGCTTGTGGATACGCCGGATCTCGGTGGCGGCAAGCTCATCGACAATACCCTGGTGTGGTACGTTAACGAGATCGCCGAGGGGTGGAACCATTCGTTCAACAACTACCCCTTCCTCTTTTTCGGAGGGGATGGGGTTGGTTTGAAAAGTCGAGGTCGGGTTTTGGATGTCAGCAACAAGGGACATACCTCCAACGATCTTTGGACCGCAATCGCACCCGTTTTCGGAACCACACTGGGTCCGTTTCCAACAAAAACCACGAGCCCGGTTCAGGGCCTGTTTGCCTGAAGGGGAAGTCACGATGTCGAATCGAATTCGCAGCACCATCACCGCAGTTTGTACGACGGCGTTTCTCGTCTGCGCCTGTTCGGCCGGAACGTCTTCGTCCCCATCGGGCAGCGGAGGGTTGGGCGCAAGCGCAGGGGAAACCGGTGGTGGAGGCGAGGTGGCGGGCGGCAGGGGTGACGACAGCGGCGGTGGCGCCGGAGGAACGGAGGTCTCGGCAACCGGGGGTACAAAAGCTACTGGTGGTACGAATGCAGCAGGCGGCACGGCCCCATCCACCATGACCGGCGGAACCGCAGGAACCTCGGCGGTTGGTGGAAGTGGTGGAACGGGCACCGGCGGAACGGGTGGCACGCCGCAGGGCACGAAAGTCTCCTTCGCCTGCACGCAATTTCTTGGCCCGAACGTCACGGGAGAGTGGTTCGCTGCAGGATTCGAGAAGCTGGTGGACGGCGCGAAGTATGAGGTCAAGGCTCCCCACCATTCGTTCGTCGAGGATTGGGCAAATCCCAACCACGACGTCTGGCGGGAGAGTGCTTGCCAGGGGACCTACAGCGGTTGTGAGACGAAATCCCGATGCAGTGGCAATGTCGCGCAAGATCGCATCGTATTTGTTACCCAGACCGGTGACTACTTGGGGACGGCGCAATCGAAGTGGGAGTCCGAGATCGAGCGTGCCATCACCACTTTCAAGGCGAAGTATCCGGGGCTAAAGCACATCGAATTGATGACTTTCATTCGAAGCCCTTCCGGTCAGAATTGCGGTAACGAAACGACGATTTCTCCCAACCTCGACAAGGCCCATCAGGCTCTTGCGGCGCGATCAAATGGATTCATCACCGTAGCGCCCACGTTCCGTGTCCCGAATTGTGGTGCGTTTGCTGGCGTCCCCCATTTGTCGGATGCCGGCAACAAAACGATGGGCGACATCATCGGAAAGCACTACGGCGCACCCTAGATGCAACGAGGCGGTTTCCGCCCAGGATTCATCAGCCGAATCGACCCGTGATGTA
>JAWXBF010000024.1:0-6924 GCA_034439895.1 Deltaproteobacteria bacterium
GCCGTCAAAAAGGGCGTGCGTGAAGATGGCTTGAGCGGGCTGTTTCTGTGTGGCAATTCGTTGTTCGGGCGGCTCGATCTGAAACCCGACAGCAAGGGCCGCGCCGATCGCGTGATCACGCGCGAGGGGCGTTTCAAAACCGAAGATCAGATCATGGGGGTGCGCAGTCCCAGCCCGGTGATTGGCGGTGCCGATTGGACATGCACCGTGCCGGAGCATTGGATTTATGAGGGCACCGGTATGAACTACGGGGATGGCCTGCCCGCCATGGTGGCGTGGGAGTTTCATGGCGATGCGATTGATCTGCCCGGCATGGAAATTGTTTCCGCCGGCGAAACCGATGGCCGCGATCGACCGGTGCGCGATGGCACGGGCGGTCGCAATGCCAGTTGGTATCAGGCCAGCATCTACACCGGCCCCAAGGACAACATCGTGTTTTCGGCATCGACGTTGTTGTGGGCATACGGCTTATCAGAGCCGCCGGGCTTTGTGCGAACGGCGTACCACGATGAGGCGTGGGATGCGAAAAAGCGCAAGGTGATACAGCGTCGCAAGGGGCCCGACGCGCGGGTTCAACGCATCACCAAAAACCTGCTCGACCGCGTCTTGGCGGGCAGAGAGCCCCGAAAGAAGCCGATTGCCGCCGTGACGACGTTGCCCGTTACGGTGCGAAAACCAACTCGGGTGCGTTTTGTGGTACGCACGCCAGAAGGCAAAACCGTCAAGCAAGGCACGCAGGATGTCATGGCGGGCACGCACGCGATTGCCATCAACTTCTCCGAGAAGGGCCGACACATTGTTTCGATTTTCGTCGGTGAAAAAGAACACTCGCGCCGCATCGTGCAAATTGGAGCAAGCACATGAACACGCTATTCGCGGTGTTGGCTGTGGTAGCGGCGGATATGCCTGCACCCACGCTATCGGCGCCGGCCCTGACTGAGCGGCAAGCGTCTTCTTTTGTTGGTGCCGACGGCAAGGCTTCTGCATTTTGGCAGGGGCTGAATACGGCGCCAACCGTGATGCGACCTTCCACGCATACCAACCGCGACGGCCGCGATGAATTCCGCGGCGACAAGGACGCCGAGGTGGCGCTGCGCGCGGCACACAGTGACAAGGGTCTTTATCTGCTGATTGAAGTGCGCGATGACGAATGGTCACCTGTTTTCAAAGCATCGGGCTACCCGCACGCCTACGACGCCCTCGAAATCATGTTTGATAGCCATTCGTCACAACAGATCAGCGCATGCGGGCAAAAGTGCAGACCTGCGGCACTGGCCAAGTGGGATCTTACCGACAAGACGCGGCAGCTTCAGTTCTGGACCGATCCCAGGATCGATGCCCTGAAGTTTCTCTATTCCGAACCGGATTTCTTTCCCGGCCACGAAATGAAGTTTGCGCAAGTGACACGGGATCACGATGGACTGACGGTCGATCGGTTCAGCGCTGGCAGGACCGTGCGCACGGCAGAAATTTTTGTTCCCTGGGCGCAACTGGGTATCGATGCGCGATCACAAAAGCCCGGCAGCCGATTCGCCTTTACCGTTTCGTACCACGACAACGACACCCGCCGCGATAACCCCTATATGATCAACACCCTGCGTTTTGCCAACCATGGCAACCCGTTTTCCGGCGCCGGGTACTGGGGGGATATTATGTTGACAGGGCCGGCGGTGGTGCAGCTCGCCCCGATGTGACCATCCCCGAACCACAGGAGCCCGACAGTGGGCAGAGGCACGCCTCGCGTGATCAACGTGTTTCGCAGTCATCGCTTGGAGCCGGGGAAGACGTTGCTGGAGGAAGCGCTGCGGAAGGTGGTGCGGCATCCGGCGTGGGTAGGTGGAACAAAGTGAGCGTTGAGGCGGCCTGCCCGGGCGCGGGAACGCGATCGGGCGTTCCTGAAGACATGGACCGATCGATAGCGGCCCATTGTGGTTGACCGCGGACCGAACGGCCGTGGCTGTAGTCGCAATCTCAGCCCCAGTCTGCAGGTTACGCCAATTCGGCCATTGGGCCCTTGCCCTGGTCCCAGGTGCCAAAGGTGTTGATGTCCAAACCAAACGCCCGCGCCACGGAGACGAGCAAGGTGTTGTGGTATCGCCACTGGGCGTTGGCTGGCCGCGCAGGCGTGGCAAGCTTGATTGTTCGACCGGTCTTGAAGGCAAAATTTGATCCCCCTGCCAGCCAGATGGGAAAGCGGTAAAACTCATGGGCGCCGGTGGACAGCGACTGCGCGGTCGTGGTGTCGGAACCAAATACGATGAGGGTGTTATCAAGCAAGGTTCCGTTGCCCTCTTTCACGCTGTCCAATTGCTGCAGCAAGTACGCCCACTGGCTGGCCCACCACGCGTCCCACTTCTTGTGATCACCGATGTTCACCGCGTGCGTCGTCTCGTGCTGGTTCGCGAAGCCGGAGACGGAAATTCCGCCGTCGGCGCCACCCATCTGCAACGTGGCGACCCGGGACAGGTCGCAAGCGAACGCCGATCGGATTAGATCCATGTTGGCCCTTATGGTTGGCTGCGGATCTCCGGAGCTGACCGGTGCAGCGGGTTTGGAGCATCCCGCGCTGGCAACCGGTTGCAGGCCGTTGAGCCGGGATTCCAGCTGGCTGATGCCCTGCAGATGGGCATCGCACATCGCTTTTTCGGCGGCGCCGATGCGATCGCACACGGCCTTCAACTCGGCGCGTGAGGTGTCGATCACCCGCTGTTTCAAAGCCTTGGCTTTCAGAAAAGCGGTGTTGTCTGGCCCGATCCTGCCAAGATTTTGCTGCGAAAGAAGCCAGAGCCCGCCTTCGTGATCGGCGGCAATGGCTGACGTCTCTTGCGTCACTGGACACGCCCATGAAAGTCCGTCGAAGCGACAGACGCCCCCATCCCCGGCGGTCCACATGAAGGACCGGCTATCTTGGACCACCGCGTGGACCTTGGCGCGAGGTCCCACAACACGGACGTTCGCCTGCGACTCGAAGTCGGGCTGCGGGTTTGCGCTAGCAACCGCGGGTGGAAGGCAGCTTGCGGCCAGCACCGCCCAAACAACGTCGGGCCGAACCAGAAGCTTCACGACTCCAGGATTCCGCGACGAAGCGCAATCACCACCGCCGACGTCCGGTCCGTGGTTTTGAGTTTGGCAAAGACGCTGTTGAAGTGATACTTGACCGTGCGTTCCGAGATCTGAAGCTCGTTGGCGATTTGACGGTTGGTCAAGCCAAACGACGCGAATCGAAGAATGTTTGTTTCGTGCAACGACAAGGTGGGACTGTCGATGTGCTCAACCAGTTGGTCACTGGCCCCCCGGCGAAAGGTACCGCCCTCCCAGCGATACACATTGCAGTGCCTCTGCCAAAGCCTCGGCGCCGCTACCCTTGAGGAAGTAACCGCGCGCGCCCAACGCGAGCGCCTGCCGAATCGTATGATCGCTGTCGCTGCTGGTGAGCACCAGCGTCGCAGGAGCGTCATGCGTGGCACGCAAACGCCGGAGCACCTCCAAGCCCGACATATCCGGCAAGTGAATGTCGAGCAGCAAAACGTCAGGGCGTAGTGCCCGAACCGCCGACAACGCTTCAGCACCACTTCCAACCGCGCCGACCAAAGAACACTCAGGCAAGAAACCAATCAAGGACACAAGGCCTTCGCGAACCACCGCGTGATCTTCCACCAATAAGACCTTGACGATGTTTGGATGGACCGCTGAGTTTGGCATTCAGAGCGTCAAGTTCATCGGTAGGCGTCGTTGCAATATGCTACACGCCAGGCACCGGATGTCATCGACTATCATATTTATGAACGCCCCAACATCGATCTAGCCTCGTCCTTCAGAATTGCAGCCAACGATTCGACCGTCTCCGATCGAATGGACCACTGCTGCCAATAAAGCGGAACCTCCAAGAACTGACCCGCCACCAGATCACGAAGCCGCCCACGCGACAGATGCGACGCCACAAGCGGCTCTGGATTCACGCCCCAGGCAACCCCCGCCAAACACGCCTGCACAATGGCCGTCGGCGACGGCAGAAGCTGAGTCGCAGGAGGATTGCTTCGATGGCCACATCGACGGAGAAACTGGGCGTGCAACGTGTCCTTGCGATCGTACGCGACGATCGGAGCGCTCGCGGCGGCATCCGTCGAAAATCCCTTTGGAAAACTGCGTTTAACAAAAGCCGCACTGGCCGTGGCCCGGTACCGCATCACGCCAAGCGCCAGGACACGACACCCCTGTACCGCTTTGGACTCTGATGTGACGGCCCCCAGCACGCGCCCCGAACGCAGCCAGTCGTTCGTATGATCTTGGTCGTCGACAAAGACCTCCACGGGAACACCGGTCTGCAAAGAAAAGCGTGAAAACGCCGGTGAAATCCACGTCGCCAAACTGTCAGCGTTGACGGCGATGCCGATCGCCACCGGACGCGGCAGTTTTTCACCGCCGCCGGTGCCAACGCTCTTTTGCAGTTCTTGCTCCAGAAGTTCGACCTGCAGACCATGTCGATAAAGTGCCGCGCCCAGCGTTGTGGCGCGACAAGGATTGGCGCGCACCACAACAATGCCGCCGACTTGTTCCTCCAACTGTTTGATCCGTTGCGAGATCGCCGAAGGCGTCACATGAAGAACCTTTGCGGCCTTATCGAATCCCCCTTCGCGAACCACCGTGACCAGAGTCTCAAGCTGTGCCCGATCAATCGACATAAGATTAACTTAATCGACTTTAGAATGTTTAGCTTTCAATGTTCGCGACTTGGACCGTATCTTCAAAACATGATGCCCATTCGAAGCCTATTTTTGACCCTCTTCCTGCTTCCGGCTCTGGCCTGTGGCAAGGGCGATGATGGGTTCGCCCCCGTCGATTCCGGAGCGCTTGCACCCCGAGGCGGCACGCGACTCAAGGCCATGCTGGCAGAGGCTTCGGATGGGATCGCCGTGCTCTTGGGCTGGTGGGACAGCAAACTCGGAACACACTGCCGTTTCGTGGAGGCAGGCAATGCCCTTCGCTGCATGCCCATTGCTGGTCCAACAATTATTCGCTCGGGGATGGTCGACCAATCCGTACTACATGAATGGTTTTCGGATGCAGCCTGCAAAGAACCAGCAGTGCCACGCACCGATTCCACGCAGGAAGGCCAGTTGGGAAACTTTTTCGACGCGGGATGCTGGCGGGTGACGGGATATTTTCAGCTGGGACAACCACTGCCTGCAGGCACGGGCTTTCGCAAGTCCGGAGATAGCTGCACGCCAATTTCGGACGAGTTGTCCCCCACTCTCCTCCGGGTCGCGCCCGCGGTGCTGGAGGAGTTCGTCGAAGGTACGCCCGTTGTCGATACGACACACGGAGGGATTGTCGCCACCGTAAGCTTGCGGGGCGAGGATGGATCGCAACAGCCTTTTGGCCTTCGAGACACCGTCGGCGGTTTCGATTGCGTGCCTTCCGAGACCATTGACGGCGTCCGGTGCACGCCAATCAATACGGCCCGTGGCGACCGAGGCCTTTACCAGGATAACGCCTGCAGCATGGGCGCAGCGGTAAGTCCGTTGACCTGCACGCCACACCGAGAAATTCCTTTCGTCTCATTCCATGGTACCCAAAAGATCGCGGCCATTCACAGGGGTGGCGCGGCCCTTTCTCAGGGCTTCAGAAAGGAAGGGATCCGATGCGTCGCCGTCGATGCACCCAATAATATTTTCTCGATTGGCGTTCAAATGCCTTTGACGGTTTTCGCGGCCGCCGAGATCACTGAAAAACGAGGGCGCAGTCAATTGACCCAGACCATCTGGCGGGCGGGAAACGCGGTGCTTCCCCGATTTGATAGCGTGACCTCTGCGAAAAATTTTGCCTTCCCCTGCGCGTTGGCGACCACCGACGATGACGTGATCCGTTGCGCTCCGCCGCTACAGGTCGGAGCGCGTCCAGGTTTTGCCGACCCCGCTTGCCGCGACCCGGTTTGGCAAACGATGGTGCCGATCTTTTCGATTGAAGCTCGCGGCGAGCGCGTACCTATCGAGGGTGCGCCCGTGGCAATATCAATTCCCCGGGTGTTGCGCGTGCTTTCCGGAGGCGCGCCCTATATGGGACCGGTCTACGGGAAGAGCGCGAACTCTGAGTGCGTACTTCTGCCAAGCGTTCCAAACCCCAAGCAACCTTACCGTCGCGGGATGACCGATATTCCACCCAAAGATTTGATCGCGATGCCGTTTGTCGTTCGCTGAACGAGAGCCAGCGGCGAATTGATCCGACAGGGCAGTGGCGTTGTCATCGGCCATCTGGTCCCGCAGTAGTTTCAAGCGGTTCGCGGTGCGTATGCCACGAATGGCAAGGCCTAGCGTTAAAACAACTGTCGCAATGCCGAACGAGAGCGATGCCACTTTTTGCGAAACCTTTGCGATTTCGAGTCCAATCGCGATGACCACCGAGCCTCCGATCATGATTTCGCGTCCAGACTGGGCGTTTGCTTCGAACCAAACCCACTCGTCATCGCACGTGGCTGACGTGCGCAATCCATAGATCGGATTTGGCGGAATGTACCATTGAAGCGGAGTCAGAAACAGGAACGCCATGCCGAAACCAGCCACCCAAACAGAGACGACCGAGGTCGTTGCGCGACCGGAAAAACAATCGACGACAACGCCGAAAAATTCACACGCGACAAAAAGGTTCGCATTGAAAACAAAACCAAACGCAGCTCAGGACACGACGCTGCGCAAACGTACCACTACGCACGTGTATGCGCGGCCGAACTGTGTTACACCGGCTGAACGGCCACTCGATCCTTCCTTGTTCACGCGGAAGACGCCGTGCTTGTCGCTGTAAAACGCCACGGGCTTTCCGTGGTGACACAGATACGACTGCGTCGCCGCAAAGTAATCGAAGGCCGATTCGCTAACCACGAAACGCAATTCCATCAACCGTCCTGTCGCATCGTCCACATAGACCAAC
>JAWXBF010000025.1:0-14893 GCA_034439895.1 Deltaproteobacteria bacterium
CCCAAGCAGAAGTGCGACGGTTTGCGGTTGTGGTCGGCAGCAACTTGGGCAGTGGGTCGCGACCGGCCCTGCGATTTGCCGAACGCGACGCCGAAAAAATCGCCGAGGTGTTGTCTGCACTTGGCGGCGTTCGGGCGAACGACATGGCCCTGGTCAAACAACCCAGCGGTGCCGAACTGCGCCGAGTGCTCGACTCGATTGCGCAGCAGATCGACGCGTGGAAAAACGGACCCGGGGCACGCGCCATCGTGATCTTTTATTTTTCAGGGCATTCGGATGGGCAATCGCTTGAGCTTGAAGAGGAACGGTTCGCGTTTTCCGATCTGCGAGCCTGGTTCAAGCGCTCGCGGGCCGACGTGAAACTCGGCATCATCGACAGCTGTCGCAGCGGCGCCTTGTTGGCCATGAAAGGCGGACGACCGGGGCCGTCTTTCGATGTTCGACTGGTCGACAACGCAACGACCACCGGCGAGGCGATGTTGACGTCAGCTGCGGCCGATGAAGTGGCCCTCGAAGCCGCTGAACTCCATGGCTCGGTATTCTCACATCACCTTGTTTCGGCGTTGCGGGGGGCTGCCGATGCGTCAGGCGATGGTCGTGTCACGCTTTCCGAAGCCTACGACTACACATTCGCGCGGACGGTCTCAACGACCGCTGATACCCTCATTGGCCCCCAGCACCCTGGCTACGACTACCGCCTTTCGGGACGCGGCGATCTGGCACTCACCGAACTCAATCAACCAGAGGGCGGCCTCATCGAGTTTCCCATCGAGCTGCAACCCGATCGGATTCTGGTATTGCAAGGCACGCAGCGACGGGTGATAGCGGAACTTGGTACCGGATCATCACGTCGCATCGCACTTGCGACCGGCAACTACGAAATGCGCGTGTGGCATGGCAAACGGTTGTTGTCGGCGCGGGCTTCGGTGACGCGCGCCACGGTTCTTGCGTTGTCCCTGTCGGACTTTCAGGATCTGCCCCCGCAGCTCGCCATCGCCAAGGGCTCTGCAACGGCAACACCGGATGGAGCCGTTTCCGCAGTGGCCCGCCAATCCTCCGAAGCGGCTTTCGCTATTTTTGCCGGTTCAGGTTTCCAGGCTGGCCTTTCGCCGGGCAATGACGTTTTGCCCACCCTGCGGATCGCTGTCACTCAGGCCGGCGCACGCCCGGCTCACCTGGGACTGAGTGTTGCCCGAAACCTCGGCGTGCAAGCGATCCGTGAGACGCATGCGTATTTCGATATTGGAAAAGGGCTTGCATCCAAATGGAACAACTTGCGATTGACAACGGGCGCTGCGATTGGCGCGGGATGGTCATCTCAGGGAATTGCGGGGGATCCGCGCGATCGATGGACCGCCCTCGGGCGTGCCGCATGGACCAACAGCATCAGCGTTGCGCTTGGCGAAAGGTTCGCCGGGGCTTTGCAAGTTGATCTGGCAATGCACCTTGGACGCTGGCGAGGCGAAGGACTGGAAACGTCCTTCTTGCCGACCGCCTGGCTAGGCATCATGATGATGCAGTGAGGGTGTCGCCATCGCGTTTTCGTGCCTTGTTGGTTTCGGCATCGGTGGCCACCGTCGGGTGCGGGCCCGGACTGGATCACAATCCACTCGCTCGACCCGACGCAGACGCGGTGGGCGATGGAGGCAGCCCCGTTCCGTCGTGCTTTCTACCGGCTGCGGCTTTCTGTGAAACGTTTACTGCGGCTGCACCCGGCGGTCGCGGGGGTGATCTGGATGAGACCCGTTGGGGTGTTTCGCGTCTGACCAAGGCCATCAATGTCCCCCAGGGACAGTTCAACGCCTTCGAGACGGCGTCCGCCATCGATTGCACGGGCGCTCGCACGGTGACCCCTGAAAATGATTCTTTTTTTTGCCAAGACGATCGTGGCAAAACCGTATTACGACAGACTTTGCGCGACAGCGACACGGCGGGCTTTGCGTTCCACACCTTGCGCATTCGGCAGCCCTTTGATTTCTCGGGTCGGACGGGCTTGCTCAAATTTGGGGTGGATGCCTGGCAGCGACAGGGAAGTTGGTTCGAGGTTTGGCTGGTCGATGAACCCATTTCTGCGGCCCACGACGACGCACCCGCGATGGAGACCCTGCCCCGTCGCGGTCTCGGCTTCGTGTTCCATGCCGTGTGTCCGAGCGGCGAGGGGCAAAATAGCTTGTCCGAAGTCTTGTTGGTCGACAACCATCGGATCGTGACACGCCACGGCGTCCCCACATTCGACGCTCATTCGTGTTTCGATACCCTCGCCGGTCGGACGAATCGCATGGAGTTGCGCATCGGCAATGGCATCGTGGAACTGTGGGCCTCAAACCCGGACGATGCTTCTGTCTTGCGAACTGTCGCACGCCTTTCCGGATTGCAGCTGCCGCTCGTTCGAGCGTACGTTCACTTTGTGCAGGTGCAGGCCTCGCCCACCAAATGGGGTGACCCGGCCGACTCGACGCGGAGCTGGGACGACATCGCCTTTGATGGTCCCCGCCTTTCGACGCCGAGGGCGTACGACGTTCCCGATGCCTTGCAATCGATCGCTTCATGGGGTGTAGGATCGTTGCCCTTTTTCAATACCGGCTACGCGCTGCGCCCGGGTGCACAGCAATCGCTTTCGTTCGAGGGGGTCAATGTCGGTCAGATCACTTCGGCGACGCTGAATCTGACGGTACAAAACCTGCGTTCAGGTGCCCTGCAACTGCGGTGGAACGGTGGCGCCTGGAACACCGTTTCCTTCCCTTACGTGTCGGCTTCGTCGAGCTGGCGCGCGGTATCCGTACCACTTGTCACAAGCGAGCTCAAACCCGGTCGAAACCAGCTGGAACTTCGCGTCTCTGGCGATGAGCCCACCGTGGTGGCCAACGTCGATCTAACCCTGGGATCAGACGATCCCTGAACTGGCTTTGAGCGACAAGGCCACCGTTTCGCTCCTGTCGAGCAAGAAGCCACCGGGCGAGCGAAAAGACCCCGTTGCGCAGTCGCGCCAAGACCGGCGCCTCGTTTGGCAACGCTTTTTGCCTCGCCGCCTTGCCTTATCTCTGACACGCTGTTCCCCGCCCGCTCATGCGCCACATCGTCGTCAAAGGAGCCCGTACGCACAATCTGCGGAACGTGGACGTCCAGATCCCCCGCGATCAATACGTGGTGGTGACGGGGTTGTCGGGCTCGGGAAAATCGTCGCTCGCGTTTGATACGATCTTCGCCGAGGGACAGCGCCGCTATGTCGAATCCCTTTCGGCCTACGCGCGACAGTTTCTCGATCAGATGGACAAGCCCGATGTCGATCTCATCGACGGCCTGCAACCCGCCATTGCCATTGAACAGCGGTCCGCTTCGCGCAATCCGCGCTCAAGCGTCGGAACCGTCACCGAGATCTACGATTACCTGCGGCTTTTGTGGGCCCGCATCGGTGTGCCGCATTGCTGGACCTGTGGCAAACCCATTGCCGCCCACACCCTCGATCAGATGATCGATCGGGTTCTAAAACTACCCGAGGGCACCAAATTCTCCGTGCTGGCACCGGTCGTCCGTGGGGAAAAAGGGGACTTCAAGGATTTGTTCCCGCGCCTGATGAAGGACGGCTACGTCCGCGCGCAGATCGATGGCGAGTTGCTCGAGCTTGATGACACGATAAGCCTCGACGCCCGTAAAAAACACCAGATCGACGTGTACATCGACAGGCTCGTACAAAAAGACGGCATCCGGCAGCGCCTCGCCGATTCGATCGAGATCGCCCTGCGACTTTCCGATGGCCTCGTGCGCGTGACGCCGCTCGAAGGAGACGATCTGTTTTTTTCCGAGCGTGCCACCTGTTCCGATTGCGGCACGCGCTATCCCGAGATCACCCCACGCATGTTTTCGTGGAACAGTCCGCTTGGCGCCTGCACGACCTGCGATGGCATGGGCGTTCACCGTCGCTTCGATCCCGATCTCATCGTCCAGGATCCGGAGCTTTCGTTGCGCGAGGGGGCCATCCTACCCTGGGAGCGTCGAAACGCAGCACATTTTCAGCAGCTGCTCGATACCCTCGCAGTCCGTTTTGAGTTCGACCTCAACGCGCCCTGGAAATCGCTTCCACCGAAGATCAAGACCCTGCTTTTGCACGGTTCAGGCAAAGAGATTGTTGAGTTCAAGGTCGAGCGCAACGGGCGAAAACACACGTTCAAACAACCCTTCGAAGGCGTGTTGCACAACCTGGAACAGCGCTTCGCCGAATACGGCAAGGGTGAGCGCGGCTCGGGCGACGGCGGCGAAGATCTGCAGACCGCGCTGGAGGAAATGCAGCAGTACATGGCCCAGACGCCGTGCGCCGACTGCGAGGGCACGCGGTTGCGAATCGAATCCCGGCACATTCGGATCGGTGGCCAGGACATTTCAGGCGTGACACGGATGACCACGCGCGCGGCGCTGCATTTTTTCAAGACTGTGGATTTGCCCCGGCGCGATCGGTTGATAGCGGATCGAATCCTGCGCGAGGTGACGCAAAGGCTTGGTTTTTTGGTCGAGGTCGGCGTCGACTACCTGTCGCTCGATCGAAGTGCCGCAACGCTTTCGGGCGGTGAGGCCCAGCGCATACGCCTTGCGACCCAGATTGGCTCGGGACTTTCCGGCGTGTTGTACGTCCTTGACGAGCCTTCGATTGGCCTGCATCCGCGCGACAACGAACGCCTCTTGCAAACCTTGCTTCGGCTGCGCGATCTGGGCAACACGGTGCTGGTCGTTGAACACGACGAAGCCCTCATCAGGGCGGCCGATTATGTCATCGACATGGGACCGTACGCGGGCGAACTGGGTGGCAAGGTTGTCGCGGCCGGAACACCCACGGAAATCATCGAAAACACGAACTCGCTCACCGGCGCCTATCTGTCGGGCGAAAAGCGCATCACGCCCGGGAAACGTCGCACACCCGGCAAGCGCAAGCTTGTCTTGCGCGGGGCCAGCGCCAACAATCTCAGGAATGTGACCCTTCAGATCCCGCTCGGTACCTTGACCTGCATCACCGGGGTTTCGGGCTCGGGAAAATCCAGTCTGGTGGTCGACACGCTTTTGCCGGCCCTGCGAAATCTGCTGGCGGGCGGCAAGGCACCGACCAATCCCTTCGAGAGCCTTGAGGGATTGCAACATCTGGATCGCGTGATCGACATCGATCAAAGTCCCATTGGGCGCACGCCGCGTTCAAACCCCGCGACCTACGCGGGGCTGTTCACCTTCATTCGCGATATTTTCGCCGAACTGCCCGAGGCCAAGACGCGTGGCTTCAAGTCGGGAAGGTTCTCATTCAACACGAAGGGCGGACGCTGCGAGCGCTGCCAGGGTGACGGCATCATCCGCATCGAAATGCATTTTCTCCCCGACGTGTACGTGCAGTGCGAAGTCTGTGGGGGCAAGCGATACGATCGGGAAACCCTGGAGATCCGTTACCGAGGCGCTTCCATCGCGGATGTGCTGAACATGACCATCACCGAGGCGATGGCGCTCTTGCAAAACGTACCGCGATTGCGACAACGCCTGGAAGTCTTGCGCGAAGTCGGACTTGGCTACATCCGCCTCGGTCAACCCGCCAACACCCTTTCGGGCGGCGAAGCCCAGCGCATCAAACTGGGCCGTGAACTGGGGAAACGTGACACGGGTCGAACCATCTACATCCTGGATGAACCGACGACGGGGTTGCATTTTGCCGATATCGAACAGCTGCTCGCTGTGCTCAATCGCCTCGTGGATTCCGGCAATACCGTGATCGTGATTGAACACAATCTGGATGTCATCAAATGTGCTGACTGGGTGATTGACCTCGGCCCGGAAGGGGGTCCGGACGGGGGCAAAATCGTCGCCGAGGGGACGCCGGAGGACGTGGCGCGCGCCACGGCGAGTCACACCGGCCGCTTTATCAAAAGCGTGCTGTAAGGACCCGCCGCACCCGAATCGCGCAAAACCTGTAACGTAAACATCCTTTTACAAGTCCAACGTCCAGACCATTTCATCATAAACTCCCGCCTCAGCTGAACAATGCACCCATTTTCACCCAAGCTCCTCGGTCCCGCGTTGGCCTTATTTTCCGTGCTGCTCGTGCCGTTGCCGGCCCGCGCCAACCCGGTGCAATCGGATCACTTGCAGGTGGCACTCGTGTCACCCGCCACCTCGGTGGTACGAGGACAACCCGTCACCGTGGGCGTGCACTTCGAGCTTGAAGCCGGATGGCACCTTTACTGGAAGAACCCGGGCGACTCTGGCGAGGCGCCGCGCTTCAAGTGGATCTTGCCAGAAGGACTGACCGCCGGGCCAATCGTGTGGCCTGCGCCGCGTGCGCTGCCGATGGGGCCGCTCTTGAATTACGGCTACGAAAAAGAGCTGCTGCTTCCCGTCACGATTCAGATCCCGGCTGAATTGGCACCGGAGTGGAACGAAGGCGACGTGCTCCCGATCACCGTCGCCGCGCGCTGGCTCGTGTGTCACGAAACCTGTGTCCCGGGTCAGGCCGATCTCAAGATCACACTTCCGGTTCGCACCAGTCTCACGCCGGCCAATGAAATCCACACGGCACTCTTCAAACTTGCCGAGCAGGAACAGCCAAAACGTATTGCAGCGCGTGTAATCCAGGAGACCGATCATTTTATCGTCGATTTGAATCTCGACCCGGCAGCGCTTGTGGACAAGCCCCTCGTCCAGTTCTTCCCCTATGAATCGCTCCTGATTTCGCATTCGGCCAAGCAGGCGATCGAGTTCCGCAAAGACGGCATCAGCCTGCAACTAAAGGTCGACAACGCCCGGGATGAGCCCGCGCCCAAGCTCGCCGGATTGATCGTCATCGATGGCCCATCCCCACGTCGAACCTTTGATTTCGACGAGACCATCGTTCGAGGCAAACCGCAGGCAGCCGTTGCCACAACGAAACCTGCCGCCGCTGCACCCTCGAAGACTGCGCCGGGGTTCTTGATGGTGTTGCTGCTCGCGTTTGCGGGCGGGCTGATACTCAACTTGATGCCCTGTGTTTTCCCCGTCCTTTCGCTGAAGATTCTGGGCGTGGTACGACACACCCACGATGCCAAAGCTGCACGTCGCGACGGATGGGCTTACACCCTCGGCGTGTTGGTATCCTTCTGGTCGCTTGCCGGAGCCCTGCTGATTCTGCGCGCGGGCAGCGCCAGGCTCGGCTGGGGCTTTCAGCTACAATCGCCGGGTTTCATCGCGATCCTTGCGGTGCTCATGACCCTCGTCGCGCTCAACCTGCTGGGTGTGTTTGAAATCGGCATAGGTCTCACGCGCCTCGGCTCGTTCGGTGGCATCACACCCGGAGGCAGCGCGCCCACGCCACGCAAGGCGCTCCTCTCATCCTTTGTTACAGGTGCCCTCGCCGTCATCGTTGCCACCCCGTGTACAGCGCCCTTCATGGGACCCGCGATTGGCTTTGCGCTCACGCAGAATACCGTGGCGGCCATGGCGATTTTCACATCCGTGGCGCTTGGCATGGCCTCCCCTTATGCCCTGCTCGGCTATTTTCCGAGGGTGCTGGCGGCGATGCCAAGGCCGGGTCGATGGATGGAACACCTGCGCCAGGTCCTCGCCTTCCCCATGTTTGGCACGGCACTGTGGCTGGTGGCGGTCTACTCACAACTCACCGATTCGATGACGGCTTTCAAGGTGCTGGCCGCGTTGCTGGTTTTGGCACTTGGCGCCTGGATCTACGGACGCTACCAGCAAAGCGATCGCAAGTCGTTTTTGGTGATGCTGCTCGCACTCGGGGTTTCCGCGACGGGAATTGTATTTGCAATACAAACGCCCGACCCGAGCACGCTGGTTCGCAACACGAATGCCGGGGATGGCACCTGGGAGGCGTGGTCTTCGGAACGCGTCAACGCCCTGCGCGCCCAAGGCCGCCCGGTTTTCGTGAACTTTACGGCCGCGTGGTGCATCAGTTGCAAGGCCAACGAGGTCACCGTGTTCCAGACTGACGAGATCCGGCAGGCATTTTCCAGTCTCAATGTTGCGACGCTCAAGGGCGACTGGACGCAGCAGGACGACACCATCGCTGCGGAACTCGAATCGCACGGTCGAGCGGGTGTTCCGCTTTACCTTTACTACGCCCCTGGTTCCAAGGGTCCGCCGACCGCGCTGCCCTCGGTGCTCACGAAGGGCATCGTCCTTGCTGCCCTCGAGGGAAAATAGGCGCACTTTTTACTGCCGGAACAGCCGCAATCCGTAACACAGACTCATCGGAAGGAACCCCCATGTTGACAACGTCTAAATTCAAATCCCTGTTCTTCATCGCCGCCTTTGCCTTGCTCGCGACCGCGACCGCGCAAGCCGCCCCGAAGGTCGGCAAACCTGCACCGGAATTCAAAGGGACGGACTCACTCGGAAAGACCCACGATTTGGCGCAGTACCGCGGCAAATATATCGTTCTGGAGTGGCTCAACCACGGCTGTCCCTATGTGCAAAAGCATTACGACAGCCAAAACATGCAGAAGTTGCAAACGGAGTGGACCAAGAAGGGCGTGGTATGGCTCTCCGTCGTGTCGTCGGCCAAGGGCAAACAGGGCAACGAAGAGGGGGTGGATGCAAACGCCGCGGCCAAGGAGAAGGGCTCACACGCCACCGCCATCTTGCTGGATTCCGGAGGCGCCATCGGCAAGGCCTACGAGGCGCAGACGACGCCCCACATGTTCGTCATCGACTCCAAGGGAACACTCGTCTATTCGGGTGCCATTGATGACAGGCCCTCCACCGAAACGGATGATGTGAACGGTGCAAAGAACTACGTTTCCGCCGCACTCACGGCGTCGATGGCGGGCAAGCCCGTCGAGGTCAAGACCACAAAATCATACGGCTGCGGCGTCCACTACTAAACGGGCAAAGCCCGCGCGTTATAACAAAACCCCGGCGATTCTTTCGTCGGGGTTTTGTTATTGCGTGAAAATTAGGTAATTTGCTCGGCAACCATGAGCCAACACCTGCTCGAACGCATCCGAAACAAACAGGCCGAAATTGTCATCATTGGCGCAGGCTACGTGGGATTACCCCTCGCGGTCGAAGTTGCTCAGGCCGGTTTCAAAATAACCGCCATCGACAAGCAGCAAAGCAAGGTCGACGCCATCAATGCGGGCACGTCCTACATCGGCGATGTCCCTTCAACGACGCTCGCGCCACTCGTCCGGAGCGGGAAGATCACGGCGACCACCGATCCAGACGTGATTTCCCGTTCGGATGTGGTGATCATTTGCGTGCCGACGCCGCTCAACAAAACCCGTGATCCAGACAACTCTTACATTCTGGACGCAGCAAGCCTCATCACGCCGCGGCTGCACCGCGATCAACTGATCGTCCTTGAAAGCACCACCTTCCCGGGTTTTTCCCGCGAAGTGCTCGCACCGACTCTGGCGGCGAGCGGCCTTGTTCCCGACAAGGACTTCTATCTTTCCTTCTCACCCGAACGGGTGGATCCAGGCAATCCCAGATATCACACCAAGAACACCCCCAAGGTGATAGGCGCCTCAAGCCCCATCGGACTTGAATGTGCCAAGGCACTCTACGCATGCTTCATCGACACCGTGGTCCCGGTCTCATCGACCGACACGGCAGAGATGGTCAAGTTGCTCGAAAACACCTTCCGAGCGGTCAACATCGGGCTCGTCAACGAGATCGCCATGTTGTGCCAACATCTGCGCCTCGACACCTGGGAGGTCATCGAGGCCGCCGCCACCAAACCCTTCGGGTTCATGCCCTTTTTCCCTGGTCCGGGGCTTGGCGGACACTGCATCCCCGTCGATCCGCTTTACCTGTCGTGGAAGATGAAGACGATGAAGGTACAGGCTCGTTTCATCGAGCTTGCCGATCAGATCAACTCGGGCATGCCAGCTTTTGTCGTGCAACGCGTGGCCGATGCGCTGAATCTACAGTCCAAAGCCGTCAAGGGCTCGAAGATCCTGGTCTGCGGCGTTGCCTACAAACGCGACATTGATGACATGCGCGAATCGCCCGCAATCGACGTCATCGAATTGCTCCACCGACGCGGCGCCGAGGTGAGCTACTGTGATCCGCACGTTCACACGCTGGACGTGGGCGGCCCTGTCACGAGAGTCGATCCCGACCGAGCCGGTGACTTTGATTGCGTCGTCATCACCACTGATCACCGCGCCGTGGATCACCGCAAGCTGGTTGAGCGTGCCCGATTGGTTGTCGATACCCGCAACGCAACCAAGGGGTTTCGCAGCGAGTTCCCCGAAAAGATCATCTGTCTGTAGTTCTGTCATGGGCAACAAAGTCGAGATCGAGGTGGTCGCTTATGGCGGCTGGAAGAACAACCTTTTGCTGCGCAATGGTGAAGCCGAAGCGCTGATCACACTCGATGTCGGTCCGCGCATCCTGCGATACGGCCCGGCGGGCGGGACGCGCAACCTGCTCGGCGTGATGGAAGATCAGCTCGGAAAATCGGGCGAATCCAGCTGGATCATTCGGGGTGGACATCGCCTCTGGACCTCACCCGAAGATCCGGCGCGAACCTACGCCATCGATAACGCCACCGTGACACACGCGATCGAGGGCGAACAAGTCGTTGTCACAGCGCCACCCGATCCGTCTCAACTCGAACGCAAGATGGCCGTATCCCTCTCGAGCACCGGCAGCCGTCTGCGCATCGAACACACCGTAACCAACCAGGGCACGACCGCTCGACCGATCTCGGTGTGGGCGCTGACGATCATGCCTCGGGGCGGCACAGGCCTCATTCCCTTGCCCGAGAAAGTCCACCATCCTGAAGGTGCGGCGAACGCAACCGCCGAGGATTTTGGCCCGCAATTCTCGATGTCTTTGTGGCCCTACTTCTCCTTTGATGACAAGCGCTGGTCGTTTCGCGAACAGATGATCCGCGTGAGCCAGCAAGAAAATGTTGCGGCCACCAAGATCGGATTGCGTTTGACCGAGGGGTGGGTTGGCTACGTACAGAATGGTTTTCTATTCGTAAAAACCGTGCCCAACATCAAATCGGCCGTGTATCCCGACAGTGGCTGCAACTTCGAGTGTTACACCGACAGCCACATCCTCGAGCTTGAAACGTTGAGTCCGCTTGTCAACTTGGCACCTGGGGCGTCGTTCACACACACCGAGCACTGGGCGTTTTTCCCGGTAGCAAATGGTGTTATCGAGAACATGCCGGATGAAAAATTCCGTTCCGAATGGCTGCCTCGCATCCGTTCCGCACTTGCGTAGCGCTGCGATCACCCATGATTTTCAGTGTTTTCTGCTGCGATCTTGGCGACGTGACTTCGATTCAAAGAAGAAAAACACTCTGATCGTCGTTTTTTCTCGGGAAAATCGTATTTTTCTTCTTGCACCCCAAAAAATTCAGTTACAGTGACGCATCGGTTTGCACCGCCGTACCAAAGGAAAAAAAACATGGCAAAAGGTCCGCTTTCAAAATCGTCACTCATTCAAACCCTCTCGGACAAGTCCGAAATTGCACGAAAAGACGTGAAGGGTCTCTTGGAAACGATCGCATCGATCGGCTACACAGAGCTCAAGAAGAACGGTCTGTTCGTGGTTCCCGGTCTCGTTCGCATGGTTGTCCAGAAGAAGCCTGCCACCAAGGCACGCAAGGGTATCAACCCGTTCACTGGCGAGCCTGCCGTGTTCAAGGCCAAGCCCGCCCGTAAGGTCATCAAGGCCCGTCCGGTCAAGGCTGCCAAAGACGCAATCGCCTGAGACGAAGCGTACATTCGCTTTTTCGCGAGAAGGCCATCGGCAAACGTCGGTGGCCTTTTTGTTTTTGCGGTACGCTCAATCGCGCGTGACCAACCGAATCGTCGTCCTTGATTTGCAGCGAAGCTTTGGCAGCTTGCGCGCGGTGGACGGCCTGTCCTTTTCCGTTGCCGCCGGTGAAATCTACGGCTTGTTGGGTCCAAACGGTGCTGGAAAAACCACCGCCCTGCGTATCCTGGCGGGACTCCTCAAACCCGACGGCGGTCACGCGCAGGTCGATGGGCTTCCAGTCGGACCCGATCCCATCGAGATCCGGCGCCGCATCGGATTTCTAACAGGATCTGCGGGACTTTACGGACGCCTGAGCGCACGTGAGCTCTTGCGATACACCGCCTCGCTCTACGGTGTGCCAGCCAATCGAATCGAGGCACGCATCGCGAAGCTTTCTGAAAGTCTTGGCCTCGAAAGCCTTCTCGATCGCCGCTGTGAAGGGTTATCCACAGGACAAAAGCAACGCGTGTCGATCGCCCGCGCCCTGGTCCACGATCCCGGCGTCTTGATTCTGGACGAACCCACGACCGGTCTCGACGTCATTGCCTCACAGGGATTGCGTGATGCGATCTCGGCCGAGCGCGCTCGTGGAAAGGCAATCGTACTTTCTACACACTATCTCGCCGAAGCCGAATTGCTATGCGATCGCGTGGGCTTCATGCACGAGGGCCGCCTTATCCGGGAAGGCACACCCACCAGTTTGCGCGCAGAAACGGGCGCGCTCAGTCTTGAAGCTGCGTTTCTCAGTGCGGTCGGTGTGACCTCCTCGTTGTCGGGAACAGCCACGCCATGAACTTGTCCCGCATGGCCTTCGAGCTTCGCCTCATCTTCGTCAAGGAGATGCGCGAGACGCTGCGCGACCGTCGCACCTTGCTCGTCATGTTGCTCTTTCCGCTGGTGGTGTATCCCCTGCTTGCGCTGCTTTCCACACAGGTGACAGCCGCGCGAGAATCCCGACTGGATGAGCGCCCCTCCCGGGTGGGGATCCCCGCAGAATCACCGGGACATCCGGCCTACAAAACCATCACGCAAGAGCTTCGCACACTGACGAGCAAAGAACCGAAACGGTTCGTCCTGCTGGAAAACGCGAAGGCGCAGGACGTTGCGCAAGAACGCATCGATGTCCTCGTCAAGCCCATGGAAGGCGCCGATGCGCGTTTGCGTGTGGCGCTTGTCCACGACAGCGCCCGTGAAACCTCCCGTCGTGCCGAAGCCCGGGTGCGCGAACATCTTGAAGGCCAGTTGCCTGATGGCTGCGTGTTGCGATATAGCGTCGACGGCGAGGATCTTTCGACCGATGAAGCCCGCAGCGGCTACCTGCTATCGCGCGTATTGCCGCTGATGGTGGTACTGATGCTGCTCCTCGGCGCTTTTTATCCCGCCATCGACGCGACGGCCGGAGAGCGCGAACGGGGAACCCTCGAAACCACGCTGGTCATGCCCGTGCAGGCCTCAGTCCTCCTGCTTGCAAAGATCCTGTCGGTATCGGTGATAGCGATCCTGACCGGACTCGCGAACTTGCTTTCGATGGCACTCACCTTCGTTCAGGTGCTGTCGATGGCCGATCCCGACAAGCAGGTCCCCATTCCGTGGGTTCGGCTGTTGTTGGCAACCGTCGGCATGCTGCCCTCGGCATTCTTGTTCTCGTCGCTGATGGTTGCCGCCGCCGCCATCGCACGCACCTTCAAGGAGGCACAAAATCTTCTCACGCCCCTCTATTCGCTCTTTCTCGTGCCGTCTGTCGTGGCGAGCATTGGGGACTATCCGCTGACCCCCGCGCTCGCCTTTGTGCCAGGCGTGAACATCACCCTTTACCTGCGCGATCTGATTCTTGCCGATGCGGCACCGCTAACCACCCTGCTCGTGCTGCTCTCGACTGCACTCTACGCGGTGCTGGCGATGCGACTGGCCGCCCATCTTTGGAATCCGGAACGTCTGTTGGCAATCCGCGATCCCGCGAACCGTTCGCCCGTTGCCACCCGCACGGTGGTTGAAGCCACGATCACCGCACCGGATTCCCTGCTGGCCTTTGCGCTCGCCTTCGTTATTTTCCTCGCGTCGATGCCGCTGCAGATGCGCTTCCATGTGGCGGGTCTCTTTGCGGCTCAGTGGCTTGGCATGTTTGGTTTTGTGTTTGTGTACGTTCGCCTGCGTGGATGGCGTGTTGCGGATGCGATTGGTTGGCGCTTGCCCTCCGTGGGTGCCGCAGTGGGAGCCGCCCTGATGGGCGCCGGCGCCTGGATCGTCGTCGGCACGTTGACCGAAGTCGTCGCCAAGCCACCCGCCGAAGTGACGGAGCTCCTGAAAAAATTGCTTCTTGCAGAAGGCGACCGACCGGTTTGGCTCACCTTCTTGCTGGTCGCCGTGACGCCTGCCATTTGTGAAGAAGTTCTGTTTCGCGGACCCATCCTGCGCGGCATGGCGGGCAGTTTCTCACCCCGGGTCGCCATCGCGATTCAGGCCGCGATGTTTTCACTCTTTCATCTCGATCTCTATCGACTGCTACCGACCTTCTGTCTGGGCCTGATGCTGGGCTGGTTGGCGCTGCGTTCCCGTTCGATCGTCCCCGGGATGGTGGCCCACCTCTTCAACAACGGCATCGTGATTTTGCTTTCGGCATACGGGGCCGAATCGGTGGTGGAGAAATCAGCGCCGACCCATCAATACGCGCTCGTCCTCGGGGCCTCCGCCCTGGTCCTTGTTGGGATTCGAACGGTGGCCCGGAGCTCGCCTCGTCGCAGTGTCAAAATGTAGTCCAGATGACAATTCCGGGCTTGTCTTCGCGGAGCCCCACTGTTATGACCGATGGATGGCAACGGTGGAGAGCAAGAAAATTGGGGCGCTTCTACGCAAGACCCATCTGCTCACCCATGCCTCAATCGAGGAGCTTGAAAACCTCGTCAAGTCTCCGGAACTAAACACTTTTCGTGCGCGACAGGTGATTTACCTGCCGGGCGATCGATCGAAGGGTGTCCATTTTCTCATCGGTGGTCGCGTGAAAGTTTCCAAGGTCACCCGCGATGGCAAAGAGCTCACGCTTGCCTACCGTACGGAAGGAGACTTCTTTGGCGACGGCTGCCTGGTTACCCGCGGCCCTCGCGAAGAAATGACCGAGGCGATGGAGCCCTCATCGTCTGTTGAAGTGCCC
>JAWXBF010000026.1:0-5668 GCA_034439895.1 Deltaproteobacteria bacterium
GCTGACCGACAAGGCCCGCAACGAGCCTCGCGACCTCTACGATCTCTGGCACCTCACGAGCGAGGGGCTTATCGACTTCTCGACGCTGATCCCCGAGGTCGAGGCCAAGCTCGCCTTCCGCGGTCGCACGCGCGAGGCGATGACTGCCGAGGTCGCGACGAAGGAAGCGCGGTACAGGAAGCTCTGGGCCGTTCGCCTCGGCCAGCAAATGACGGCACTTCCGCCGTTCGACGACGTGTTCCGGGCGGTGCGACGCAGCCTGCGCGACGCCGGGCTTGTGGAGCGGTGAGGCGCGAGCAGGAGGCGGGCGGGGGCGCGAAGGCGAAGGTCTAGCGCCGCAGTGAAGGCATATCGTCCGCGCCGTAACACAGATCCCCGCTTCTACCCACCGCAGTGAGCGAGATAGGTTGCCAGATCAACCGACCACTGGGTACCCTCCATTTGCGGTTGCGATGTTCACCCAACAACTGAGCAACCTTGGTGAGCGCTGAGAAATCTTCTGGAGATGGGGCGGTGGTCAATTTGATCTCGATGAGTTCCAGCGCGTCGCCCTTTTCGATCACGAGATCCACTTCGAGACCATGGTGGGATCGAAAGAAAAACGGCTGAAAACGTTCATCCCGGATACGCCTTGTGGTGATGATCTGTTCGACCACCCAGCCTTCCCAGCTTGCGCCGACCCACGGTGCAGAAAAGAGGTCGTCGTGGTCGCGCAGACCGGCAAGCGCATGCAGTAGACCCGTGTCGCGCAAATAAACCCGGGGACTTTTCACCAGCCGTTTTCTCAAGTTGGCCTCGAACGGCGGCAGCATGCGAACAAGGTAAGCGCCCTGGAGAAAATCAAGATACGAACTGACGGTTGGGTGGGTGAGTCCCAAGCTTTGACCGAGCTTCGTCAAGTTCAGGATGCCACCGTGCAGCGCAGCCAGCATGCGGAAGAGGCGCTCCGTGACCACGGACTTGGCCGGTAGCCCCCAAAGCGGCAGATCGCGGTACGCCACAAGCTGCAGGTAGCTGTCCTGCCAGGTCGGAAACGCGTCGGGATCCAGAATGCCGCCATTCGGAAACCCACCAAAGCGCCACAGCTCGTCCAATCGTGTCACACCAACTTCAGGCAATACCAGAGGCGACAATTCCAGCACGGCCAGCCTTCCCGCGAGCGATTCGGACGACAACTATTCGGGCCAGCGTGGTCTTGCCACACTGCCGCGGTCCGCGGAGCACGACGGCAGGAATCTTAGCGTCGAACTGCGTGCTTTCGTTGATGCGTTACCTTGGCGGATACCGACCCCTTGCGTGCGGCAACAAGGCGGGGCTCGAAATTCATTCCAACCGCAGCCGACGCTCGCACGAGCGTTTCCCACTGAACGTACTGAATGTCTTCACCGATCTGCTTACGGACCTCAGCATCCAGTTCGAGAAGCCATTCGCGCACTGGCTCATTTTCCCGCACTGGTGCGGAAAAATACGCAAGCGAGCGTAGGTGTCAGCTTGGAAGTTTTGGCCAAGATACAAAATTACTGTACTAAACTTGGTACAGTAGATCCACTGGAATTGTTGCGCGGGCTGCGGGGGGAGCCTCCTCGCTCGCGTGCCCATCCAACCGTATTTATTGGCCGAAATCCAAGCATCCCGTCCATTTATCGAGGCGGCGCGGTCGACTGTCGTATGACGAGAGAGGTGGCGAACTCGCCCGGGCTCCAGGGGACGGCGTCCTCGTCGATGCGCGAGACGATCATCTTGCCAAGTGCCTCGCCCATTTCCAAAAGCGGGATCCGGATTGTGGTCAAGGGCGGGGTGGTGAACCGGGCGTGCTCCTGATCGTCAAATCCCACGATCGACACGTCATCCGGAACACGGATGCCCTGTTGCCACAGGTGTAGCACCACGCCGTAGGCGACCTGATCACTCGTGGTGAAGATCGCCGTGAAGTCGCGGGTGCGGTCGAGCAGGATCTTCGTCGCCTCGGCGCCCATTGTCTCGTTGAAGCCGTGGTGAATGATGATCGTTTCGTCAACCGTAACACCGGCGGACGACAGCGCCATCTCGTAACCACGTCGACGGGTCAACGCGTGGCTGTGGTCCACCGGTCCCGTGACAAGCGCGATTCGGCGGTGCCCCAGATCCAGCAAATGCTGGGTCGCAAGGCGCGCCCCCTCGGTGTTGTCGGACTGAATGAAATACGGTTCAAGACCCGGCGTCACCGGGCCCGTTCCCGCCACGGGGAAGTTTTCGCCCACAAGCTGTGTGGTCTTCTCCGGCATCGGACCCCCAAGCAAGATCAACCCCTCGATCTGGCTTTCGAGCAGCATGTCGAGCGCCTCGCCCGGGTTACCGAGGCCTGCGACCGAGGCCACAAGCGGTCGGTACCCCGTTCCCATCAGACTCTGTTCAATGCCCCGCAACAGGCGTCCCCAGTAGGGGCTTTCGGTGCTCATCGTGAGCACGCCGATGGCGCGGGTCCGCCCCCGAGCCAGGCCCTGTGCCATCACGTTGGGTTTGTAGTCAAAGGCCGCGATCGCCGCCATCACCGCTGCGCGCTTTTCGTCGCTGACCTTGGCGTGACCCGTCAATACGCGCGAAACCGTGGCCTGCGAGACGCCGGCTCGGTATGCGATATCGTAGACGGTCGGGTTGGATCTCCCCATGGCGGCTGGCCGGATCCGAACGTTACTCCAAATTCCGTGCAAGGGGCACAGTCGGTTACAATCCGCCCATGCTTCGTCAAAGGTTCCCTTTCGCCCACTCGGTCTCGGTCCCGCTCGCCCTGATGCTGGTGCTGTTCTCGGGCGCGTGTAAAGAGAAGAAAGTCGAGACCAAGGGCGCAAAGCCAACCGTTGCCGTGCTCGATCCGTTTCGCGATCCGAGCCGCCCCATCGCCGAGCGTGTGGCCGATCTGCTTGGCCGTTTGACGCTCGACGAGAAGATAGCCCAGCTGCAAAACGATGCCCCTGCCATCGATCGCCTCGGGGTTCCCGCCTACGATTGGTGGAACGAGGCACTGCACGGGGTCGCGCGGGCCGGTGAGGCCACGGTGTTTCCGCAGCCCATCGGACTGGGTGCTACGTTTGACGAAGATCTGATAAAGCGGATCGCAACCGCCATCTCGGACGAGGGCCGTGCGAAGTACCATCGCTTTGTCAGCAAGAAGATGCGAGGCCGCTACATGGGGCTGTCGTTCTGGTCGCCCAATATCAACCTGTTCCGCGACCCGCGCTGGGGCCGGGGCATGGAGACCTTCGGTGAAGATCCGCTGCTGTCCGGCACGTTGGGCGCGGCGTTCGTCAGGGGCATTCAGGGCGATGATCCGAAGTATCTGAAGGCGATTGCCACTCCGAAGCACTATGCAGTGCACAGCGGCCCCGAGCCGCTTCGGCACAAGTTTGATGCGCTCACCAGCGTTCGCGATCTGCGTGACAGCTACTTGCCGCATTTTCAGCAAGCGCTTGCGGGGGCGAAGGCCGCATCGGTGATGTGTGCCTACAATCGCTATCAGGGCGAGGCTGCGTGTGCGAGCAAGCTTTTGCTTGATGATATTTTGCGCGGCGAGTGGAAGTGGGATGGGTACGTGGTGTCCGACTGCGACTCGGTCAAGGATATATTTTCCGATCACAAGCTGGTTGGGACCGAACCCGAAGCCGCTGCGTTGGCGCTCCGTCGCGGCATGGATCTGAATTGTGGTACGTTTTATCGGGATCACCTCGGGGCTGCGGTCAAAAAGGGCCTTGTGACCGTGGCGGACGTGGATCGATCGCTGACGCGCCTATTCACCGCCCGCTTTCGTCTGGGGCTCTTCGACCCCGACGCAAATGTTCCGTACAGCACCATTCCGTATTCGGTGGTTGCCGGTCCCGCCCACAATCAGCTCGCACTCGAGGCCGCTCGCAAATCCATCGTGTTGCTGAAGAATGCCCGCGGAACCCTCCCGCTGCAGCGTTCGATCAAACGCATTGCGGTTGTCGGCCCGGTCGCCATCGATCCGTATGTCGCGGTTGGCAACTATTTTGGCCGCTCGCCGCGCATGACCCGGGTGCTGGAAGAGATCAGGGCAAAGATTCCGGAAGCACGGGTGGAATATTCGACCGGATCGTCCATTGCCGAGGGATTGCCCGCGATGCGACCAATTCAAGCGCAAAATTTCAACCACATTGATGATCTCGGCAACCCCGCGAGCGGTTTGCGAGCCGAATACTTCAACACGCTCAGCACCGAGGGTCAGGCCGCCCAAAAGCGGATCGACCCCCTCATCGACTTCAACTGGGGCGATCGTGCACCGAACGCGTTTGTGCCGGCCGATGGGTTTGCCGTGCGCTGGACGGGACGATTGCTGCCCGACGAGAACGGTAAATTTTTGATCGGGGTGCGTGCGGACTCGGCGTACACCGTGAAAATCGCAGGCAAGGTTCTCCAGAAATCGGGCAAGGATCCCGACGAGGCCTGGTTGCGCTACATCGAGGTGGATCTGAAGGCCAACAAGCCCGAGCCGATTGAGGTCGTCATGCGCGAGTATGCAGGCGACGCGGGCATTAGCCTTTCGATGGGCAAGGTGGGCGACGACGCGCGCATGTTGAAGAACGCCCTCGACACTGCCCGTGCTTCCGACGTCATTGTCGCAGTGTTGGGATTGACACCCTGGCTTGAGGGAGAAGAAATGCCGGTGAAAGTTCCCGGTTTCGACGGCGGGGATCGAAAGACCCTGGATTTGCCGAAGCCACAGCAGGCCTTGCTGGATCGTCTGGCCGCGCTCGGCAAGCCGCTCGTGCTGGTCTTGACGGGCGGTAGCGCACTGTCGATCACGCAGGCTGCGGCAAAGGTTCCGGCGATTCTGGCGACCGGATACCTCGGGCAGGCGGGCGGCACGGCGCTGGCCGACGTGTTGTTCGGAGACTATTCGCCATCGGGCCGATTGCCGATGACGTACTACAAATCGGTCAGCCAGTTGCCGCCCTTCGAATCGTATGACATGAAGGGTAGAACTTACCGTTACCTGACCACGCCGCCCCTTTTTCCCTTTGGTCACGGGCTGTCGTATTCCAAGTTCCGCTACTCCGAGTTGAAACTTCCCGAAACAGTCGAGGCGGGCCAGGGTCTGGTCGTCACGGCCAAGGTCGAGAACATCGGCCCGATCGACGCGGACGAGGTGGTACAGTTGTATGTACGCGACGTCGAGGCGTCGGCACCGGTTCCGGTTCGGGCACTCAAGGGGTTTAGTCGCATTCGCCTCCGGGCGGGCAACAGTCAGGAACTGCGTTTCGAGCTAAAGCCGGAAGATTTTTCCATCATCGACGACGAGAACCGCCGCATGATCGAGCCGGGCGCCTTTGAAATTTCGGTTGGTGGCAAGCAACCGGGTTTGAAGGGTACGGCGGATGCCGAGACCACGGGCGTCGTCATCGGAACCATCGAAGTCACGGGCTCGCCCAAGGTGCTAACGACCTACGCCGCGCCCTAAACTAGAGCGAAAACCGGGGGTGGCAACCGATCTGAACGACGCAAAAAACTTATCGCATCTGCCAGATGATGGTACCGTCCACCAAACCAAAGGCAAGCTCTTGTGAACGACGGTGTACCCCAAATTTCCTTGCTGTATTCTGGGTAGATCAAATCGAGTGACCTCGCCCTATCGCTAGCCATGTCTCCCACAAAGATCACCGATGGTCTGCCCCCC
>JAWXBF010000027.1:0-2565 GCA_034439895.1 Deltaproteobacteria bacterium
AATCGTTCGAGCGCTCACCCAACGCGACAATTGTGCAGTGCTGAACCCACTACCCTTTCGACGCGACAGCCATCGACGGATCTCGTGGATCGAAAAGTGTGACAGCAACCATTCCCGTATGTCGTCATCCACGACGCCTAGAAGATTCACCAGCACGCAGTCCTTCCAATCCGGCAAGGCCACGGCATCAAAGTTCCAGAAGAACGGGCAGAAACGGTTCGGCAGAGCTCCCCATCGGGCACGGCCAGCATCGCGAGCAATCTCATTGCGCCTTGAAGGAGACAAACTTCGCGCCCGCTGAAGTCCCCCTTTTCGTCCCGCCGAAACCGCCCGAGTCACCCGGTGACTTGAAGTAGAAGGAGTAGCTCGCACATTACAACTATAGCATAAAACCACAGAAATCCCCTCATGAAGTAGCTAAGCTTGACGCGATGAGCGATCCAGCGTCAACGCCGCCAACCGGTTCCTGCATTTCAATCGCCGCCAGGTCGGATCCCGGAATCCGAACCAGCTCACCGTCGAGCACCATCACGTCATACAGTTCCTCGCCCCATGCCTTGCCGCGAACGGTCCCGGCATCACCCTGCCGAATTGAGCCGATGAGCTGCACCCATTGCCCATCTTGAAACTCACGGGGCGACATCAGCAGGCTCCGTTCTTTCAACGCCCTGCCCCATCACATCAACAAGGGCGGCAAGCGGGATGAATATTGTAGTTGTCGTCGTTTCGACGATCACACCGTCGGCCGGAACCGGTTTGCGAGCGAAGCCGCCCGCGACCTCGAAGGTTGCGATCTGCCCTTCGATCACAAGTCGGACATCGAGATCGGAACGACTGGAGCCATTCGGTTGTGCGACGAAACGATCGTTGGATGGCGTACCGCTCATGGCAGCTTGACCCCTTTGCTCTTGTCGCTGGCGGCGGGCGAGCGTTGTAGACGGCGTTTGTTCTTTTCTTCCTGCACATTTTCGCGCTCGGCCGCCCCAGCCTGCTCCGTCGCCAACAACCTGTTGGTGGTGGCAAGCATCACCAACAGCGCACTCATTTGATCGGAAAGCTGCGACAGCAATTGATTTGAGGCTTGTTGTTGGCCCACCACACCTTGGGTGGTTTGCACGGTTTCCATGATCGTGCGCAGACGACGCGAGTTCTTCTCCGCCGTGTCGACCGCCGACGACTGATTGACGGCCGCGTTTTTGGCGCTCTTTTTGCGCTCATCTCGCATGTCTTTCTTGAGCCGCGCGAGTTCGGCTTTCGACAACGTCGACAACCTCCGACCGAACAGCGCCTCGAAACTCCGATCCACCTCGTCGATGCGCCATCCGATGCGTGTATCGGTTTGTCGCAGGTGGTTCAGGCGCTACTCGCCCTCTTGAAGAATGCGCAGCCCTTCCATGAAATCGGAATTGCGGAGTTTACCGAGGACGGTTCGGGCGTACTCGACGTGGCTTTTGACCAAGTCGTATTCCCGCTGGATCGCGTCGCGCGTTTGCCGCGCCTGTTCGAGCAGCGCGATCAACTGAGAAATGACCGCCGCGTCCCCATCCCAAAGGCTCGCCCGACTCGGGACGGCGCGAACGGCGAGCAACACGCCCACCACCAGGCCAACGATCACACGCTTCATGCATGGTTATCGCCGCCAGCGGCCCGAAAGTTTCCGGGCGGGATACAGACCCTGGTTTTCGATACGCCTGATACTGTCACCCACGACGAAGGCAAAGCGATGACGGACTCTGCGAACTATACACGGGCGACCACTCCCGTTTTTCAAACCGCCATCCCCAGTGAGGACGTCAATTTGTACGACGGTCCTGGCGAGCTGCTGATCGGGCCCGACTCGCACAACGGACAGATCAACGTGCGCATCGCTTGGTTACCGGTACCTCGGCTGGCATTCAGACTGCGCCTGGAGGGTGCCGCATGGGTATCAGCGCGTGGGAGGCCGACCGTGCTCGTGGTTCCTGACGCAGGAATTCGTGAAGATGTGAGCCTGGCGGGCAGTGGTGTTGATGCCCGGGGATATTGGGTCGAAGGGCATCTGAAAGATTTCGCCTCGTCGGCGTCGGGCCATCAATCGCGGTTGATGTTTCACTTGGTCAATTTCATCGACTACGTGGGAACGGCTGTATGTGACGAATCGCAAGGGCAAAAGCAGGTTCGAATGGCGCGGCTCGAACTCAGTTCAGGGGATTGGAAGATCTCAATCGATTCCGTTCGAGGGCTCGATGGCCAGGATGGCCTTGCATCGCGGCTCAGGCGGACCGGTGGCTATGGCATCACCCACGCAGGGATGATTGAACGCACGGATGGCAATCAATTCGACCCATCGACAGCTCAGCCGATCTTGGAAGATCTAGGCATGATGTTGACGTTTGCGCGGGGAGCCTGGTGCTTCCCACAGTTTTTGGTTGGAATCAATTCAGTAGGTCAGAGAAACGTTCTGAACCTTCGCATGAAACGTACGGCGCCTTGGAAAGGGGCTCTTTCGTGGTTCGACCACTGGGAACCCACGTCTCTATGCGACCTTTTCCCTGGATTCCTCAGTCGGCGGTCCGATCCGATCTG
>JAWXBF010000028.1:0-23212 GCA_034439895.1 Deltaproteobacteria bacterium
AGAATCCAACCCCGAAAGAGGTCCGACTCAGGATCGAGCAGCACCCAACCCGAAACGAACGCCATTGCAGGCGCGATCAGGTAGCCAAATCCGAGACTCACGAGGGTGGCGCGCCAGTTCGTCAAGGCGCGCAAGAGCGCGCTCGGTGTCGCGGTAAGACCGATGCAAAACATCGTGAACATGAACACCGCGACCGGCGCATCTCGCGGAATCGCGGGCGCGATGCCGCGCACGGTAAACCCAAGTGACACTGCAACGCCGAGCGCGGATAAAAACCATCGCTTCTTGAGCAGGCGAACCAAACCCCGGAGCATCGTTATCGGCAATGTATTCCTTCCGATTGACGTTGTGAATGCCCTCCACCGCAAGCGGGGTACCAGACGCCGGTTTTTTGAGATAAATAGGCAGTCAGGAGCTCCGCTTGAACATTACGACGACCATTCGACTGGCCATCCCCAACGTTTCCGGATCGCTTGCGCAAATCACCCGCACCATCGCGGATGCCGAGGGCAACATCGGCGCGATCGACATCGTTCGCATCGAGGGCAACACGATGATTCGGGACATGACCGTCTACAGCGCGAGCCAGTCCGCAGCAGACACCATGGTGGCGGCCATCGGGGCGCTGCAAAACGTCAAGGTGCTTCATGTCTCGGATCGCGTTTTCCTGATGCATCTTGGAGGCAAGATCGAAATGCGATCAAAGACACCCGTGGTCACCCGCGACGATCTCTCCATGGCGTATACCCCGGGCGTGGCGCGGGTGTGTACCGCCATCGCAGAACAACCCGAGAAGGTTTACAACTTGACCATAAAGCGCAACACGGTAGCCGTGGTCAGCGATGGATCGGCTGTCCTGGGTCTTGGCGACATTGGGCCCTTCGCGGCCATGCCTGTGATGGAAGGCAAGGCCCAGCTTTTCAAAACCTTTGCCAACATCGACGCCTGGCCGATTTGCCTCGATTGCAAAACCACAGAGGAAATCGTCGCTGCCGTCAAGGCGATTGCGCCGGGGTTCGGCGGGATTAACCTCGAAGACATCTCGGCTCCCCGCTGTTTCGAGATTGAACAGCGCCTGCGAAACGAACTCGACATCCCGGTATTTCATGACGATCAACACGGCACCGCAGTCGTCATGACAGCCGGTCTTATCAATGCGTTGCGCGTGGTCGGTAAGAAAATCGAAGACATTCGCGTTGTGATTGCGGGCGTCGGCGCGGCCGGAACCGCGTGCATGCAAATGCTGCGTGACCTGGGTGTCCGCAAAATCATCGGCTGCGATCGGCAAGGCGCGCTCTTCGTTGGCCGTGACAACATGAATTCTGCCAAGGCCGGATTTGCGGCCGTGACGAACGAAACGCGCGCCACTGGCTCTTTGCGCGAGGTACTTATTGGAGCGGACGTGTTCATCGGCCTTTCAGGGCCTGATTTGTTGAAAGGCGATGACATCAAGACAATGGCCGCATCGCCCATCGTATTTGCCATGTCGAATCCCGACCCAGAAATCACACCCGAAGAGGCGCTTCCACATGCCGCGGTCATGGCGACGGGCCGAAGCGACTATCCCAATCAAATCAACAACGTCCTGTGTTTCCCCGGGATATTCCGCGGCGCACTCGATACGCGTGCTCGCCAAATCACCGAAGGAATGAAAATGGCGGCAGCGCGCGCGATCGCAAGCTGCATCAGTGATACAGAACTGTGTGCCGACTACATTATCCCCGGCGTCTTCGACAGCCGCGTCTGTGATTTGGTTGCGGCCGCAGTGGCCTCGGAGGTTCGACGCTCATGAGCCGAAACAAACCGTTCCTTCGATCCCTGGCGTTCGTTGCAATGACGCTTGGCCTCGCCACAACGACCCGTGCGCAACTTTCGTATACGGCAACCAACGCGCCCACCCGCGGCCTCGATATTCCCACCGGGCCACTGGTAGGCGATGCGGACGCCACCGCAATCGAGTTGAATCCCGGCCAGCTCGGCATGGTGGAGCACACCACCTTTACCGCGCTCGTCAACGCTCAACAGGCAGCGTCCCTGCGTTCGGGAACGGGCAGCGGATTGTTTCTGGCGCTTCCCATTGGCTTCGCCACCTACGGTGCTGCGTTTCAATCCGTGGTCCTTCCCGGCAAGGGACCCACTGTCAATAAACTGCAGAACGCGCTGGCTTTTCGCAGTTCAACAACTTTCGGTATCGGGATGGCATGGAACCATTTCTACGCCGATTCACTTGCTTACCTGGACGATCTCGATACTTTCGACGTTGGTGTTACGATTCGACCTTGGCGCCAGTTGGGACTCGGCGTGGCGGTGCGCGACCTCAACGCACCGAAGACATCCAACGGTCGCAAACTCTCGCGAGTCTACGCCTCGGAACTTGCGTATCGTCCCCTCGGAACCGACGGACTTGAACTGGCAGCAGGCGCCCGAATCGGGGAAGACAGCAACACGCCCGCTTACCATGGACGGTTTTCCTACCGGCTGCGCGCGGGCATCCGTCTCATGGGCCAGTTCGAGCGACTGCGGGGCGAAATCATTCCCAATCTCGTAGACGAAACGCGTTTCACCGCGGGGTTGGCCATCGACTGGGACCATATGGGCATTTCGCTTTTCGGTCTGTCGAGCCACCATGCGGTACCCGCGGGACTCGACAAAGGGATGGCGGGCTCCGAGGGCGACAACTACGGCATGTCGATGGCGCTGCGCCTATCGGCCGATCGCCGTGCGCCGATTTCGGGCAGTCCTCGCGTCGAACAACACAATCTTTCACGCGTCAAAAACGACTCACAGTTTATCGCGCTGACCACCAGGCTGCGCCGATCACTTTCCGATCCACACGTCGCGGGCGTGTTGTTCGACGTCGACGACGTGGGCTTCGGTCTCGCACGCATCGAAGAACTTCGCGATCTCATCGCCGCGCATCGGGCACGCGGCAAGAAGACCTATGCCTATTTTACCAGCGCCAGTACCCGTACCTACTTCCTCGCGAGCGCCTGCGACCGGGTGATCATGCACCGCGCGGGTTCCTTGTACCTGAACGGCCTCTCATCAACCGTGACGTTCTTTAAGAATGCGCTCGACCGCCTCGGCATCGGCGTGGATCTCGTGCGCATCGCAGAATACAAGGGCGCAATGGAACCCTTCGTGAGAACCGATTTTTCCGAAGCGGTCGCCAAGAACGCCGACGACATGGTTGAGCACGCCTTCGAGCGGATTCTCACAGGGATATTGAAAGGACGTTCGAGCCACAACCTGACCGAAGCGGGATTGCGAACGCTGGTGGATCGCGGCGCGTTCACCGCGTCTGAGGCTAAAACGGCCGGCCTTGTGGACGGCGTTCAGAATCGAACCGAAATCACAACCCTCGATGATCGTCCCGTGGTGGATCCCTCGTCGGCGCCGACCCACCGCGACGCCTGGGCAGCCGCCCGAATCGGCGTGATCATGATCGAAGGTCCGATCGTGGACGACAAAACCAGCTCGTTGCCCTTTGCGGGTGATCTGTCGACAGGCTCACGAACCGTGGTCAAGAACCTCGACGATGCGCGCGACGACAGCAGCATTCGCGCGGTGGTCTTGCGGGTCAACAGCCCAGGAGGATCGGTCACAGCGAGCGATGAGATTGCCCGCGCCGTTTCGCGCGTTCGAGCAGCAGGCAAGCCCGTCATTGTCTCGATGGGCGACGTTGCGGCGTCGGGTGGGTACTACGTTTCGGCACCCGCAGATTTGATCTTTGCGCAACCCCTGTCGACCACCGGATCGATCGGGATCTATACCGCGCATATCGATTTCTCCGCGCTGGCCCGAACAATCGGTCTTGATTTCCAGACCATCAAGCGAGGGGAAAAAGCCGATCACATGTCGCCTCACCGGCCTTGGGATGACGACGATCGCGCGCAGGCGCAATCACACCTGCAATCGCTCTACGAACTTTTCCTCGATACCGTTGTGGAGGGACGCAAAACTCACAGGCTGGATCGAGCCGGCGTCGACAAGGTCGGGCGCGGCCTTGTTCTTGATGGCGAGCGTGCCATCACGGAAAAGTTGGTCGACAAAACCGGAGGTTTCTTGGCGGCCATCGATGAATCCGCGCGGCGCACCGGTATCCCGTTCGGCCCCGATGGCATGCCTGAGCTTGAGATTTATCCGAACGGCGAGAGCCCAGCCTTTTCGGTCAGTGTGTCGCCAGCCAGCGTTCAAGTATCCATCGGCGTCAACGCTGTGCCACAGGTTGAGACGCCGCTCATGGTTCTCATCAATGAGGCCAAACGCCGCATCGGCACCGATACCCTGAGCTGGGTGGCGGGGTTATTGTCCGCTCGGGATGGATCGGGATTGGCACTCGCACCCTTCCTGTTCCGCCTGGATTGACCCGACGGCGGTTCAGGATTCCGCGAAATACACGTCGTCGTAGGCACAGGTCGGATCTTCGCGCAAAGGCTGGGGGTACTCGACCACGGTGCCTTCGTAGTTGCGAAGCACCCAGCGCTCACGCGCGCGCTCGATCACATAATCCGGACCCACGGGTATCTTGCCCATTCCACCCGGCGCATCGATCACCAAGTGTGGAATGGCGAGACCGGAGATGTGACCACGCAGACCCGCAATCATCTCAAGTCCGGTTTCGACTGTGGTACGCATGTGGCCGGTCCCCTCGGCGACGTCACCCTGAAACAAATAGTACGGGCGGACGCGAGAGCGCAAAAGCTCGGTGAAAAGTTTTCGCAACACGCGGACAGAGGAGTTCACCCCGCGCAACAAGACGGTCTGATTGCCGATGGGCATTCCCGCATCCGCGAGTTTCTCGCAAGCGGCACGCGACAGTGGCGTGAGCTCCTTGGGATGGTTGAAATGGGTATTGATAAAGAGCGGATGGTACCTCTTCAGCATCGTGCAAAGTTCGTCGTCGATCCGCATCGGCAAAACCACGGGAACGCGGGTGCCTATGCGGATGATCTCGACGTGCGGAATCGCTCGCACGGCAGAGACGATCGACTCAAGCTTTTCGGTCGACAGGGTCAGTGGATCCCCGCCGGAAATCAACACATCGCGAATCGCAGGCGTTGCCCGGATGTATGCAATCGCACTGTCGAGATCTGCCTTCGACACGGAAGACTCGTTTTGGCCAACCAGACGACGGCGGTTGCAGTGCCGACAGTAGATGGCGCATCGATCAAGCGCCAGCAGCAAACACCGATCGGGATAGCGATGAAAAATGGCTGGAACCGGGCGATGGGCATCTTCGCCCAACGGATCAAGCAGCTCACCTGGCTCCACGTCAAGCTCCGCCATCCGGGGTACAACCTGCATGCGCACCGGACACGCGGGATGGCGCTGGTCCATCAACGATGCGTAATACGGCGTAATTCCGACGCGAAATTTTCCGGGCGCCGCCTGCATCGCGGCGCGCTCGTCCTCTGTCAGATCAACCCGCGCCGCAATGGCCTCGACGGTGTCGAGTCGGTTGCGCATCTGCCAGCGCCAATCCAGCCACTCGGGTGCGCCCGGATCGAGCGTTCTCGGAACGGGTTTCCCGAGCCGCAACGGAATAACCTTTGCGTTGTCCTCACATTCCATTCGGAGCGTCGATTTCTGCGGCGTCCACCGAAACTTCCGCATCGGGGGCAGGCAAATCCGCATCGGTAAACATCTCGGCTGCGTCCGGCGTGACAACGCCTGCGTCCGGCGAGACAACGCCGCCGTCCTTGCCGCCCGTGACGGCGCCATCTGCGCTGCCACCATCCCCGGTCATCATCATCATGCCACCGTCGCGGGTGGTCATCATCATGCCGCCATCGATTCCCGCCAAACCACCGGTCAATGCCAGAACAATTAGATTCACTTTTCCCGTAGTCAATTTTGCAAGAACGTTGTCGAACGTCTTCTCTATCAGAACGATCCCGTTTTCCGCGAGTGCGCGAATCGTGATGCTCACCGGGCCCTGCAGGTCGGGAGAAACCTGAATGCTGAAGCTCGTGGGCAACGTGATCATCTGCGCCGCACCGGGAACCTTGAGGTTCCGGGTGTTGTTGCCGATCGACACGTCTAACTCCAATTGAACGATTCCACTGATGCTGCCGAGGACCTGCACCTCAAGAACCGTGTCACTTTCGCCACACGAAGTCAGGGCGACAAGTCCGGCGAAAACCAGTGTTGCGAATTTCTTTATCGACATGATTTTCCTCTAAAACTTGTAGTTGCCGAGTGCCGTCTTCGGAACATCGGTCTCGTCTCCACCAAAAATCAGAATGCCGCCAACGACCGCACCGACCACGACAGCCGCACCGATTCCGGCCCAAACCCACGGGGATACACCCCCACTGCTTTTTTCGGGGTCCGGGGTCGGCGCATAAACCAAAGATTCCGCTGGTTCGCGAGGCAGCGGCGCATCGAGATTTGGCATCGCGGCAGGTGAATCGTCCATATTCACGAGGTCCGATTGGTTCGGCGCTGCCGGCTGCGCAACCACAAGCGGCGGCTTCGAGGGTGGCGGGACCGGCTCGGGTGGCTTCGCAACAACAACGTCGGGTTCGGGTTTGGCCGAGCCTGCGGCCTTGAGTTCCTCGACGCGTTTTTCAACGAGAGGCCGATTGGGAGCCGTGGGCATCTCGACAAGAAACTGCTCGTAGTCGTTGATGGCCTCTGCGTTTTTGCCCAGCTTCCTCAGGCATTCCGCGCGATTGAACAAGATGGCGACATCCTTCAACACACGGTACGCCTTGGCATAAAGCACGACCGCCTGCTCGCACTTGCCGTCGGCGGCGAGCGCACTGGCCTTGCGAGCTGCACCGCGCGCATCACCCTTGGCATTGCGCGCATGCGCCGTCGAAGCATCGGTCAGCAAACAGAAAAGTCCGACCACCCCGATGAGTGGAATCCGCCAAAACTTGTTCACTTTTTCTCCCCCATTTTCAAAACGTAACCAACCAGCGACTGAATCTTGCGTGGTGTGAGTGCATTGCCGAATGCGGGCATCTGGTTCTGTCCCGCCGTGATGATCTGGCCAAGCCGTTCGGATCCAAGCGCCACAACCGCCGGCGAGGTGAGATCTTTGACCGGCATCGTTTGGGCAATCGTGGAATCACCTTTGCCATTCGGACCGTGGCAACGCAAACACATCTGGTCGTACAGTTCAGCAGGCGCGACCTCGCTGATGGGTCCCGCTTCTTGTCGACAGGCGCCAACGAAGGGCAACCCCGTCAGTCCCAAACACAGGAGACGCCAGTAACCCGATTTTTTCATTCGCCGTCGTTCCCAACTGCGAGAACCGGATCGGCTGTGGTGGGAAGGTAGATTTCGCCGCCCTTGGCCCTGAATTCTTCGGCCTTGGCTTGCAAGCCTGCCGCAACATCATTGGCCTCCAGAGCGGCAGCGTGATCGCGAACGTCCTGCGTAATACGCATCGAGCAGAAGTTCGGTCCGCACATCGAACAGAAATGCGCAGTCTTCGCACCGTCGGCCGGCAGCGTTTCGTCGTGATAGCTCCGCGCGGTCGGAGGATCGAGCGCAAGGTGGAACTGGTCTTGCCAGCGAAACTCGAACCGCGCACGAGACAACGCGTTGTCGCGCTCCTGCGCTCCCGGGTGACCCTTGGCAAGATCGGCAGCATGTGCGGCGATCTTGTAGGCGATGACTCCCTGTTTCACATCCTCACGATTGGGCAAGCCCAGATGTTCCTTGGGCGTTACGTAACACAGCATCGCGGTTCCCCACCAGCCGATCATTGCAGCGCCGATGGCCGAGGTGATGTGATCGTATCCGGGGGCGATGTCGGTAACCAACGGTCCAAGCGTATAAAATGGGGCCTCGTGACAAAGCGCCATCTGCTTGTCGACATTTTCCTTGATGAGATGCATCGGCACGTGACCCGGCCCCTCGATCATGACCTGCACATCGTGCTTCCAGGCGATCTTGGTTAACTCCCCCAGCGTTTCCAGCTCGCCGAACTGAGCGGCGTCGTTGGCATCGGCGATACAACCGGGACGGAGGCCATCTCCAAGCGAGAACGATACGTCGTACTTTTTCATGACTTCGCAGATCTTCTCGAAGCCGGTGTACAGGAAGTTCTCTTTGTGATGCGAAAGGCACCATTTCGCCATGATCGAACCACCGCGGGAGACGATGCCGGTCACGCGCTTGGCGGTCAGCGGAACATAGCGAAGCAACACGCCCGCGTGAATCGTGAAGTAATCCACGCCCTGCTCGGCCTGTTCAACGAGGGTATCAATGAACATGTCGAGGGTCAGCTCCTCGGCCTTGCCGTTCACCTTCTCGAGGCACTGGTAGATCGGCACCGTGCCAATCGGGACCGGGGCGTTGCGCATGATCCATTCACGGGTGGCGTGAATATTCGCGCCGGTCGACAGATCCATCACGGTGTCGGCGCCCCATCGGGTGGACCACTGCAGTTTTTCAACCTCGTCCTGAATCGACGATGACAGCGCCGAGTTTCCGATGTTGGCGTTGATCTTTACAAGAAAGTTGCGCCCGATGATCATCGGCTCGAGTTCGGTGTGCCGGATATTCGCCGGGATGATGGCGCGACCGACCGCGACCTCGTCACGCACAAACTCGGGCTTGACGTTTTCGCGCAACGCGATGAAACGCATTTCCTCCGTAATCGTACCACGACGAGCGTAGTACATCTGGGTCGGCGTCGCGTCGCCTCGGGCCTCGCGGGCCGCCACCCAAGGGGCACGCAACTTGGGCAGGCCCGACGTTACGTCCATGTCCTCCGGACCGGTTGTGTCGTAGACCCGAATCGGGGGCTCGCCACCACCGACTGTAATTTCGCGCATCGGAACCCGCAAGCCGTCCTGTTCGATGAATACTTTGCGCGACGAAGGCAGATCCTGCGAAACCGGAGACATGGTCGAAACCGGGGGCGCGCTGTCCACCCTCGGTTTCTTCGGAGTCGCGCTGTCCACGATCTTCAAGCTGCTCACACCCTGGTTGTCTTTGTCGTTCGGTCCCATTTGAAGCTCCCTTCGCCGGCATTATCCGGTGCAGGTTCTTGGGGTCGTGCCGTTCAAAATAAACGACACCTCTCAGCGCGTGGCTCCCCCGTCAGTGCGGCTAGATCTACCGGCAATGGTCCCGCTTTTCAAGCAGACCGGCCATTTGAAGGGTCCGGTCTAGTTGATGAGTCCGGAGGAATCGGGTTTGCGATCCTTTTTTCCACCGTCGAGAACGACATAGCGCGCCCGTGCCTTCTTGCCGCGCCGGAACAAATTCTGAACGTCGCGTGGTCGACCACCGGCAAGCAAAGCTGCCAAGCCGCTCGCGACCAGGGCGGCGATCAGCATGTGCATCGCGCCCTGGGCGAGACAGATCAAAAGATGCACGCCCAAGATCAGCGCGGAAAAGGTTCGCGCCTCCATGAATAAACCACCGAGGATCCGCACCGGCATGCTGCCCCGAGCGACGCCGGAGCCGACGAAGAGCGCGAGCACAGGCAAACCAGCCCCTGCGACGATGCCGCCCTGCCCCAACCAACTGCCCGCGAGCACCTGAGCGAACCCCCCTACGATGCCGGGCAGCAAGAACAGCCGCAAAAAATAACGACGACCACGATTGAGCTCAATGTCCGCGCCGACGAACCACAAACCAATAACCGGAAACAGGTACCCCAGAAAATCGTTGTTCACGAACAGCCCCGTCACAGGCAGCCAAACCATGCCCGCCATGACCGATGGTCCGAGCGCGAGATACTGATCGCTCACGTATCGCACCGACACCGGTGCAAACAGATAGATCACGAAGGTAATGGTCTCAATGATGACCAACGCGCGCACAGATGGGGTCAAACGATCACCAATGGGGGCGAGCCAGGGCGGAAGACCAGATCCCCCGGAACCCCGACTGCCTTTGGGAGCGGGCATCTCAGCAACCTAGCACGAACCAGGCGTTCTAAAGGAAGAAGGGCGGAGGTTCAGGGTGCCACCACAAAACTGACCGCTGGCAACACGGCCCGTTGGGTTGCGCTCGCCACAAACGTTTGGTTGACGGTCTGCGACAAGACCGCACCGTTCGCGTCCAAAAGTCGGGCCGACCAAAGGTACGAACCCGTGGGCACCGCCGAGGTGATGCCGGCCATGGATGCACAGGGGAACGAAAATGACACCGATTCATCAGAGCCGCTCAATGCCGTTTCAAGTTCGACGGTCGTGGCAAAAGCTGCGGCGCAAGTCAGCGGCAGTCCTGCGCGCTGTATCTGCCAATTCATCGCAAACGATTGAATCACAAAGAATACGTCGATCGGCGTGGTCGCGCCGTTTCGAATAACGATGGCCCCACCGTTGGTACCGTCGGGAACGGTCAAGGTCGAGACAACATCGCCCACGTCATCCTCAAGATTGAAGGTGACCGAATACTGGCCCGAAGGCAGGGCAATCAACCCTGCGCCGAGGCCGCAGACGAATGACGATGTGTACGACTGCTGTGTGCCCTTGTGAAATGCGACCACATCGACGGTTTGGGTGCCCGCGAGGTTGTTCGGCTCGGCGCAAGGAACGACCGTGCCGCTGGTATCACCCAGGTACTCAATTCCCCAGGCCACATCCAAGGTGCCATTGCCGGTCGATCCGTTGAACCCGTTTCCCACGTCGCCGTCGCCACTTCCGAAGCAGGCTGACAAGCCAACGGAACCAATCGCGAACGCTACAAGATGACGTTTCATAGGTTTCTCCCCGACAAAATCTGAGCTTAGCCAATTGGACGCTCGCTGGCACGCTCGAATTCATTCGGTGCAAAACGCAGCGGCACCAAAAAGAAACGGCCGGCACCTTTGGGGTACCGGCCGTTTGCGAAGGGGCGTTGGCCCCTGTCACGCTCGCCTAGCCGTGGGCGCCACCGTGAGCGTGGGCCTCCGCAACGGCACCTGCGTCGGTGTCCTGTGTCGTCGGACGGGCAAAGCCCTCGTCCATATGGTAGCCGACCTCGCCGTGGTCGCTCTGGTCGAGACCATCGTTTTCACCTTCAGCGGTGGGACGCAGACCCATCACAGCCTTGATGCCGTAGGCAATGACTGCCGTGGCAACCACCGAGAGCACCAAGGTCAGCCCCACCGCCTTGAACTGTTCCATGATTAGCCCGCTGCCGATAACCGACTTGAGATTGAGGTCCAAGTTGGCATTGACCGCAGGGTCCGCGAACACGCCGGACAAGATAGCGCCAAGTGTACCACCGACGCCGTGAACACCGAAGGTGTCGAGCGCGTCGTCGTACTTGAATATGGCTTTGAGCTTCGTGCAAGCGAGGTAAGGCACCACGCCGGCGAGAATACCGATGAGGAAGGCGCTCTTCGGCGTCACGAAACCAGCGCCCGGCGTGATGACAACGAGACCAGCGACGATACCCGAGCAGAAACCGAGCACGGATGGCTTGCGACGGAATACCCACTCAAGCAGTGGCCACACCGTACCGGCAACCGCTGCAGCGATCGTGGTCGTGGTGAAGGCGTTGGCTGCAACGCCGTCGGCAGCAACGGCGCTACCGGCATTGAAACCGTACCACCCGACCCACAACATGCCGGTGCCGACCATGGTGAGAGTCAAGCTGTGCGGCAAGAAGGCGCGCTTGCCGAATCCCGTGCGTTTGCCGAGGATAAGACACAACACGAGGGCCGACCAGCCGGATGACATATGAACAACCGTGCCGCCTGCGAAGTCGATGGCCTTGATGCCAGCGGAAGCGTTCCACACGCCGTTCATGAGGCCGTCGCCACCCCAGACCATGTGGGCAAGAGGGAAGTAGACGACGAACATCCAGATGGTGATGAAGAGCATGAGTGCCGAATACTTCATGCGTTCTGCGATTGCGCCAACGATGAGGGCCGGCGTGATGATGGCGAACATCATCTGGAACATCGCGAACACGTTCTGGGAAACCCAGGCTGCGTAGGTCGGATTGGGTTCAGACGTGATACCGTTGAACATCGCGAACTTTGTTCCACCGAGGTAAGGCGAGCCGGCGTCGAAGGCGAAGCTATATCCGATGAGGAACCACAGCACCGTCACGAGTCCTGCACATCCTAGGCACTGAGCCATGACCGAAAGGACGTTTTTCGTGCGGACGAGACCGCCGTAGAACAGCGCAAGGCCTGGCAGCGTCATGAACAGAACGAGCGCTGTCGAAGTCATCATCCAGCCGTTGTGACCAGGACCCGCTTTGATCACAGATGGAGCGCCGTTGGTAATGTACGCTTCAAGATCTGCGACACGCTGCGCGAGATCGGGACCGGCAGCGGGTTCGGCAGCAACGGCGTCCACTGCGGAGAACGACATCGAAGTTGCGATCGCGGCGAGAGCAGTGAATGCGAAGAGTTTGTTGCGAGAGCCTTTGAACATGGCGATTATCTTTCCTTTCACAAACGAACCGAGGGACTGTGTTGCGAAATGGAAACTACTCACCGAGCAAGCACCCTGTAAAGACGTGTTGCGCGCAGCCGGTTATATTAAACGGGCCGTATGCAACCAAGAAACAACCCGTTAACCTGAGTAAACCTGGCCGTTACAATGACGCGCAGCTCAGGCATTAACAACGCTCCGCGTCTCGCTTGTTCCGGGTACATGCTGACCCCGCCAAACTGGTGTTACTGTGCCCCGCCATGGCGAATCCCGATCCTCTACCCGCCCTCGACCGCGCCCGCCGCAAAGCCTATTTGCGGCTGATGCCGCTTATTTTCCTCGGCTACGCCATCGCCTACATCGATCGAACCAACGTCGCGCTCGCTGGCGCCAACATGCAAAAGGCACTGGGGTTCGACAATGCCGTGTTCGGCACCGGCGCCGGCATCTTCTTTATCGGGTATTTCCTGCTGGAGATCCCGGGATCGCTCATCGTCGAGCGCTGGAGCGCCCGTAAGTGGATTGCGCGCATCATGGTTTCCTGGGGAATCATCGCCAGTTTGACCGCCCTTGTCCGTACGCCAGGTCAGTTCTACACAGTCCGATTCATCCTGGGCCTTGCCGAGGCCGGGTTCTTTCCGGGTATGATCGTCTTTCTCACCCACTGGTTTCCGGCACGCGACCGGGCCCGAGCCCTCTCCTATCTCATGATCGCAGCGCCCCTCGCCCAGGTCGCAAGTCCGAAGATTACCAACTTGTTTCTCGGATATGGCACTGACGAGGTCGTCAACGGGGTGATGGTGCATGTCCCCAAACTGATGGGCCTTGCTGGATGGCAGTGGGTTTACGTGTTCTGGGGGATCCCGGCCGTCGTGATGGGCTTTGTCATCCTGTTTGCATTGCCCGACCGCCCTCGCGATGCCAAATGGCTGAGCGACGACGAAAAAGAAGCCCTCGAACAGGCGCTTTTGTCTGAGAAGGCGGCGCACGGCGCATCCGGACACATGCCGCTTGGCAAGGCATTGCGTAACCCATTCATCATCTTTCTCGCTCTCGCCTATTTCGCCAACATCACCGGAAACTACGGCGTCGAGTTCTTCATGCCGAAGATCCTGCAAACGTGGTACGGATTGGACCGTCACGAACTGACATGGTACGTGATGATTCCCTACGCCGGTCAGATCTTGGGGATTCTGTATGTGGGCCGACGCTCGGATCGGAAACAAGAGCGCTGGTTGCACGCCGCGGTGCCTGGGACCATCGGAGCCTTCGCGCTTGTGTTCGTCATGACCTTCGACGGCAGCATGGCTCTGACGATCGCTGGGTTTACCCTCGCCCTATTCGGCATCCGCGGCTTCCTCGGACCCTTCTGGGCCTTGCCGAGCCTCATGATGACGGGCAGCGCGGCGGCGGCCAGCATCGGTCTCATCAACTCGGTCGGAAACCTTGGCGGATTTCTGGGACCGTACGTGCTCGGCCAGGTGGAAAAGGCGACCGGCTCGTTCAAAGGAGGACTTGCCTTTCTTGCGGTGTCGCTGCTCGTCTCTTCCGTGATGATAGCGTTGCTCGGACGCTGGCACAAACGTACGCTCCGGCCGGCGGCGCAGAAATAGCCTTTCAAAAGGGCACCATGCTCGTCCGAAACAAAACGCTCGGGTTTCTGTTTTCCCTTTCGATCATCACCTATCTCGATCGCGTTTGCATTTCGGTCGCAGGCCCGCGGATGCAGGCCGACCTTGGTTTGCGTCCCCAGGATTGGGGTTGGGTGGTCGGTATCTTCACGCTCGGCTACGCGCTGTTCGAGATCCCCACTGGCGCGATGGCAGACCGTCTCGGCGCTCGCAAGGTGCTCGTCCGCATCGTGCTCTGGTGGTCTGTGTTCACGGTGATGACGGGCTGGGTCACCGGATTCACCATGCTTCTCGTAGTACGTTTTGCGTTCGGCGCGGGGGAAGCCGGGGCCTACCCTGGTGCAACCTCGGCCATCGGCCGCTGGTTTCCGAATGCACAGCGAGCGCGCGCGCAAAGCGTCGTCTGGACTGCGAGCCGTCTCGGCGCCGTACTGTCACCTTTGTTGGTGGTCCCGATCCAGCAACGCTGGGGTTGGCGCGCCTCGTTCTGGTCGTTTGGCGGGTTGGGTTTTGTGTGGGCAATCCTTTTCTATTTCTGGTACCGCGACAACCCGAGGGAGAAAAAAGGCATCACGGAAAAGGAACTGGCCGAACTTGAATCCAGTGGGGCCGGAACCGCCACACATCACGCTGACTGGAAGGGCGCTCTCCGAAACGCAACCTTCTGGAAGTTGTTGGTCATGTATCACCTCTATTGCTGGTCGGCATATTTCTATTTCTCGTGGATGCCGACGTTCTTGCAAAAGGGGTTGGGCTTTGATGAAGCCAGCATGAAGAACTGGTCCACCCTCGCCTTTCTCATCGGCGCTGGCGCCAACGTCGTCGGAGGCATGTTGAGTGACCGACTCGTCAAACGGCGCGGGCTCCGATTCGGACGGCGCATGGTGGGTGCTTCCGGATTGATGTTCGGTGGACTTTGCATGATCGGAACGGCGACAACCTCATCGCCTACCCTGGCAGCAACCCTGCTCTGCCTCGGAATCCTTGGAATGGATATGTTTCTGCCCGTGGCCTGGGCCACTTCGCTTGATGTTTCGAGTGGCCACGGTGGAAGCATCTCGGGCGCGATGAACATGGCGGGCCAACTCGGTTCATTCATTTCGTCGGTCGCGTTCGGATACCTCGTCGGCTCTTACGGTTATTCGATGGCCCTTTTGCCCCTGGCCATCGGCACCTTCATCGCGGGCGGACTCTTCTTGACGATCGATCCGAATCAGAGCGTGTTCACGCGAGCTGTCGCCAGCGAATGATTGCGTCTCGCAAGATGCGTTCCACATCCATTTGGCTGCGCAACGGCGAAAAGATGTGATTGGTATTTGCGACCGCCACATCGGAAAATCGTCCGGAAGAATCCAGCTTGGGACGGACGCCGTCGAGTTCAGCCAGTAGCCCGTGACAAACAACATCACCGGCGTCGAAAACCACGAGGATCTGCGTCCCCCGCTCCACCAGCAACGCAATGGTTCGCCCTAGCCAGGTGACCGGGGGCAACGCCGAAGGATCGAGTTTGCGACGAAGCCAACGTTTGCCCGCGGCAGCAAACCGATTGCCAAGGGTGGTCAGGCGACCGGGAAGCGCCGAATCGAATGACAACAATCGTTTCCAGGAACCCGGATCCCCGATCGACTGGACGAAGCGCGACAGCCGGACGGGTTGAACAACACGGGCAGCCACGCCATCGGCGCCGCCCGGTGACAGGCGCAGTGGGTTGAGTAGAGCGAGTCCCACAACCCGCGGATCGGCGATTGCACAGTGCAACGCTTGATAGCCGCCTGCGCACAAACCGATGAAGACAAAGCGTGAAAGACCGGTTCGGGCCTGCATGTAATCCATCGCATCGACCAGATCCATCACCGTTTCGCGACGATACAAGAGGCCACGATCCCCGGGGCGAAGCGCAAGACTGTCGCCAAACCCTCGAATGTCGAATCGCAACACATCAAAACCCAACAGTGCCCACTGACGACCCCACGTGGTTTGATTTCGGTTGATGCCCACCCGGTGGTTCCACCCCCCACTGACGAACACAATTCCAAAGCTTGGCCGCGGCAACGAACGGTCGCCCTCCGTCAGAATACCAAACAACCCTCGATCGCTGCCGAAACGAACCATCTGTTCTTGAACGACCGCCCCGGCGTCGGATGCAATGGCAACGCATTCGCTGAGATTCGGCACGAGCGGAGGCGTTCCCACTTCCAATGACGGATAATTGCGATCCCACCATTTCAAAACAGCATCAAACCACCAGTCCGGAGGCAAGGGGTCCTCGCCCACCGAAGAGACGTCAACAGACTTCACTGGCGCGTCGACTGAAATACCCGCTGTCTCCAGATGCCGAAACAGGGCATCGACCGGAGTATCCGTATTTCGTTTGTGAATGCTCGCGGCGCGTAGCCCGGGGAACGACATTTCCGTCAACGACAACTTTTTTAGTTCGTCGACCATTTCGGTTGGCAACAACAGGCCCATTGCATCCACATCACCCTCCTCCCAGTCATCGGGGCGGACGCGGTCTGGATTCGCAACCGACATTTGCGCAAAGGCGACGGCCTCGCGGACGAAGGCACGTCCAGTGGGATACGGGCCCCACAGCACCATGCCTGTCACGTCATTGCGCCGTGACGCCAGCGCCGCCGCCAGTGTTCCGCCTAGCATTGCACCAAACACCGACAGCTCAGGACAACCGCTTGTCGTTTTGATCCACGATGCGCCCGCGTCCAGCGCATCCAGCCAGGTTGACACCCGGGACGACCGTCGAGGGCCACCCAACGAATCACAAGTGCCTGGATAGTCGATCCGCAACACATGAAATCCCATCGCGGAGAGACGCAGTGCCAGCTCGCGATAGGTCGCGTGCAGGTTCATGCGGTCGCTGCCAAAGGGATCGCAAAGTAAAACCGCCGTCGTCCGCGGGCGGTCTTTTGCCCCGGGGTGGTAAGCCGCAAACAACGGGCCCAGCGCCGTTTCGATCCAGCCCGCGACCATCCCGTCCGGCCCCGGCGTCGTCATAACGAATGCCCCTGCTCAGGCGCTGGCATCGAAACCATAGCGACCGAAGCGGCACCGTTCATCGCCTTGACCGTTCCGATCGGTGAAACACCATCGCGCAGGGCGGTCAACTCGATGGACAATGGCTCGCGAGCGAGGACGTGAACGTAGTTGTCACTCGGGAGATACCCCGGGACACTCAACACGACCGATTCCGCCAAAAAATTACTCCGCAAGGTCACACGCGCAGAGCGCTCACCGGTACGAACCAATTCGGCAGAAAGTTCCAGATCGCGACGCAAGGATGGTTCACAACCCAAGTTCGGTAAAAATTCTGCGTGCAGCGGAAACGCACCTTCGAGCACAGCCGTGACAACCGCATGTTCCGCCGGACCGAAACGGTATGCTCGATTGGCATCGGTGAATCGACCCAGGCAACGATCAACTCCGAATGCCGACTGCGCGTGAGGCGCGACCAAGACATCCATCGCCGCCTGCTCGATGACGTGGCCGTCGTCGCGACACAGTCGCACCGTCAGTCGACCCGAAAGCACAGACGCCGTGTCATTCGCAACATGCAAGCGCAAGCCATTCACACCACCGTCCACGAACCACATCGCCCGGGGCGTCAAGATCCGTTTCAAAAAGTAGTACGATGACTTGGGCATTCCCGTATTCGAGATCAGACCCCAGCCGGCGCCGGGCAACACATCACGCAAGGTGAACACAACGCCACCCTCGCAAGGATCCTCGGCGCGCCGCCAGATCCCAAAGACGTGCGCCATCACCCGACCGGTCGAAACCCGGGCAAGCTCAAGATAACGTTCGGGTTTCGTCGTCGCGAGCGCGCGCGCCGGTGCGCCGAAAACTGTTCCAACATAGTGATCGGTCACATCCGAAAAATCCCAATTCGCGCCCGGATCCCGTGGAATGCCGGCTCGGTATCGCGAATCCGTTGTATCGATGGGGGCATCCGCGAACAAACGGCGCAACTCAGACGCCTCGGGCGGTTGGGCAAACGCAAGGCACTCGCTTGCGAATCGAACCGATGCTGCATACACATCTTCGAGTGGACGCTGGTATGCGCCGACCCCGTAGTAGTGGCCCGGGCCGCGGTCGACGTGAAAAGGCAAATCACCGCCACTTGGACTCGAAACGACGTAAAGCAGATCGGGGCGGCGCGCTTTGCACGCTTCCGGCAGAACCACATCGAACAATGTACTTGACCATGCGTCGGCTTCGAGTCCCATCATGGCAGCCTGCTGTTGCATTTCGCTGTTGCCACAAAGCACCGCCAGGGACACCCGTGTCTCGGTTCGTTCGAGGAACGACTCGGCCTCGCGTCGACAAGACTGCAAGAACACCGGATCGTCGACGGGGTAGTCAAAATTGGCAAACATAAAATCCTGCCATACCAGGATCCCGTATTCGTCACACAGGCGATAGAACAGATCGTTTTCGTAGGTGGTGATCCCGCTTATCCGCAACAGATTGAGACCAGCCGACTTTACAAGTTGCAAAGCCTCTTCGTAGTCGTTCGGTTCCGCGTCGAGACGCTTCGGATCGAGCGGCGTCCAGACCGCACCGCGACAAAATACGCCGACGCCGTTCACGCGCATGCCAAACCCCACGCCTGCCGGCGCTGTACGTTCAATGCGTCGAAATCCAATGCTGTCGAGAGGAACGACAACTTCGTTCCGATCACAACTGATTCGCACCAGCGGTTGATAGAGGTGCTGCGTGCCGTGCGTATGCGGCCACCACGCCTTGACCCCGCCGATATCCAACACGCCGTTGAGCTCGAAAATCCCGTCCCCAAGCGCGGACACCTCCAACATGAAGCGGCGATCCGGCTCCAGTTCAAAGGTGGCAGCCGTGATCGATTCGGAACCAAGACATCGGCAGCGCATCTTCAAACGAACCCGTCCGTCGTTGTCGATGAGCTCTGTTTGAACGCTGCGTGCCTCGATCGCGATCAACTGCTCCTGTACCAAACGAATCGCACGCCAGGGGCCGACCGGATGTGACGGCGGGAACCAGCCCGGCATAAAACCCAAAAAGGTCGTGCGAAAGAAACGAAGGTTCTTCTCGCTGACAAGCCGGGTGGGCCAACGCCCGCGTGGCCGTTTTCGCTGCAACGCTTCGCCAAGGGAACGAAAACGTATTGCGATTTCATTATTCTGCGAGAGGAAAGCCCCTACGTCGCAGAACTGTGGACAGAACATATTATCGCTCTGCAACACCGACTTGCCGTTGAACCAAACCTCCGCGAGTGTTGCGAGGCCGTCGAAACAAAGTCGCACGCGCGTGCCCAGATCGACGGGTGTCGCGGCAAACTGGCATCGATACCAGTGGTCACGGCCGATCGCATCCGACGGTTCCAATCCATCGGCTATGACGGTGCCCGGAACGGTCGCCGCACCCCAGCCATTTTCAGGCAGACCACTCGGGTCCGATGCCGTTCCGGGTTGCACGCTAACTCGCTGCCATCCGGCCGTCAGTAAACGCTCGGTTTCCGCCATCACCCATGCAGGAGCAAATCGAGTTGCGCCATCCCTTTGTCCCACGATGCCGCCATATCGTCGAAATTTCCAGACAGATCCGCGATGCGCTTGCTGTTGGCGACCCGTGCGAGTTTCAGAATGAGCATCTTTGCGACCGCTGCTATCGACTGAAAGGAATCGGCAGCCAATTCTGCCGGGCCACCGGGCGAACCAGCGAGCCAACGCACGTAATCGGCGAGCAACTCGAAAGACGCTCCCATCTGACGGATCGAGGCGAAGCTGTAGGCATGATAGGTCGCAACGTCGCGCACAACCCATTGTTCGAGGTGTCGGGATACGTGCGCTCCATATTTGCGCAGCGGATTCTCGGTGGGTCGCATCGAAAAATGACGGCGCGCCTGTGCCAGCGACAAGGCTCGAAGATGCGAAAGTGACAGCCGCGAAACCCGCTCCAGTTTGATGAACTCGGCAAAAGGAGGCAACCGCTCTGGAAGGGCCTCCGCCTGCAGATGAAAAATCCCACCGAAGTCATCGTCCTGAAGGTTGAAAAATCCCGCGTTGTGAAAATACTGGATCGAGTTTTTCGCCCGATCCAGACGATGAATGGCGATCGTCGTCTTCGCGTGTCCCTGTCGGTAGTCAGAGCCCGCCGTATCGGGCAGGAAGAAGGCGTCTACTTCGACAAGCGGAATCCGCTGCTGATCGAGTTGCGTCTGAACATGCTCAATCACCGGCAACCAGATGGTCAATTCTGCGACGGTGATGCCGTAAAGCTCGGCCAGATCAACGTGAGACGGTTTGAAGAATGTCCACTGGTCGCCCTCGAAATCGCCGGGGATCGCACAGGCCAAAAAGGCGTGCGGATCCAGCGCCAACCCATGCAGGATCTCGATCCACACGTCGATGTAGCAATTGGTCTCGGGAAAGTTCCGTTGCAGATCGTGCAATGGATGCTGCGCATACGTGCTCGGCGTTGCCGCCCAAAACGCGTTCAACTCGGTCATGACCAAAGGCTCGAACGCACCGCCACTGGCCACGCATCGAGGTCAAAGCCGTGACGTTTGAGTAACGCAAGGGCAATGCGTTCAAGACCGAAACCAACGCAGGCCGTATGGGCTTCGGCGCCGTCCGGTGTTTCAATGCCAAAGATGTGCCCGAAATGAGAGCCGTGATAGTTGAACGAAGCAACGGCAGTGGGTTCGTGGTCGGGCCAGATCGGGACCAGCAACTCGAATTTCAGTTCTTGTTCTTTTTGCGCGGCCTTCATCATGCGACCACCCCGTCCGAAGAAGGGATCGCTGGCAGTATCAAGTCGAAACTCAAAACCGAGATCGTCGAAGAGAGCGGGCACGCGTTCCATCCACAACATGCGCCAGGCCATTACTTCTGCGGGCAAACCCAGACGTACGTTCTCGCGAAGCTGAAAAGCCTGCAGGCGCGCGGGATCTTTCGAGGGTTCGTGTCGATAGCAGGATGCCGTCAAATCAAAAATCTTGCCGCCCACGGGGAGGATCCCACCCTGGGTCGGGTAAACCGGGTAGCAACCCGCGGGTGCGAGGACCAGATCCGTCATCGAAAGATGGGGCGTCCAGTCATTCTCGGCATTCACGGTCTCGACCAACGCCGGATGATTGGCGGGTGTGCCGCAGAACGCATGAACCGAACCACAGAGATCTGGAAAGTTCTCCATGTAGCCGGTTCGACGCAAGATTTCGCGCGGAATGACCGGTGGGAAAAAGACTCGCTCCGGGTGGTCTGATCGGCACGCGGCATCAATGCGCCGCTCGATACCCTCGACTATCACAAGGAACCCGGCACCGCGGCCGTAAACACCAGCAACACCGGTTTCGATCAAGAAACGTCGGCTGGTAAGCTCTGTCATAAACGCGTCGCGGGTCACAGATTTGTCGATCATGGAATGGATGAGAGGCCTAGTCGCCCTTGTGAATGGAGAGAAGGGAAGCGTTTGTTTCGATGATGCGATCGTTGTTGATCATGAGCGCCGCCGAGAAGGCGTCGCGAAGATGTCTGCTGAGGCTTGTGGGCGAGTCGTTTTTGTAAGCAGCGATGCCGCAGATCCCCATCGCTTCGCTCACGATTTCAACAACCAGCCGAGAAGCGGAAAGCTTCAAATTGTTGATTCGAAGGACGAATGAAATTCCCGCAAGCTGTTCCGGGTCGCGACGTTCGACACAGGCATCGTATTCCCGGGCCATCGTCATCACGTCGTGGCGCATGCGCTGCAAAGTCGCAACGATTTCGGTCGTGCGCTGAGCGCTGCGGCTCATGATCCCGGGATTGGCGCGCGCCTTCTCGCGAACCACCCTGCGCGCCTTGCCAACCGCGTCGGTCGCGATGCCAAGCCAGCAGGCGGACCACAGGATATGCGAAGTTGGCGTCATCACCTGTGTGGCAATCTCGGCGAAGGGTTGGGATACGATTTCCCAGGCGTCTCCCTCGGCGTGCACGGTGCACCCGTGGCTACAGGTTCCGCGCATCCCGAGCGTGTTCCAGCTACCAAGATCCTGAAGCCGGTATTGCCCCGCCTGGGCAAGGACCAATACCTGATCGTTGGCCGGCGCATCCGAGTTGCGGCGAGCAGTGATCAGGAGATCATCGGCGTACTGACCATAGGACAGGGTGGTGGCCTTCTTGGTCAGACGATACCGTTCCCCGACCGTTTCAACGGCTGCAATGCTGCTGCGCATGTCGCCGCTTGGACCAACTTCAGAAGTAACTGAAGCGATGAGGCGATTTTCCGCCGCGACTTTGCGTAGGTAGTTCGCAAAAGGTTCCGATCGCGCTCCGGCCTCACACAGGCTGAACACCTGCGTGTAGTGCATCGCGAGCACCATCGCGGAGGAGGCGCAATGTTGCCCGAGGGCAGTACAGGCTTCGGCAAGCGCCACGACGCGGGCCCCTTCGCCTCCAAACGGGCGCGGGACGCCTGCTGCAAACAAGCCGGCCGCACGCATCGCAGCCACTGCCTCCGAGGGAAACCGGGCGTTCGTATCCACATCGTGGGCGAAGGGACCCGCGGTCTCAAGGCCGATGCGGGCTGCCCGCTTTCCCAAATCATCCGACATGGAGGCTTGCAACCGCAGTGGATATCGCGGCGACACTTTCAAAAACGTCACGGCGCAGCATGGCGTCTGGAAACTCAATGTTGAATTCGGTTTCGAGCGCGACCATCACATTGACGCTCGCCCGGGAGGTCATTCCAGCCGCGTAGAGATCCGCTGTATCGGCCAGGGCAGCAACGTCCGAGCCAAGGCGTCCGTGCTGAGCCAAGATCTTACGAACTCGCTCGGGGATATTCTGAGTCATGGCTGGTTGAAACCGACGCTTTACCGCACCCGTACAATTTTTTGTAGCTATTTCGGTCCAAATATTAGTGGGCACACGTCGACGAGCCGCCTGACGAACACCCGGATGCGCATGGAACCACTATTTGCAACGCCCCAAGCCCGGTCACCTGCCCAAATACCACGTCCCGTACGATTGCCGGGGGAACGCGAACGCTCGCCGATCGCATATCTTTGCCGGCAACGTCGAGCGGCACGATTTCAATGGCGTAGTTTCCCGCAGGAATATCGAGAGGGGTGACACCGGTTTTTCGATCGCAGGTGAAAGTGCATGCACCCCGATCGGTACAGGGCTTGGTTCCCACAATTTCAGCGGGCGAAAGGCCGTGAAGCTCGACCCGGACGTGCACAATGGCCGGATCGGCACAGCTACAATCCGA
>JAWXBF010000029.1:0-31422 GCA_034439895.1 Deltaproteobacteria bacterium
CCGCGAACTACGAAAGGCCCATCGCCTCGAGTTCGTCTTCGCTCATGCCGAAAAAGTGGCCGATTTCGTGCATCAGCGTGACACGAATCTCTTCGCGCAACGATTCCGAATCGGACGAGACACGGTTGAGGTTGCGTCGGAAAATCACGATCTGACGCAGCTCAGGTTGGGAATCGAGCATTGATGATTCAAGGGTGCTCGGGCCTGAGAACATGCCGAGCGCACGCGGATCCATGCCATCGGCAACCGTCGTGGCAGCCGGCAAGTCGGCGACGAGGATCGGAACGTTCGAGAGCATCGCGCGCGCCCGTTCGGGCAGATCCGAAAGCGCCTCTTCAACAACCGCGATGACCTCGTCCTGCTCCATCAATTCGTCCGCACCAGGGGCATCGGTGTCGAGCTCCAGCACGTGGGTCCAGGCCTGACGCTGCTGTTCTTCGTCGTCGCGCATGTTGGCCAACACGCCTTTTGCGTACCACGCGTCGGCCTGAACTTCGGAGTCCTTGACCTTTTCAAGCAACGCATCCGCGAGTGCTTCAGGCTCTTCCTCGGCGCCGAGCTGCAGATAGAGTTCGATGACATCCAGTGCGATCTCGGGTGTCTCGGCGAGCACGTCGGTGGGTGGCAACTCTTCGAGTGTCGCCATCGCGTTGTCGGGCTTATCCATCTCGAACTCAAGACCGGCTTTCAACACCAGCGCATCGAGAAAGTCGTCCTCGTCTTCCGCGTTTTCAAGCGCGGCTGTCACCAGCTTCAAGGGCTCTTTCAATTCTGCGGGTGACTCGGCACGCGCGCGCAAGAGCGAAGCCAGAGTCAGAACTGGCTCGGTCCATTCGGGCTCGGCCTTGATGAGGGCGCGCAGGCGTTCGACCGCGGCCTCTTCGTCGCCGGAAGCCTGATCGCAAGCAGCGGCCAGCAGCGCCACGTCGGGATTGCCGGGATGGCTCTTGTTGAAGGCATCAATCGCGCCGCGAGCCGCAGCGAGATCTCCCGCTTCCAAACTGTCATACACTTGCGCCAAGGCATCGTCATCAATGCCGTCTGACACGGGACCGCGTTTTTCGTTCATTTCGCGCGCAGCATGGCATCCAAACTGGCCTGCAGGTACTGCGTACCGACGAAAAGTGTCTTGCGGGCCCCTTCCCCATCCCCGACCGGAGGAGCAACCTCGACCAGATCGGCCGCCACCAGGTCCACCCGGCGGCCAAGCCGCCCGATGAAGGCCTTGACCCAGTCGGGCTGCAAACCACCCAGCTCCGGCGTACCCGTCGCAGGCGCAGCGAGACCGTCGGTCCCGTCAATGTCGTTGGAAAGGTAGATCTGGCTTGCCCCGGCGGCCGCAAGATGGCGGGCCACCTCGTCAGCCACCGCCCGCGGTGGACGAGAAAGCAGTTCGTCTGCCCGCAGTTGCCACAGACCGTTTTGCTTCTCCCAGTGGGCGCGATCGTGCGCAGAAGCCCGAACCCCAAGTTGCACCAATCGACCACGACCGAGACGCCGGTTGGCGTGATGGGCCCAGGTCGCAAAACAAATGCGAACCCCCTGTCGCGCCGGCAAGAGATCGGTATGCGCGTCGAGATGCACCACCCCGAGTGCCTTGTGGTGTCGGTTCAGCCCCACGAAAACCGGCCACGCCACGCTGTGATCACCACCGAGAATCAACAATCGAGCCCGGGGATTCAATTTCAAAAGGAAACGACAAACCGCCTCGGCAACTGACAGCGGGGATACCGGCAACTTCCCGGTCGGGGCATCCGGATAGATCGCGGCCCGCGTCGCCCGCTTCTGTTTCTCGGACAACATTTCATCGTGCAAGAAATGTGGCACACACAAAACGTCGCCCACATCCACCACGCCTGTGCGCGCAAACGTGCGACGCAACCCGCGGGTGTTGCCAAGCCACGCCGCCCGCAACCCGCGCGGACCATAGGCAGCGCCACGCACGAGTCCTGCACCCGTATCCGACGGGATGCCAAGCAGGATCACGCGGGCCTCTCGCAACCGCGCAAGTTCGGTCAACCAGGTCTGTTCGATACCCTCGCCGTCAGAGCATTCGTAATACGATTTCTGAAACGCCAGGGTTTCCGTCGAGCCCGAAGAAACGGAGAACAAACCTCCACCCGCAGGGCGAAGCATGCGCAGAAGGTCCGCAGGCAGGCGGAGAGGATCAGCGCCGAGATTTCGACGCAAGCCCATGCCGAATCACTTACCGCGCTGCTCTATGGATTCGTAGGTGCGAAGTTTCGCACCGGTATAGACTTGGCGCGGACGACCAATCTTGGTCGCCGGATCGCCCAGCATTTCTTTCCAGTGCGCGAGCCAGCCAGGCAACCGGCCGAGCGCGAACATGACGGTAAACATCTCGGTGGGGATGCCGAGTGCTCGGTAGATGATGCCGCTATAGAAGTCGACGTTCGGGAACAGTTTCCGGTCCACGAAGTATGGATCTGAAAGCGCCGTCTCTTCAAGGCGACGGGCGACGTCGAGCAAGGGATCTGGAGCCTTCAGCTTGGCAAGAACCTTGTCACACTGCGCTTTGATGATCTTGGCGCGCGGATCGTAGTTCTTGTAGACGCGGTGGCCAAAGCCCATCAGACGGAAGCCCGAGTTCTTGTCTTTGGCACGCTCCACGTAGGGTTTGATATCTCCGCCGGATGCCTGGATTTCCTTGAGCATCTGGATAACGCTCTCGTTTGCACCGCCGTGTAACGGTCCCCAGAGCGCACAGATACCAGCCGAAACCGCGGCGTAGACGCTGGCATGGGAGCTGCCAACCATGCGCACCGTCGAGGTGCTGCAATTCTGCTCGTGATCGGCGTGCAGCATCAGCAAAACATCGAGGGCGCGCACGCGATCGTCGTCAATGACGTAGGGTTCGCTCGGCACCGAGAACAACATGTTCAAGACGTTGGCGACATAGTGCAGAGCGTTTTGTGGGTAAACAAAGGGTTGACCGACGGACTTCTTGTAGGAGAAGGCGGCGATGGTGCGCATCTTCGCCATCAAGCGAATCATGTGCAGATCGTTGGCTTGGTCGTCGTGGATCTGTAACGCGTCGGGGTAGTAACTCGACAGCGAACAAACCATCGACGACAGGATCGCCATGGGATGCGCGGTCGAGGGATAACCTGCGAAGAAGCTCTTCATGTCCTCGTGCAGCAGAGAGTGCCGCTTGATTTGCGAACGGTAACCCTCGAGCTCGGGAGCGGTCGGCAGACGACCGTAAATCAGGAGATAGCTAACCTCGACAAAGGTCGATTTCTCGGCCAGCTCGGCGATGTCGTATCCGCGGTAACGCAGGATCCCTTCGTCGCCATCAATGTAGGTGATTGAACTCTGCGTCGAACCCGTGTTCATGAAACCGGGATCGAGCGTGATGTAACCGGTCTGAGCCCGCAGCTTGGCGATGTCGATGGCGTGTTCATTTTCCGAGCCCACCACAACCGGCAGCTCGAGCGACTTTCCATCAACAATTATTTCTGCTTTGCCAGCCACGGTGTTCCTCCGAAAAAAGAAATCAGGATACCCATACGATGCCGAATTCCCAAGGGTTCCTGGCGCGAACGCCATAAAAATTTTCCAGTCGGAAACATTCGGCTAGTTGGGTGCCGCGGAAAGTTCCTTTTCCGCATCTCGAAGCCACTGTCGCCATTCGGTTTCAGCTGGCACTGCCGCGACGGCTCGCCGGTACAGTCGAACGGCATCCCCAATTCGACCTAACTTTTGAAGGAGCTGTGCGTAATCGACCAGCGTCTGATGACAACCGTCGTGATCGTGCTCGATGGCCGACAAGAACAGCACCTGAGCCCGGGCGTGGTTGTTTGCAGCGGCATGTTCCACGGCCGCCTGATGCAGGGCCCAGTGATCTTCGGGCTCGAACATCAGGGCCTGATCGTAAGCCTCGGCAGCTTCCGAATGGCGATCCATCGCAGCGAGGATGTCGCCCCGGATGGCAGCCAGGAAGAACCCCTCACCTCCGACCTCTGCACCCTGGTTGATGGTATCCAGTGCGTCGATTCGGCGGCCCTGTTCAAGCAGCGCCTGCGCTTTTTTGCCATACAGCAACGCGTAGCCAGGATCGCGAACGATCGCCTCGTCGTATGCTGTCACAGCGGCCTCGTATCCGCGCCGTTCAAGATAGGCATCACCCAGCTCGCGCCAGGCTTCAATCGATTCGGGGTTCAGACGCGTCGATTCGCGCGCTTCCGCAACGGCCTCCTCGGAATGAAAGCCGTTGAGCAGTTCCGCCAGGTGCGAACGCAGGATCGAGAGATCGTTACAGGCTGCGACCGACTGCTTCATCGTCTGTAAAGAACGATCGAACTCGCCCGCCTCTTGCGCGCGGCGAGCAGCCCGTGCCAGCGACAATCCGGTTTTCAGCCCGGCGCCGCCCTTGCGCATGCGTGCCGCATCGGAATCGCCCGGCACGAGCGCCTCGACCGCAGCCAACGCGGCTTCACCGCGCCGCTTGTCATCGTCCGCAAAACACCGCGCAGCCTCTGCACGCCAAAAACCAGCCGTGGCAGCAACGGAATCCTTCAGCACCGACTGGCAGCGCTGCGCAAGCGTGAGGTCCCCGGTCTTATTGGCAATCGCCAACAGGTGCGCAGCGGCATCCAGACGCGCATCATCGTCGCGCGCCGTGAGGGGGTCACAGGCAAGCGCATCTTCAAGCGCAACACGCGCCCGCGCCAGTTCGCCCTCGGCAACCGCCTCGAAGCCAAGCGCGGCAAGCAACGCTGGCCCGACGGGGTCCGCACACCCGAGGCCTTCGTTCAACACCGCAACGGCCTCGGAGCGAGTGCCCGCGCGAGACAGGGACTCGGCCAGGCTCATCCAGTGTTCACAAAGGTGTGGATCGCGACGGGCTCGTTCCCGTGCAAGTTCGACGGTTCGCTCCGGCGTGCCGCCCAAACGCATCTCGACGCAAAGAACCGTGAGGAATCGCAGCAGCGACGTGCCCAGCCGATCAAAGCTCCGATCCACAAGTTGCACCACGGGCCATTCGCCATGGCTGGGAGCATCGGCATCCAGTGCAATGATGTGTCCACCCTGGCGGGCGATGGGCCACAAGCCGCGCAACACTTCGGCACCTTGCAACCGCAGGCGCATCGAATCTTCGAAACTCATTAACTTCACGGTCAGCCCAAATTCGGGCTCGGCAGATGGGCCGGTGGCGTTCGGTTTCTCGGGTTCGGGTTCCGTCGGACCGAAATGACCACCGTCATAAGCCCGCATAAACGCTGCAACGCCAGCGGGAACGGGACGTCCAAGGGCCTCGGCCAGCTTCTCGTCGAGGGCAGCTCCGGCGGGAGCCGGATCAAGGTGGGAGCCGGGAAGCTCACCTATCTCCCGTTCAATCTGGGACAGGAGGGTAAGCACGGGATCGGTCACGGCCGTTCGATCTAGGTCGCATTGTCCGTTTGATCAAGGCCAACAACGTCGTTTTCTGCGATTCACCGGAATAATCGGCCGGTTTGGGTCGCGGGGTCGGACGAAATAGGCGAAGACTTGACCTCGGATACCGATGAATGCAACAATGATCGCGGGACACATCCGAAATTCCCATACAATTTCGGTACATTAGAGCCCCGGCACCCGAATTTCTCCACAGGAACCTACCGGTAACCCCTTGCGCAAGCTTTTGTTATGTGACGACGAAGAATCGCTGTGCCGAGGGCTAGCCCGGCTCCTGCGATCGTTGTCATTTGACGTGGTGACGGCGGACGGTCCACGCGGTTTCGAGCTGGTGCGCAGCGGTTGTTTCGACGTGATCATCACGGACCTGCGGATGCCCGGGGTCAACGGACTCGAAATCATCGCAGAAGCGCGAAAACACAGTCCAAATACGCCCATCATCGCGATGAGCGGCAGCGCGGAAATTCCAGATGCAGTTCGCGCGATGCGTGCGGGGGCGCGCGACTTCCTGATAAAGCCCTTCGACATCGCAGCCCTCGAAGAGGTGATTTTCCAGGCGATCGGCATGGACGATAAAACACCGCCGCCGATGTTGGATCCCTTGCAGTGGCGGGATCGATACGCGCCCTTTTTGCTGGGCGAAGATCCTGCCATCTTGCCGGTCATCGCAACCCTGTCGCAAGTTGCGGACACAAATTGCACCGTGTTGATTCAGGGCGAGTCGGGTACGGGCAAGGAACTCGTGGCCAGGTCGCTGGTTGCGGGTTCGGCGCGCGCTGACCAGAAATTCGTGGCGGTCAATTGTGCTGCGATTCCCAGCAATCTCGTGGAATCCGAGCTCTTCGGCCACGTGCGTGGCGCCTTCACCGGTGCGACGGCCAACCGAACCGGCCGTTTTGCCCAGGCCCACAAGGGCACGATTTTTCTCGACGAGATCGGCGAGATGGAATTCAATGTTCAAGCGAAGCTACTCCGGGTCATTCAAGACCGTCAACTATTCCCGGTCGGCCAGGAAGATCCGGTCGACATCGACGTGCGGGTCATCGCGGCCACCAACCGAAACCTGCTTGAAGAAGTTTCCACCGGGCGCTTCCGCCAGGATCTGTTCTGGCGTTTGAATGTGATCCCGATCGAAATGCCACCGCTGCGGGCGCGACCACTCGACATTCCAATTCTGACCGAACACTTCCTCGAACGCGCGAACAAGCACCACAGCCGATCGGTCGGTGGCTTTGAGCCGGGCACGTTGCAAGTCCTGCGTCGGCACAACTGGCCGGGCAACATTCGCGAACTGGAAAACCTGGTGGAACGTCTGGTGATTGTGAACCGGTCCGGCCGCATCGGTGTATCGGATCTGCCCCCTACCCTGCGCCAGGAACGCGAAATGACTCCGGTACCAAGCGACCTGCCAGATCTCTCCTCGGCGGCTGGCAGTACGGATCTTCGGGCCCTGCTTGAAGCCGTCGAAGATCGCATGATCTCCGAAGCACTTGAGCGCACGGGCGGCAACAAGAACAAGGCCGCAGAGCTTTTGGGTCTGAACCGTACGACGCTGGTCGAGAAGCTGCGTCGGAAACGCCTGACGCCTACGATGAGCTAGGAGCGCCGTCGCCAGGCCACGAACGCCCCTGCCCACGCTGCTCCAAGCCTAGATCAACTTCGACAGCGCGTCTTTCATACGCGCGAGGCCCTTCTCGATGTTGGCTTCGCTCGTGGCGTAGGATAGGCGCACGAAACCTGGCGCGTAGAACGCGCTGCCCGGAACGACAGCGATTTTGCCCTCGTTGATGAGGTAGTCACACAAAACCAGATCATCCTTGATAACGACGCCCGATGGCGTCTTCCTGCCGTTGAACGACGACACATCGGGAAACGCGTAGAACGCGCCATCCGGTGCCAGGCACTTGACGCCCGGAATGTCATTGAGCAAGCGGACCATCAACAGGCGGCGCTTGTCGAAGGCAAGGCGCATCGTCTCGACCTCGTCTTGCGGCCCCGTGATCGCAGCCAGCGCGGCAGCCTGACTTACCGCGGCTGCGTTGGTCGTCGACTGGCCCTGAATCGTACTCATCGCCTCGATCACGTCCTCCGGTGCGCAGGTAAAACCAATGCGCCAGCCCGTCATCGCATAGGCCTTGGAGACACCGTCGACGATGATCGTACGTTTGCGAACCTCGGGACCAAAGGTCGCCGGTTGCACAAACTTCGCATCGCCGTAGCACAGGTAGCGGTAGATATCGTCCGTCAACAACCAAAGGTCGTGCTTCACGACCAGATCCGCAATCGCGCGCAAGGCCGACTCCGGGTAGATCTGGCCGGTTGGATTCGACGGTGAATTGATGAGAATCATCTTCGTCTTGGGCGTGATTGCCTTCGCGATATGCTCGGCCTTTACGACAAATCGATCGGCCGCGGTTGAAACCACCGGAACCGGCACGCCACCCGCCATCTTCACAATTTCGGAATAGCTGACCCAGTACGGGGCTGGCAAGATGACCTCGTCCCCCTCGTCGAGGACGGCGTGCAACGCGTTGAAGATCGAATGCTTCGCGCCCACGTTCACCATGACCTGCTTCGGCGTCACCTCGATGCCGTGGTCCTTGGCAAACCACTGTGCTACGGCTTTGCGCAACTCGGGGGTACCCGCGACATTGGTGTACTTCGTCGCGCCAGCATCGAGCGCCCTCTTGGCGGCTTCCTTGATATGGACGGGTGTGTCGAAGTCAGGCTCGCCTGCGCCGAAGCTGACAACGTCGATGCCAGCGGCCTTCAACTCGGCCGCTTTGGCGGTCACGGCGAGGGTCATGGACGGTTCGATAAGATCAAGGCGCTTGGAGAGTTTCATGGGTTTGGATTTCCTGAGAGACGTTCTTTCAATGCAAGTGCAACAGGTGCGGGAACCAATCGGCTCACGTCACCACCGTAACCGGCGACCTCTTTTACCAGAGACGACGAAACAAAAAAGCTCTCATCGTTCGTCATCAGATAGATGGTCTCCACATCCGGAGCCAAGTGGCGATTCATGTGGGCAAGTTGAAATTCAAACTCGAAATCCGCGATGGCGCGCAGGCCACGGATGACCGCGCGGGCGTTGCGGGCATGAGCGAAGTCGACCAGTAGGCCTGAAAATCCCTCGATCTCAACGTTGCTGCCCGGCACCGATCGTCGGATCAAATCCACCCGCTCGGCGAGCGAAAACATCGGTTGTTTCTTGGGGTTATCGGCAACCGCCACGATCAAGCGATCCACCACGTTCAAGGCACGCAACAGAATGTCCACGTGACCGTTGGTGATCGGATCAAAAGTACCCGCGTAGATTCCTACCCTGGGCTGGCTCATGGCAGACCTCCGTGGCATCGATAGAACGAAAGTCCCGTATCGCCGTAGTGGCGCAAATCGGTTCGGATCAATTCGCCACAGGTTTCGGGAGGTTCGCGGCGTCTGTCGTGTTCGACGATCACGACGCCACCGTGTGCCAGCATGCGGCAGTTCAACGCCGACAAGGCCGGTTCGACCAATCCGTCGGCGTAGGGTGGATCCACAAACACCCAACCAAAACGGACCCGGGACTCTTTGGAATCGGTCAGTCGACGGATTGCGTCGCGAAAGTCGCAGCCGAGGATCCGGGTACGTTCGCGAAACTCGGCGTTGTCGAGGTTCTTGCGAAGCGCGGTCAGCGCGGCTCGGTCTCGATCCACAAACACGGCTGACGCGGCACCACGAGAAAGGGCTTCCATGCCGAGAGCGCCTGTGCCCGCGAAGAGATCCAGAACGGAAATGCCATCGGCGGGACCCAGAATGTTGAAGATCGCCTCACGCACCTTGGAGGCGGTCGGACGGGTTTGCTTGCCCGATGGCGCTTTCAGCTTGCGGCCGCGATCGGCGCCACCGGTCAGACGCATGGAATGGGCAAGCTCTACCCCCGGCGCGAGCCGGTGTCAAACCGGTCATTCCGGAAGGCGAGCGCCCGACTTCCTCGTGTTAGAGTCCTCCATCCAAGGTAACTGTGCGCTTTTTATCAACGATCTCTCTGCTAGTGTTATTGCTTTCGGTCGGCGGATCCATCTCGATCCCCACCGTTTTTGCCGACAGCTCGACCTCCCGCGCCGACGTCCAGAAGGCCAAGATCGCTTACAAACGGGCAACGGCGCAGTTCGGCATCGGTAACTACGCCGAAGCTGCTGCGGCCTACGAAGAGGCCTTCACGTACAAGCCCGATCCGGCCCTGCTTTTCAACGCGGCACAGGCGTACCGACTTGCGGATAATCGAGAACGCGCCATCAAGCTGTATCGCAACTACCTTCGTCTTTATAGCGAGGGCAGCGCGGCCCCGGAAGCGCGCAAGCATATGGAGACACTTGAGGCCGAGGAGAAAGCGGCGACAAAAAAGGTCGAGCCTTCCCCCGCAAGCCCCTCGCCTGTTACGCCGGCAGTTCCAACCATGGTGGCACCGCCCGTTGAAGACAAACCCATCGTGGCTGCAACCGCAACACAGGAAGACGACGGCGGATTGCTGTCGAATCCCTGGTTCTGGGGCGGAGCGACGCTGGTGGCGGTGGCCGTGGTCATCGCCGTGGTCGCCTCGGGCGGCGAAACCGATCCGAAGCCCTCGTGGGGCTCGCAACCCGTGGTGACACCATGAAAAACATGACTGCAGTTGGGATGATGGCAGCGTCGGTGGTGGCGATTTTTATAGTTCCCGCGTGCGAGTCGACCCGCGATTGCCGAAACGATACGCTGTATGTGGATCTGCGTCTGACTCCGGCAGGCGCGCAAGCTGACGTGTTTCGTGTGACGGTTGCGCCCGATGGACTGTCCTCGAAAAGCGCACAATTTGATCATCCGGTTGGCGAGGAAAAGGGCTCGCTTGAATTGACCTTTGCCGAAGGTGAATATCCGACCGGACTGACGGGGACCGTGACCGTCTTGGCACTTTTACAAGGCGTCGTGCTCGAATCGCGTACCGTCGCGACCACCTTTGGTGCCGGATGCCATTCTCTTCGCATGGATTTTTCCGACACGGCACGGCCTGATGGCGGCGACATGGGCGGCGGCGATGCCGACATCGTGGTCCCGGACGCCATGGGCAAGCCCGACGCCGATCCCGTACCCGATGCGGCACCGACCTGCACCCGGTCTGGGCCTGAAACGTGTTACGACGGAATCGACAACGACTGCAACAGGTTGAGCGACTGTGAAGATCCAGCCTGCCAGCCGAATTCGCAGTGTGTACCGGTCAATGCGGCATCTAGTGTGGATGTTGGCATCCTGTTGACGGACCCCGCGCAGACCTGTCCGAACGGTTTCATCGAGAAATCGGAGTCTCCCATTGGGAAAGACGTGCAGGTTGGCAAGTGCGTTGGATGCGCATGCGACGGAGTCGCAACACAGTGCACCGCCAACTTGAAATACTATTTGCAATCGCGAACCAATTGCCTCAACGACGCAAGCGGAACAGGCACAACGTTTGAGTACTTGGTCCGCGAGTCAGATCAGTCGGCGAGTTGCATGGTTCCGCAATACGAATACGTCTACGGTGCCAAATTGGACGCTTGGCGGCTGTCCTACACGGCCGCCGCGTGTACGGCGAAGGGGACGCCTCGGGCAGAACCTTCAAAGTTCGGTTCACAAGGTCGGTTTTGTGTTGCGAAGGACCGCGGAACGGGGTGTGGACCGGCTGGTGTCTGCATTCGCAAAGAGAACAAGCAAACCTCCGCTTGTGTCGCAATCGCGTCGGCAGGAAACACCTGCCCGACGGGATTGCAGGCAGTCGAGTGGTACCGAAAGATGGAAGACAACACGCGATGCGGAGCGTGTGAATGCTCGCGTCCCGATGGTGGCAGCTGCAATCCGCTGACGGTCTACATTCAAAACGATTACTCATGCGGGGATGTCGCCGACCTGAGCGTGACAAGCAACACAATACAGTGCATCAAAGGTGTTCAAGGGTTGTATTCACCCGGTGCCCGTGTCGGCGGGAACCCGGCGCCGGGAAGCTGCTCCCCGAGCGCACCGACTTTGGGGCAAGCCCGCGGGACCGATCCGCTAACGCTCTGTTGTAGCCAATAGACACCAAGCGCAAATCGCGTCTTGGCAAAACAGGCGCCGAACTTCTCGCTCACGACCTGCCGCAGCAACAATCCGCCCGTGTTGCTGGTCGAATAGCGAGCCGCAAGACAAAGCGCAACACACCAGGCTTTAGGTCCTATCGAGGCCAATCGCATCACCCGTTCTACCCAGTTCCTGATTTTTACTGGCGTCCGGGGAACCGCAGGCGATAACCTATTCGAATGAAGTTTCGCAACGCCCTGATGTCTCTCGCCTTGCTCGTAGCTCTGGGTGGAGGATGCTCGGCGGGTGCAGGCGGCACCAACAAAGGAACGGGCGGCGGATCCGAAGGTGGCGCTGGGGGAGGTGCAGACTCTTCCGGTGGCACAGGTGACGAGTCAACGCCGGGGGGCGGAACGGCAGGACAGCGCGCCACGGACGGCAGCGGTGGTACGGATGCGACACCTGCCGCGGGCACGGGTGGCAGCACTCCAGGAACCGGGGGCGTCGGGGGCAAAACCGGTGGTACGAATGGCTCGACAACCGGTGGAAAAGCCGGCACGACAACCGGCGGAACCGGTGGGGTGGTATCAGCCTGTGGACATCCGGTATGCGATGACTTCGAGGGCTATCCAACCGGGAAGCCGCCCGGATTGCCCTGGCAACAAAAAGCGCAGGGTTCCGCCCCGGTCAATGTTGACAGCGGCAAGGCGTATTCTGGAACCAAGTCAGTCAAGATTGCTATCCCTGCGGGCGACGGCGCCGAGGGCACCTTCGTGCAGTCCCTGACCGCGCTGCAACCGGCGACCGATGTCTGGTCACGCATGATGGTTTTCCTCGACGGCACGCCCGGCGGCAGTGGGTTGCACTGGACGTGGATGCAAGCCACCGGATCGCTGTCGATGGAAACGGGTGGGCAAGTTCCACTTGCGACCTACGGATTAGGAGGCCATCCCGCAACGTTGCAAACAATACTACTCGGCCTGCCCAAGAGCGGCGGCTTGATGGATTGCTGGAACCATTCAAACGATCCGGTCCCGGTGGGTAACTGGGCGTGCGTCGAATGGCACCTGGATTCGGTTGGCGACAAACAAGAGCTGTACATCAACGGCAACAAGATTGGTGCCCTGAGTTTTGGGCTGAACCCGGGAGGATCAAGCGGCTGCATCAACGGTCAAACCAACAATCAGTGGTTTGTCCCGGCGCTCGCATCGTTTCGGTTCGGATGGACGCACTACCACACGCTTTCACAAAGCCGAACGCTATACATTGACGACATCGCGCTCGACAAGAAGCGCATCGGCTGTCCTGCGGCCAAGTAGTCAAGGCTCGACCGAGACAATCCGATGGCGGACACCATCGGCGGTCTCCGCGATGAGAGCCCCGCCCTCGTCGACTGCGCGTGACCATCCCGCAAGCGTGACACCGGAACCGCGTGAGTCTCCGAACCGGACGGGGAGGCCATAGATGGCGTGCTGCCGAAACAGATCGACCGCGTAGGCGGCGCCTTCACGCATGAAAGTCGCATACGCGCCTTCGAAGACTTCGAGAAAGGCACACAGCAACTCGGCGCGCGAAAATGTTTTTCCCGCAACCAGCGCCAGGGAGGTGGCGATCGAGTTCAACTCGTCGGGAAAGGTAACGACGTTCACGTTCAGCCCAATGCCCACCACCACATGCCGTACCCGCGTCGAGGCCGTCGCCATCTCGGTCAGGATGCCGGCGACCTTGAGCGGACGCGGAGCTGCCTCAAACAACACATCGTTCGGCCACTTGAGCCGCGCGCGGGGTCCATCGGGCAACGCCTCATTCAAGACCATCGAGAGTGCTGCCCCAACCAGCAAGGTCAACGGAGGCATCTCGGCGGGCGCAATCGTAGGACGAAGGAGCATCGAGAAATACAGATTCTGCCCTGGCGGTGAATGCCACTCCCTCCCCATGCGGCCACGCCCGCCGGTCTGAGCGTCGGCCACGATCAAGGTCCCCTCGGGGGCATCTCGCAAGGCAGCCTCCGCAACCAGATCGCTTGTCGAGTGGCACTCCGGAAAGAATCGATAGTCGCGGCCCAGCGTTCGGGTTCGCAACAGGGCCGCAACGGCTTCTTCTTTGAGGTCAGAACTCATTCAGACGTCGAGCTGCAAATCGAGGGCGATGTCGACAGCGGGCGCCGAATGGGTGAGCGCACCCACCGAAATGATGTCGACCCCGAGGCTCGCGATGGCTTCGATGGTATCGAGTCGAACGCCGCCCGAAACCTCGATCACGACGGCCGGGGCCTGCCGGCGCACGCGCTCGACTGCCTCGGCAATGTCATCGAGCGAGAAGTTGTCGAGCAGGATCACATCGGCCTCGGCATCCAGCGCCGCATCGAGACCCACGAGATCATCCACCTCAACTTCAATCTTCATGCCATGGGGTGCCGCCTCACGGGCGCGCCGAACGGCCTTGGCCACACCGCCCGCCACCGCGATGTGGTTGTCCTTGATGAGCACGCCGGAGCCCAGATCAAAGCGGTGGTTGGTGCCGCCGCCCATCCGTACTGCGTATTTCTCGAGCACGCGGTATCCGGGCAAGGTCTTGCGGGTGTCCGTAACACGGGACCGCGTCCCCGAGATGCGCTCGACGTATCGCCGGGTGATGGTCGCGATCCCTGACAGTCGCTGCAAGAAATTGAGACCGGTGCGTTCCGCGGTGAGGATCGACGCGGCACTGCCGCGCAATGAGATGAGCGCAACGCCCAGTTCCGTCATGTCGCCCTCGTCCACCTCGAGCGTCACCTCGACGGCGGGATCCACACGTTTGACGACTTGCTCGAAGAGGTGCAGACCGGCGACCACCAATTCCTCGCGCGCCACGACGCGGGCCCGAGCCTGCAATCCTTTCGGGATCACGGCAAGCGTGGTGATATCCCCGCGGCCCAGATCTTCTTCAAGCGCGAGTTCAACCAGACGGGTCACCCCGGGCGTGTTCCAAGCTTCCACTTTCGCCAGAGTACAACAAAATCGATGCACCGTAGTTGGCGATGAAAACGGCCTTGCGATCGGTCAAGATTGCCGCCGACATGTCCCGCACCGCCGCATTGTTTGACCTCGATCGAACCCTCGTGGCCTGCAATACGGGCCGACTGTTGATAGGAGCCCTGCGCCGCGCCGGGCACATCTCGATGCCATTTGCGCTGCGGTCAGTCGCATGGATGATTCAATATCGACTCGGACAGGTTGATCTGGACCACGCCGCCGAACGCTCGGTCGCGCTGATGAGAGGCCATCGTGCCGATGCGTTTGCCGAGTTCTGTCAGGCACTTTGCGAACGCGCGGTCTTTTCCGAAATCACCGGTGAAGGAGTGACCGCAATCGCCCTCCATCGTGCGCGCAATGAAACCGTGGCCATTGTTTCCAGCTCGTCTGAACAGATGGTGCGACCCGTGGCCGAAAAGTTGGGCGTGGAACACGTCGTTTGCACCCACCTTGAAGTTGCAAACAATGGATGTTTCACAGGGAAACTCGCGAGTCGAGTTTGCTGGGGAAAGGGCAAGCGAGAGGCCGCACTTGCCTTTGCGCAAGTGCATGACATTGACTTGAGTCGGTCCACCTTCTACTCCGATTCTTCAACTGATCTGCCGTTGCTGGAATCCGTCGGGCATCCCGTGGTCGTCAATCCCGACGGGCGGCTGCGGCGATATGCTCGGAAAATTGGATGGCCAGTCGAGCGATGGCTTCCGCATGCCGAATGATTGCGCCTCCAGGTGCTAAGGTGCGCGCGTGTCCATTCTGGAAGCCGCCGTCCTCGGCTTGTTGCAGGGTCTGACCGAGTTTCTCCCGATCTCGTCAACCGCGCACCTGCGCATCGTGCCGGCATTGCTCGGCTGGAAAGATTCCGGCGCGGCCTTCACGGCGGTGTTGCAACTCGGGACACTGGTTGCCGTTGCGGGATATTTTCTGCCCGAGCTGCTGGGCATGTGCAAGGCCGCCCTTGGCCCTGACCGCAAGTCGGATCCGCGGGCGGCCCGCCTCCTGCATCTCCTGATCGCAACCTTGCCAATCGGCATCGTCGGGCTTGCCTTCAAATCGCATATCGAAGGTCCCTTGCGACACCTCGCGGTCATTGCAACGTCGCTCATTGTGGTGGGCCTGGTCATGGCGCTTGCCGAGCGCTTCTGCCACCCGACCCGAGAGCTCGACGACACGCGAATGCGAGATGCTTTGCTCATCGGTCTGGCACAAACGTTGGCACTCGTTCCAGGCGTCTCGCGATCGGGGATCACGCTGGTCGCCGCAATGGCGCTCGGAATGCGTCGCGACGCCGCCGCCCGATATTCGTTTTTACTCGGAATCCCCGCGATTGGAGCCGCGGGTGTGCTCGAACTTCCCACCGTGTTGCGGGCGACCGATATCGGCCCCGGCGCGTTGGCCGTCGGGCTCGTGATTTCAACCGTCTCAGGCTACGTGGCGATCTCCTGGCTGCTCAAGTTCCTGCGCACCCGGAGCACCCTCCCCTTCGTGATTTACCGCGTTGCGCTGGGCCTCCTTTTACTCTCAGGACTCGCCGCAGGGTGGCTCTAGTTGCCTGGACAGGACCCCCCCCCTTGAGTAACATGCGCGCTTCCATTGACGATTCTTTTGCGAACGGGTGCTGGGCCCATAGCTCAGCGGTTAGAGCTGCCGGCTCATAACCGGCTGGTCCCTGGTTCGAATCCAGGTGGGCCCACCCAGCGTTTGACACCCAGAATTTCCCGTTCGGAATATCGTCGTCCCCCATCGATCTGACTTTCCAGGAGACCCAGCGTTGCGCGATCAGCTTAAGCGACTAGAAGACCTTCAAACGCACGACGCGAAAATTCAGGAGCTCGCCAGCGCTCTTGAAGCCATCCCTCGAAAAATACAGGCCACGGAAAGCGATGTGGCGCGTGTCGAGGGGCTACTCGGCAGTGAGCGCGCACAAATCGACGAAACCCGGCGCTACCTCACCGAGCAGCGCGGGTTGCTCGACATGGAAAACCATCAGGTTCACGGCGCCAAACAAAAACTTTCGGGTGCAAAGAACCCACGCGAGATGAATGCGGCTCAACGCGAGATCGATCAGACGCGAGAGCTTGCGACCAGCCGCGAGACTGAAATCAAAAAGCTCGTCGAAGCACTCGATGCGAAGGAAAAAGTGCTGAAAGAGCGCACCGGCGAGATCCAGAAACTGCGCGAGGCGGTCACGATGGAATCCGAAGCCGCCCGCGGCAAGGTAGATACCCTGACCGCCGAGATTGCCAGGTTGAACGAAGAGCGAGAAGCGATTGCCAACAGCGTTCCCAAGCAGATCTTGAGCCGGTACGCGGTCATCCGGAAGCGCAAGGGAACCGCCATCGCCGTCGTCAACAAGAATGCCTGCTCGGCCTGTAACATGGGTATTCCGCCGCAGCTCTTGATCGTGATCCGCCGTGGAAAAACCATTGAGGGCTGTCCCTCCTGCAACCGCATTCTGTTTTTTGATGTTGCGGCAACCGAGGCGTCGATTGCTGCACCGACGAATCCCAGTGATGTACCAAAGCAAAGCACGGGGTCGGATCAGGACTGAGCGAATACTTGCCGCGCTCTGCGCATGGACGCTCCTCCTTTCAGGGGGGTGCAAGCGTCCCTCCGCGATCTGTTCAACCGCCGCACATTGTACGACCGAAGGACGCGGGGGAACCTGCGAGCCTTCGGGATTTTGTGCCTACCCGGACTCCGATTGTCCGCACGGGCGGCGATACAGCAAAAACGCACCCGCCGAGATTCGTGAGCAATGCGTGAAGATCAGCGTCTGCGGCGATGGCGTGTGGACGGCCGCCGAATATTGCGAAGACGGCAACGCCAACAACGATGATGGCTGCACCAAGGGCTGTGTAACGTGTGACGAAAGCATCGGCATCAGCCGCTTCGCGGGCGCGGACGGAACGTGCTACAGCCGGTACAACGAACCGTTGCCCTGGCGAAAGGCCCAACAGGTCTGTCTGGCGATTGGCGGTTACCTCGTCACCCTCGCCTCCGTCGCCGAGCAATCCGAGGTCGAGAAGCACCTGTTGCAAGATGACGGCGCGCGGCTTTGGCTCGGCCAATCATACGATTCACAACAGCGCGTCCTGACCTGGCTCACGGGCGAAAACGCATCGGTCAACCATTTCCACGTCGAAGGCAAACCCTCGCCCGGACCCGGTCGTGACTGTGTAACGATTTCCGCCGGGCAACGACCGGAACACCCTGACCTTCGCTACCTGTGGAGCCTCGAAGACTGCTCGAACAGCCGACCCTTTCTTTGTGAAACACCCGCCTGGCGCGTTCGCCACGAAACGAATCACGCATACCGCGTCGTTTACGGACTGTTTCAGTGGGACGAGGCCGAAGGCCGATGCCAGCAATTGGGTGCACACCTCGCGGCAATTCCCGTGGAAGAAGAAGCCGCATTTCTGAAACAACATTTTCGCGGTCCCGCGTGGATCGGCGCACACGACCAGCAAAGCGAAGGAGAGTTTCAGTGGGTGACCGGCGAGCCGTTTTTGTTCAAGGACTTCGCACCACACGAGCCCGACGACTATAAAGGGGAACACGATTGCCTGCTCTACGGCAACGATCGCATGTGGTACGATCGAGACTGTGGCTCACCCAACGCCGCCCTGTGCGAGCTTGAGTGATGCGCTTCAGGGCAAGATCGACCTGATGTATGCCATGCTTTGTGGCATCTGTTCCATCGAACGCGAGCCCTCGTCTTCGATGATGTAGAGCGGTTTTCTGCCCTGCTTCTCGGCTTCGGCAACGAGTGCCTTGTAGTCGATGATCCCCGTGCCGACGACGACCTGATTCTCGACATCGGCCTTGCCGTCGTGGCGAGGCGTGGGCGTGCCCTGCTTCATATCCTTCATGTGAAACGAGGTGAAGCGGCCCGGAAAGCGACGCAAATAATCCAGCGGATCTTTGCCCGCGTTCAACACCCAGAACACATCCATTTGAAATTCAACGACACCCGCAGTGGTTCTTTCAATCATGTCGTCGAGCAGCACCTTGCCGGTACCGCCGTCGTGAAACTCGTAACCGTGCGGATGGTAGAAAAAATGCATGCCGGCTGACTTCACCATGGGCCCCACTCGGTTGAACAGTTCGATCGCGGCCTCATTGTCTGCAGCCGTGTAGTTGGTGCCTTCGTGTGGAATCCACGGCACACCCATCGACTGCACCCCGAGAGCCTTTGCTTCTGCAATCACCGACACCGTTTCGTCGCGAAGGCGGATGTAGTCCACGTGAGTCGAAACCAGTTTAAAACCATAACCATGTAGATACGCAACGGGATCGCCCTTGATCTTCTTCAGCAAGCCATTGTGCAGCTCGATGTTTACAAAACCCATGTCGCGCAGCGCAGCCATCGTGCCATCCAAATCGGTGTCGATCTGCCTGCGAGCGCTGTAGGTTTGCACGCCGATGCGGTCGGCGGCATCCGACCCGCCCCCTACCATGCCCACATCCGAGGGCGGGTGAGCGGTTCGACACGCGGTCAGTACCGAACCCAAGTTAATAACGAGCGCCAGGAGGGATAACCGTTGCATGGTGTCTATGTCCTACTCCAAATCGTGTCCCCGGGGAAAGTCCCCCTGGCCGAATCATTTTCGAACCATCGAAAATCGAACGATCCGGATCACCCCGGGTATCCCGTGCTAGCTTTGGGCCGCTTCTCGGTGAAGGGGGATGGGATGTCGCGGAGGGGCGTCTTCGGACGCAGCCTTCGAGGAAAGTCCGGGCACCCGGGCCAAGGGTGCTGGTTAACGACCAGTCGAGGTAACTTGAAGGACAGTGCCACAGAAAACAAAACCGCCGGAATCCTCGGGTTCCGGTAAGGGTGAAAAGGTGCGGTAAGAGCGCACCGCTGCTCCGGTGACGGGGCAGGCAGGGTAAACCCCACCTGGTGCAAGATCAGTCGGAAATCGCGGGGAAACCCGCCGGCAGGGCCCGAGTCGATTCGATTTCCAGTAGATCGCTTGAGCCGTTCGGCAACGGGCGGCCCAGATGAATGACATCTGCCTGTGTCGAGGAAACAAGACACAGGGACAGAACCCGGCTTACAGTCCGTCCTTCACCGAGAAGCCTTTTTCACACGCGGATCACCTCACCGCACCGTGGTATCATCCCCCACCCGTGTTTGACGTGTCCCCGTCCGGATTCCCCCCGCCCATCGCGCCCACGACCGGCCCACCGGCACCGGATATTTCGGTCGTCATTCCGGGACTGAACGAAGCGGAGTCGCTTCCGGAGCTCACCAACCGGCTGTGTAACGCGCTCGAAGGCAAGGCAACCTTCGAGATTATTTTCGTCGACGACGGCTCAACCGACAACAGCTGGGAGGTCATCCGTCAAATGCAGGCGGCCCATCCGCAAGTCAGTGGCGTTCGCTTGCGCAGCAATTTCGGCAAGGCCATGGCGCTGTCCGCCGGATTTGAACGGGCACGCGGTGAAATCGTCGTGATGATGGACGCCGATCTCCAGGACGATCCGGCCGATCTCGGTAAGTTTGTCGAGGCGATCGAGGCGGGCGCGGATGTGGTGGTGGGATGGAAAGTAAACCGGCTTGATCCGCAGAATCGCCTCATCCTTTCGCGCATCTTCAACGGCACCGTGCGCGTCGTGACGGGCGTCAAGCTGCACGACATGAACTGCGGCTTCAAGGCGTACCGCGCCGAGGTCCTGCAATCGATTCCGATCTACGCTGATCTCTTCCGATTCATCCCCGTATTCGCCGAGTGGCAAGGCTTCAAGGTTGCCGAAGTCCCCATCACGCATCATCAGCGCAAATACGGGAAATCACGCTACGGCATTGAGCGCGTGTTGCGCGGCATGTTCGATCTGATGACCGTCACGTTCATCTCGCGCTACTCACGCAAACCGATGCACCTGTTTGGTCTCATCGGATTGCTCATGGGCGGCCTCGGTTTTGCAATCTGCGGCTACCTCACGGCGATCTGGTTCATGGGCGAGCCGATCGGTCACCGACCTCTACTTATCCTCGGCACCTTGCTGGTGATCGTGGGATTGCAGTTCTTCTCGCTTGGGCTCATCAGCGAGTTTTTGGCCTTCCAGTACCAGCGCAAGCACCACCAGGAAGTTTTGCCGGTGCGCGAAGTGGTTGGACCCGCACGTCGCGCCTAGACCGGCGTCCAGATCTCGTTGATCGGACCGGTGACATCTTCACCGAAGTTCGTCTTGCCACCACAGGCTTTGTAGACGGTTGTCCACAGATCGGTATGCGAGCGATTGTTCGCGGCACGCACTGCCGACCGACCGCCGCCTTCGTTGCCGTTGAACTGAAAGTTCGCCGTTTTCATGGGCCTAAACCCGAGGTTCTTGCCACCGCCCACCACAAAGGTGCAGTTGTTGTGCGAATGAGACTCTGCGATATCGCTGCCCCAAACCACCGCGGTATCGTCGAGCACACCCACGTCTTGCAGTTCCTTCAGATAGCTCGCGAAACGACCGGCGTACCAGTTGTCGATCTGAACCCACGTCGACCGGCCGCCGTCACCGTGACTGACGGCGGTAAAACGGCGTCAAAAACGCGGCACCGGCACCAAGACCCAGCAAAAGATCACGACGGCGAACCAAGTTTTTGCGATTGGTTATCATGGTTATTCTCCCTGCCGACGGTTGTAGAAGGTGGAAACCTGGGTCAAAGCAACAATCAACTCCGACACGTTGAAGTCGCTGTCTTTCAATCTCGCGGCGAGATCCTTCAGTTCACACGATTCCTGGTCGGTGTCGACACGCCGGCCCGCGGCGAAGGTTTGCATTTGTGTGGCGAAGCAGGCTCGACCAACCTCGCTTTCGATGGCTGCAACACCCATCTCCATGTTCGCATACTGTGGCGGAGACATGCGTCATACACGGGTGGGAGGAAGGGCGCCGTTCGGCAATTCACAGGCACCGGGAGGTTGAATGACCTCACCCGAGCCACCCGCGTTGCCGCCGCCCTGCCCGGGTTCTCGAGGATCCGTCCCCGTTGACGAACCCGAGCAGCCAGCGGCTGTCCCCAACATCAAGACCAGGCTTCGCAAACCGAACTTCATCGAAAACTCCTTGCTCTAGTGGGCTCTCGGCCGGGCGTCCCACAGGGCCCGGCTGAGCCTCACTGTTTTAGCATAGGCGTTTAAGCATAGTCACTTGCGAATGGGATGGATCTGCGCAGGCCAGGGCTCATGAATGCCCCTTCATAACCGACTCTACGCGTCAAGAGCGCGCAGAAACTGGGCGGTATGCCCAACCTTGAGGGATTTGGGCGGGCCCGAAGCCACCAGCGTTCCCCCACCCGCTCCGCCCTCCGGACCAAGGTCGATGATCCAGTCCGCGACGCGCATCACGTCCAGATTGTGTTCGATGACGAGAACCGTATTGCCCGTATCCACGAGGCGACCCAGGACGCCCAGCAACCGTCGCACATCCTCGAAGTGCAAACCCGTGGTGGGCTCATCGAGCAAGTAGAAGGTTCGGCCCGTTTGCCGACGGGCGAGCTCGCGCGACAGCTTGATGCGCTGGGCTTCACCGCCCGACAACGTGGTCGCAAGCTGACCGAGGTGAATGTAACCCAGACCGACCTCATCGAGCGTCTTCAGGATGTGCACCAATTGCGGATGATGTGCAAACAAATCAAGGGCCTCCGCGACCGAGGTATCAAGCACATCGGCGATGGATTTTCCCTTCCAATTCACGCGCAGGGTCGCATCGTTGTAACGCTTGCCCTTGCAAACTTCGCAGGTGACGAAAACATCCGCGAGGAAATGCATCTCCACGCGACGAACGCCATCGCCCTCGCACGCCTCACAACGGCCGCCCTTCACGTTGAACGAAAAGCGCCCGGGCTTGTATCCGTAGGTTCGCGCTTCCGGAATGCCGGAAAACAGGTCGCGAATCAGATCGAAGGCCTTCGTGTAGGTCGCGGGATTGGAACGGGGTGTTCGACCAATCGGTTGTTGATCGATGTCAATCACCTTGTCGATCTGCTCGATGCCATCAATGCCATCGTGAAGCCCGATGCGATCGCTTGAATCGTGCAAGGCCCGACGCAAAGCCGGATGGAGAATGCCGCCGATGAGACTGGACTTGCCCGCACCCGAAACGCCAGTCACCGCAACGAGAACGCCGAGAGGGATCTTCACATTGAGGTTCTTGAGATTGTGTTCGCGCGCCCCCTTGATCGTCAACCAACCTTTCGGTTCGCGCACCTTCTTGGGCGTTTCGATTCGCATCACACCGGACAGATACTTCCCCGTCAACGAATTGCGGTTTTTCCGAATGTCATCGGGACTGCCCTGCGCCACAACTTTGCCGCCAAGTCTCCCCGCGCCCGGACCGAAGTCGATCACGTGATCGGCCGCCTCGATGGTTTCCGCGTCATGTTCGACAACGATCACGCTGTTGCCGAGATCGCGCAGGCGCCGCAACGTTTCGATAAGCCGCAAGTTGTCCCGTTGATGCAGTCCTATCGAGGGCTCATCGAGGACATACATCACGCCCGACAGCTCTGACCCAAGTTGCGAGGCCAGTCGAATGCGCTGGGCCTCACCGCCGGACAGGGTCGCAGCCGAGCGATCGAGCGACAGGTATTCAAGGCCAACGTTCAAAAGAAACCCCAGTCGATTTCGGATCTCCTTGGTGAGTTCCTCGGCAATGATCGCGCGCGATCCCTTGAGCCCGAGCGCTGCAAAATGAAGGGCTGCCTGGCTAACCGTCATCGCGGTCACCTCGACCAGCGATTTTTCGGCGAGGATCACCGCGCGCGACTCGGGACGCAGGCGATGCCCCTTGCAAGATCGGCACGGCGCCTCGCGCAGGAAGCGGCCGTACCATTCACGCATGCGATCGGATTGCGTTTCCTGCATGCGACGGTTCAGCGTGTTGATGACTCCAGAGAAGCGCATCGCCCAAGATCCGCCACCGTGTTTGCCGTCCCAGCGAACCGAGATCCGTTTCTCACCAGTGCCAAAGAGGACGATCTCGCGTTGTTTCGCGGTCAGTTTGTTCCAGGGTTTGTCAAGCGGAACACCGAAGTCGCGCTCGATGGCCTTGCCGATATTTGCCGTCCATCCGCTGTCCCTTGAGGTCCGATCGCCCCACGGTGCAATCGCGCCCCCGTTGATGGATAGCTGCACGTTCGGAACAACCAGCTCCGGATCAATCTCGCGCGTCGAGCCGAGTCCATTGCAATCGACGCACATTCCGATCGGACTGTTGAACGAAAAGGATTGCGGCGAAAGCTCGGGCAATCCAATGCCGCACTTGGGACAGGCGCGCGATTCGCTGTAACGACGTTCGGGCTCACCTGCTCGTTCGATGGCCACGATCACGCTGCCCTCGCCCGCTCGCAAGGCACCTTCGACCGAATCCGACAAACGTGAACGCGATTCGGGCTCAATCGTCACACGATCGATCACCAAATCGATCGTGTGCTTCTTTTTTTTATCGAGCGCAGTCAGATTTTCCAAACGCTCGATCTTGCCGTTGACCCGCGCTCGCACGTAGCCATCCCGCCGGGCCTGTTCGAACAGGTCGCGAAACTCACCCTTGCGATTCTCCGCGCGTGGCGCGTACACCACGACCTGCGTTCCCTTCGGTTCGGTCGACAACTCGTCAACGATCTCGGCCGCCGAGCGCGCTGACACGGCGCCACCGCATTTGTGACAACGTTGCTCTCCGGCACGGGCGTAAAGCACGCGCAGGTAGTCGTAGATCTCCGTGACTGTTCCGACGGTGGAGCGGGGATTCGAGGATGCGGTCTTTTGCTCGATGGCAATCGTGGGCGATAGACCACGCAGCTGTTCCACCTTTGGCTTTTCAAGCTGGCCAAGGAACTGGCGCGCGTAAGACGAAAGCGATTCCACATAGCGACGCTGGCCCTCGGCGTAAAGCGTATCAAACGCCAGCGAAGACTTGCCCGAGCCCGAGACACCGGTAAACACGACGAGCTGTCGTTTGGGAACACTCAACTCGTCAATGAGGAGGTTATGCTCACGCGCGCCGCGCACGATGATTGCGTCGGGCTCGGCGGCGGAACGCACCTTCCGAGCGGGCGCCTTCCCGTTTCGGTTCTTCGCCATGGCTTGTGCTACTTTTTGAATGGGGCCAGCAACAGGCCGAGCTCACCCTTGGCATGCATGTCGCGCACGATGTCGCACCCGCCGACAAGCTCGCCGGATACCCACAGTTGGGGAAACGTTGGCCAGTTGGCATAGGCCTTCAATCCCTCGCGTAGATCGGGATCCGAAAGAATGTTGTGCGAGCCGAAAGGCACACCCAACTCCTTCAGGACCGAAACCACCTCGGCCGAAAATCCACACTGCGGCATGGAGGGGTTCCCCTTCATGAACAACATCACGGGTTCCTTGCTGATGGTTTGCTCGATGCGTGTTTTCAACTCGGGGTTCAGATCGGTCATTTGGGATCTCCTCCAGCAGTCTCGTCCGGGGTTCGTATGGTCAGCGCAAGCGCGTGAATATCAGATTTCATGGCATCACCCAGAACGGCGTAAACCATTCGATGCCGGGCGATGGGCAATTTTCCCGCGAAGGCGGTTGAAATGATGGTGGCGGCAAAGTGGTCGCCGCCGCCCGTGAGATCTTCCACCCGCACCTCTGCGCCGACGAAGGCCGTTCGCAATTGGTCAGCCAGCTCTTGCAGCGATAGGGGCACGCCGAACCTATAGCGCACGCTCGGTCTGAACGCCGTAGCGCAGGTACCCCGGAGGGGCAAAGCGCGGGTACAATGTTGGCCGCGATGAAACTCGGCGTCCGGTTGACCTTGCTCGCCACCCTGCTGATGGGTGTGGCGCTTGCCCTGTCGACCTGGTTGCTCGGAAACCTCCGCCGGGGCGAACTGGAATCCGATCTGGCTGCCTCCGCATGGGACAAGGCCGGACTTCTCGTTCGCGCGCTTGAACCTTTGTCAAAAGGCGATGCCGAGCGTGTCCTGCAGAAACGACGATCGCAACTTGATGCCGAATTGGATCCGTTCGTGATCGACCTGGTTGTCTTCCCGCCCGATCGACCCACCGATTCAGGATGGGCCCAGCTCTACGAAGCCGCGATCATCGATCAGAAAGCGACAGGGCGTTTGTTTGCGCCTTCCGGTCACAAGGCGTTTTTCGCGATGGTGGTTCCTATTTTCGACGGTCAGCCGTCAGAGCCAAGCCGAAAACAGGTCGCGGTGCTGGGCCTGCGTCGGGATGCGGCTCACATTGATCAGGCAGTTGCCCACACCTTGCGAAGGGCGCTGCCCGCCGTGGCGGCCGTGGTCGGTATGTTTGGGCTCGCCGTCTATTTATTGCTGCGCGGTGGTGTGCTTGCTCCGTTGCGTCGACTTAACGATGCCATCGACGCCGTTGCGGCAGGCGATCTCAGCCGCGCACTGCTACACCATCGTGACGACGAGATCGGACTTTTGGCGGCGCGATTCAACCACATGACCGAGTCGCTGCGCGAGGCGCGTTCGGGACAAGCGCGGGCCACCGATGCGAGACAGAACTTGCAGGAACGCCTGCGTCACTCCGAAAAACTCGCGACAATGGGACAGATGGCTGCGCAGATCGCGCACGAAGTCGGAACACCCTTGAACGTGATAGGTGGCAGGGCTCGTGCCCTTTCCAAGAAAGCCGGCGATGCGGCCGAGGTTCACAAGAACGCCGAAATCATCTCGAGTCAGGTCGAACGCATCACGCGGATCATCAAACAGGTCTTGTCGTTTTCGCGCAAGAGCAGTCCCACCACCACGCAAGTCGACGTCGAAAACGTATTGCGCGAATCGCTCGAATTCTTGTCCGAAACGCTGTCCCGCCAACAGGTCGGTTCCGTTCTAGAAATCCACGCGCAACTTCCGTCGGTTCCGGGTGATCGGGGCGAAATCCAGCAGGTCTGCCTCAACCTGATTCAAAACGCCCTGCACGCGATGCCTTCCGGTGGAATACTGACCTTGCGACTTGCGCAGGTCGTGCAGCGCAAAGGGGGACTCGACCTGGCGCCCCCGGCGCCCTTTTTGCTCCTCGAGGTTCGCGATACCGGCGCGGGCATCGACCCGGCCCACCGCGAGCGCATTTTCGAGCCATTTTTCACCACCAAGGACAGCGGAGAAGGCACGGGACTCGGACTCGCTGTGACCAAGGGAATCGTCACCGACCTCGATGGCTGGATGACGGTGGATTCACCCGATTCCGGTGGGGCCGTTTTTCGTGCGTACCTCCCCTTACAGACCGATCCCACTCTCGATCTTGGGAAAACACTGTCCTGACCGGGGGCGTGGCGCAACGAACGCTTGCCTAGCGGTGGCGCATGCGCAAAGCTCGATCCACCGACTCTTTGATACGCCTCATGTCGACCGCACCGCAGGACCCGTCCAACCACAAGCCCTTTCACCTCTTGGTCGTGGATGACGACGCGGATATGCGCGATCTGCTGCGTGAGGAGCTCGAAGACGAAGGTTATCTCGTCGAGGTCGCCGCCGGCGGACGCACCGCGGTTGAACGAATCCGACAGGGCGGCATCGATTTGATGGTCTCCGATGTCCGCATGCCCGATCTGGACGGACTCGATCTACTAAAGGAACTGCGGGCCATGGAGGTCGCCCAACGGCCGCACGTCATCACCATCACGGCCTTTGGCTCAATCGACACCGCCATTCGTGCCGTGAAGCTAGGGGCATTCGACTACATCACGAAGCCGTTCGAGATGCGCGAGCTGTTGGTCACGATCGAGAAGGCGTTGCAGGAACGCTCAACGCGGGACGTGGCCGCGCCCGAGATCGCCGAGGCCGGTGCGGGGGCTGTGGTTGAATCGGCCGCCCCCCGAACCGAACAACTCGGAACCCTGTTTGGACGTTCCTCTGCCCTGCGTGAGCTTTTTGCTTTGGTGCGACGGCTTGAACAATCCTCCGCCAACGTGCTCATCACCGGTGAACCGGGAACTGGAAAGGAAACCCTCGCCCGCGCGGTTCACCAGCATAGCCCGCGCGCCAGTCAAACCTTCGTGGCGGCCCGATGTTCAACCATGACACCCGAGGCCCTCGAGCAGGCTCTCTTCGACGGAACTGGCGGAAATCCGGGATTATTTGAACAAGCCGCCGGCGGCACGCTGTTCATGGATGAGGTCGCCGATCTGCCGACCTCGCTTTACACGCGCGTTTTGGGCGTACTGCAAGATCGACAACCTCACGACGTGAGGGTGATAGCCGGCACCAACCGCGACCTTGAGGCCGAACTCAAGGCGGGGCGTTTTCGCGACGATCTGTACTACCGGTTGGCCGTGGTCCAGATGAACATTCCCCCCCTCCGCGAACGCGTCGACGACGTGTTGCCGCTGGCCCAACATTTTCTCGCGCGCTCGGCGAACCGGGCCAGCAAACCCGCCCGTGGTCTCGACGAGGAGGTGCGAAAGCTCCTGTGCGCCTATTCCTTCCCGGGCAACGTTCGCGAACTGGAAAACCTCGTGGAACGCGCGGTCGCCCTCTCGAACGGCCCCATGATCACCATCGGCGATTTGCCCGCGTCGCTGCGCGATCGGCGCAACCAGGATCGCCTGGCCGACGCCCTTTCACAGGGCCTCACCCTGGGCGAACTTGAACGCGCCTATATTGAGCGCGTCCTGGACGCCGAGGGCGGCAACAAAACTCGGGCTGCCTTGCGCCTCGGCGTCGATCGCCGCACGCTCTATCGAAAGCTCGAAGAGTGGGAGGCGGAAAAAGGCATCGCGCCCCCCGCCCCGAAAGGCGATCGGTTGCCATGAAACAGGCGACAGTGCGGAAGCCCGTGCGCAAACCACTGCTCCTTCGCGGTCAGGTGGATGCGATAAACGGCCTGCTGTCTTCTCCCGCCTCGGGGCAATCGTGCGTGTTCTGGCAGCTGCGGATCGTCGAAACCGTATCGCCCACCCTCGATTTCATTCACGAACTCCGCTCTCCCGAATCATTCCTTTTTGGCGATCAAGACACCGTTGGAAACGAACGGCAGATCCTGATTCGCTCCGAATCAGCTTTCGTATCCTCGGAAACCACGCATCACAGATCGGGCTCGCCCGAAGCCAACGCGGTTGCCGAGGCGCTCGGCATCGCGGGTAAAGTCACCGTCGAGGAACACGTCCTCCGACCGTCCGTTTGGGTCGAGGCGAGTGGGTATCTGCTCGAGGGCGACACGGGCGCTGGACCCAGCCGCCGCGTACACCTGCCGCTTGAGCTTTGGGAAGCCGAGGTTCGGGTGACAACCGAGCATCGACGATTCACCTTTTTACCCTGGCGCTGGCGCTGACAGGGCATCAATCGGTGCGCGCATTGTGCGACGTGATCAGGAAGTAGGCTTTCGGATTCTCGGCTTGCCTGCTAGAAACGGAAGGCCGAGAACACATCGCAATGCCGAACAGCTTTGAATCAAAGTCGTCCCTGAAGGTTGGCTCGCAGAACTACGAAATCTTTCGTCTTTCCGCACTTGAGAAAGCCGGCATCCCGGTATCACGCTTGCCATTTTCGTTGAAGGTTCTGCTCGAGAACCTGCTGCGACTTGAGGACGGCGTCGCGGTAACCCGGCAGCACATCGAAGCGCTGGCAAAGTGGGATGCGAAATCCGAGCCTTCGACCGAGATCCCGTTCACTCCCGCCCGCGTCATTCTGCAGGACTTTACGGGCGTCCCCTGCGTTGTGGATCTCGCAGCCATGCGCCAGGCCATGGTGTCGATGGGCGGCGATCCAGAACGGGTGAATCCCCTCCTACCGGTCGAGTTGGTCATTGACCACTCCGTCCAGATCGACGAGGCCGGACACGACAAGGCGCTCGGCATCAACACGCAGCTTGAGTACCAGCGCAACAAGGAGCGCTACTCGTTCCTACGCTGGGGTCAAAACGCCTTCCGCAACTTCAAGGCCGTCCCGCCCGGTACCGGCATCGTTCACCAGGTAAACCTCGAGTACCTGGCCCGCGTCGTTTTCAAGAACGAGAACGGCCAACTCTATCCGGACACCCTGGTGGGTACCGATTCGCACACGACCATGGTGAATGGCCTCGGCGTGCTGGGCTGGGGCGTCGGCGGAATCGAAGCCGAAGCCGCAATGCTTGGACAGCCGATTCCCATGCTGATTCCGCAAGTTGTTGGCGTAAAGCTAAAGGGAAGCTTGAGGTCTGGAACAACCGCGACGGATCTCGTTCTGACGTTGACCGAGCGCCTGCGCAAGGTGGGCGTCGTCGGCAAGTTCGTCGAGTACTACGGTCCGGGACTGGCCGCGCTGCCACTCGCGGATCGCGCGACCATCGCCAACATGGCGCCCGAGTATGGTGCCACCTGCGGCATCTTCCCGATCGATGCCGAGACGCTCAACTACCTCCGCCTCACCGGCCGCTCTGACGAGCAGGTCGCCATCGTTGAAGCGTACGCCAAGGAACAGGGCATGTGGGCCGTTGCTGGCGCACCCGATGCCGACTACTCCACGATCGTTGAGATGGATCTTGCCGAGGTCGAACCGAGCGTTGCCGGTCCGAAGCGTCCGCAAGATCGCGTGCGCCTGCCTGACCTTGGCCGTTCGTTCGACGCCGCCCTGCCCTCGTTGCGCAGCCAAGATGCCAACGATACCTCCACCACCCTCTCGCCTGACAGTCCCGAGCCAAATCTCTCCAACGGCTCGGTGGTCATCGCCGCCATCACGAGCTGTACCAACACGTCGAACCCCTACGTGTTGATGGCCGCTGGCCTGCTCGCCCAAAAGGCGGTCGCCAAGGGCCTCAAGACCAAATCCTGGGTCAAGACCTCGATCGCACCGGGTAGCCAGGTCGTGACGCGATACCTGGCAGATGCCGGGGTGTTGCAGGCACTCGAACAGCTCCGTTTCCACGTGGTCGCCTACGGCTGCACCACCTGCATCGGCAACTCTGGGCCCCTGCCTGTCACTGTCTCCAAGGCGATCGCGGACCGCAACCTGGTCGTGGCCTCGGTGCTCTCGGGCAACCGCAATTTCGAAGGCCGCGTACACCCCGAGGTTCGCGCCAACTACTTGATGTCGCCCCCCCTCGTGGTCGCGTTCGCGATCGCCGGTCGCGTCGATCTCGACGTTGATCACGAACCGCTTGGCGTCGGCCGCGACGGTCAGCCGATCTTCCTGCGCGACATCTGGCCAACGGCTGCCGAGATCGACGCCGCCATCCACAAGAACATCACGGCCGAGATGTACCGCTCATCGTACGCCCATGTCTACGAGGGAGACGCCAACTGGAAGGCCGTTTCGGTCCCGACTGGAAACACCTACGCGTGGGACGAGCAGTCGACCTACGTGAAGCACCCGCCCTTCTTCGAGGGCATGCAACCCGAGCCCTCGCCGGTAACCGACGTGACCGGCGCCCGCGTGCTGCTCAAGCTTGGCGACAGCGTGACGACCGACCACATCTCGCCCGCCGGCAACATCAAGAAGGATTCACCGGCCGGCAAGTACCTGCTGGATCGCGGTGTGCAACAGGCCGACTTCAATCAGTACGGCGCCCGCCGCGGCAACGACGACGTGATGGTGCGCGGCACCTTCGCGAACGTTCGCATCCGAAACCAGATCGCCCCCGGCACCGAGGGCGGCGTGACCCGTCACCTTCCCGACGGCGCAGCCGCCACGATCTACGACGCCTCGATGCAGTACCAAAAAGACGGCGTGCCGCTCTTCGTCCTGTCGGGCAAGGAATACGGCACCGGCTCGTCACGGGATTGGGCCGCGAAGGGTACGCGTTTGCTCGGCGTGCGGGTGGTCATCGCCGAGAGTTACGAACGCATCCACCGCTCAAACCTCATCGGTATGGGCGTGTTGCCTCTCGAATATCTGCCGGGTCAAACTGCCGACTCGCTCGGCCTTTCGGGCGAAGAGGTTTTTGCAACCGAGGGTCTGGCGGCGGTGGTCGCGGACTTCAGCGGCGATCGCACGGTCACGGTGAAGGCCACGGCTACAGACGGCA
>JAWXBF010000030.1:0-29130 GCA_034439895.1 Deltaproteobacteria bacterium
GGATTCTCGGTGGTGGCGCCAACAAGGATGATGGCGCCGTTTTCAACGTGCGGGAGCAACGCATCTTGCTGAGACTTGTTGAAGCGGTGAATTTCGTCGATGAAAAGAACCGTCGACTGACCCCTCAGGTTGCGACGTTCCATCGCCTCGGCCACGGCTAGGCGGACGTCCTTGACGCCTGACATGACGGCCGACAGCGGTACAAAACGCGCACCCGAGGCCCCGGCCAACAAGCGCCCGATCGTTGTTTTCCCCACGCCAGGCGGGCCCCACAAGATGATCGAGCCAAGCCGACGCGAATCCACGGCACGCCGAAGCCAGGTCCCAGGTCCGAGGATGGATTCCTGTCCGACGACCTCCTCAAGGATCCGGGGACGCATGCGCTCGGCAAGTGGTTTACCTTCGGGACTGCGCTCGGCGGCACTCGCAAAAAGATCCATGGCACGGAAGTGTACCGTGCCGACCCTGTGGTCCGGTCATCACGAAGCGCTGGCGCGAATCGTTTTTTTTTGCGAGTTTGTCCGGAATGCGCGCCCGACCTTGTTCATTGCTGACCTTTTCGGCGATCCTTTCGGCATGCGCGACGCCCACCTCGAAGGTCGAACCGGCCGGGGTGGCCGTTTCCGCGCCTGCCACGCCCATCGATGCAACAAAACCGAGTGCCGTCGTGGCGCCAACGATCACGACGCGCGCACCGCTTGCGCCTGCTCACATGGCCTTGCAACCGCTCGAAGCACCACCTTCCGATGCGGCGGCACGGATGCAATGGCTGAATCAAAATCTCGATCGGCTTCTGGGTGGTGTTGGCCAGGATCCGCCGGCATTGCCGGGAGCGTCGGTTTCCGTTCTGGTGGTCGAACAAGATACGGGTCGGATCATCTACGCCCGCAACCCGGATGCGTCGCTAAACGCCGCGTCCAACGTGAAACTCATAACGAGCGCGGCGGCACTGACACTGCTCGGGCCGGAATACCGATTCGAAACCGTCGTGTATGGCTCACCCTCGCCCGATGGCAGGCTCATCGGACCGGGCGGCAAACTGCAGGGCGATCTCGTCATCAAGGGCAGCGGAGATCCAGGCCTTGAGTATCCCCATCTTGATCGGCTTGCGGGACAACTTGCGGCGCTTGGTATCCGCCAAATCAGCGGAGGGTTGGTGGTCGACGCCAGCCTCTTCGGTGATGGGAGCGTCCCGCCCCATTTTGACGAGAAGCTTGAGTCGGGCGCTTTTCGCGCGCCATCCTCGGCGGCATCGCTTGATGGTAATACGGTTTCCATCACTGTCGTTCCGGGTCCCGCAACGGGCACTCCAGCGCGCATCGCCGTCGTCCCTCAATCGCCCTACGTTTCGCTGACCGGACGTATTCTTACCACCGATCGCGAACCTGCTTGGCCGACGCTCGACACGAACGAGACAGCCAACCAGACGATCGTGACCCTGGGCGGACGTGTCTTGATTGGCAGTGAACCACGCACCCATCGGCGGCGTATTGGTCACCCCGAATTAAACCTCGGCAATGCCTTTATCGTTGCCCTCAAGGGCAATGGCATCACCCTCCGTGAAGGGCTGCGCATTGGAACCGCGCCCGAAGGGCTCCGACGACTCGCCACGCACACCTCGGCCGCACTGGGCGTCATCGTACGCAGCATGAACAAACAATCCGACAACTTCACGGCCGAGCAATTGTTGCGCAAACTGGGTGCCGAGACCACGCGATCACCCGGCACGTGGAAAAATGGCACGGAAGCGGTCGGTCACTATTTGCAGTCCATTGGGATCGCCCCGGAAAGCTATCGCCTGGAAAACGCGTCGGGCCTTTACGACTCGAATCGATTTTCAGCACGCCAGCTTGTAAAGCTGCTTGCCGCTGCTCTGTCCGATTTCCGCATTGCCGGGGAATATGCCGCTTCGCTGGCGCTGGCAGGCAGCGATGGCACGCTGGCCACGCGCATGGTGGGAACCCCTGCGGAACGTTATGTTCGCGCGAAAACGGGCACGCTGGCCAACGCAAGCTGTCTTTCGGGCATCGTGGGTGCGCCCGGCCAAAAGCCGCTGTTGTTTTCGATCCTGATGAATCAACTGAACGACACTGCTCTGGCACGGGCGATTCAGGATCAGTCAAGCGCGGCGCTTGCGTGGTACCTTTCGCCGTCGGCCACACCCGGGACGGATGCGCGGTAGACACAGGCTGATTCGCCACGCGCTCTATCCCATCGTGCTCCTCGGAAACACGGTCGGCGCCCTACTGCTTTGCTCACTTGCGATGCCCAACGCAGTCGTCGTCGCAACGACCGCGGTTGCCGCGACCCTGGTGGTATTCGTTGCGCAACGTCGTTTGCCTTTTTCGATCGAATGGCAGCAGCCTTTCGGTGATACGGATTCCGACGCAGGACACCTTCTGGCCACGCTCGTTCTTGCCGAAGGCGTGGGCCGAGGGCTGGGCGTCGCAACGGTCGAAACCCTGACCGCGCCGTTGCGCGTATGGCCGAATCACTGGTCGTTGTTGCCGCAGTTGCTGCTTGCAATTGCGCTGAGCGATGCGATGGCGTATCTGGGACACCGCGCCCTCCACGCCATACCTGGCCTTTGGCGATTTCATCGCATCCACCACGCTGCACCGCGACTTTACTGGTTGAACGCGTTTCGCAATCACCCGGTCGATGTTCTGGTAAGCGCCATGCTGACGATGTTGCCACTCGTGTTGCTGGGTGCGGGCGCCACGGTTCGCGTGCTGAGTGCGGTTGTCATCACCACGCATCTGTTGTTACAGCACGCAAACATCGACGTTGCGCGCGGACCACTCGACTGGGTGTTTGCGACGACGCCACTGCACCGCTTCCACCACGACCGGAATCGGGCTACGGCGAACTCAAACTTCGGACGACTCTTCATCGTCTGGGACATTTTGCTCGGCACCCGACGCCTGCCCGCCGAAGATGCCCCCCCGCTCATCGGCGTCGACGACGCGCCCCCCGTTCCGGCCGGGTGGTGGAACCAGGTCCGACTCCCATTTCGGCCCCGAGGCGGTTCGAGACAAGAGCTCAATGGCTCGTGACATTTCCGACTAAAACTGTGCGCCCGGCCCCAGAAGTCGACACAAATCCTCTCGACGCCGGTCCTCAGCACGGCGACAATCACCACCATGCGCGAGATCCCCGGCCCCGCAATCCGTGACCTTCCGAAACGCGACCGCCGCGGCTTCGTTCGAACATCCGCAGCGGCCGCGGTCGTCGCCGCGAGCACCCGCGCGTTTTCCAGGACCACGTGGGCCGCAAGGAAGACCATTGGCACCTTGCCGAAGGGTCGCGTTCTCGGCGCAAACGATCGCATCAACGTTGCGTACATCGGCGTCGGCAAGCAAGGTCGGACCCACGTCAAAATCGGCAAGGACAACGCCACTGCTTTCAACATTCAACCTGTCGCCGTGAGCGATGTGTATGACAAACACTTGCACATGGCTCAGAAAGAACTCGGTCTATCTGACGCGATGTCCGTTCGAGATTACCGACGGTTGCTCGACCGCCACGACATCGACGCCGTCGTGGTCGCAACGGTTGACAACTGGCACGCCGATGTGGCGATCGACGCCATGGACGCGGGCAAACATGTCTACGGCGAGAAACCGATGGCCCGTTACCTGGAAGAAGGCTTCCGACTTTACGACACCTGCAAACGCACCGGGCGTGTTTTCCAGATCGGTTCGCAATACCTCATGGACGAAAAAGTCCACAAGGCGGCCGAGTGGATCCGCGACGGACGCATCGGACCGCTCGTCTGGGCTCAGGGTGGGTACTGCCGCAACAACAAAAACAACAGCGAGTGGACCTTCCCAATCGACGCGGACGCCACGCCCGAAAACCTTGACTGGAAAACGTGGCTTGGCAAAGCACCAAAGATCCCCTTTTCGCCCGAGCGATACTTCAGCTGGCACAAGTACTACGCTTACAATTCTGGCATTCTCGGAAATCTGCTGTCGCACACCTTCTTGCCGCTCTTGTTGGCAAGCGCTGAGACCGGGTTCCCGAAACGGGTCACCTGTACCGGCACCCGGGCAGTCTCAACCGATCGAGAGATCACGGACACGACCCACGTGCTCGCAGAAATGCCGAGTGGACTTACCTTCTGCATCGTCGGCAGCACGGTCAACGAACAGGGATTTGCGCCCATGATTCGGGGTCAAAAAGGTACGATCTACCTGCCGCTTTCCGACAACAAGACCTCCATGGCACCCGAGCGACCCTACGCCGAGGAAATCGACGCGATCGAATTCTCGGATCCGCACACGCCCGGCAGCGTTTCACGGCTTGAAAAGGACTTTTATGACTGTATCCGGGGCGGTGGTCGAACCAAGGGTCACATCGAATTGGCCTTGCAGGCACACGTCATCTTGAGCCTGGCCGAGATGTCCGAACGCACCGGCCGCACGCTGCACTACGACCCGAAGACGCGTGCCGTACGAGATGCGGATGGCCGCAAACTCGTGCCCCTCGACTACAAGAGCAAGATCGCCGCCCCCGCGATGTTGCCGCTGAAAAAAATCTAGGATTCGACCATGCGCGGCCGACGATTTACCGCGGCACACCGCGGCAGTTCGGCTAGTCTCAGTCGACAATCGTGGCAGCGGGACAGGAAGAACCACTCGACAACACGACCTGGGTCGAGACGCCGGAACAGGTGCGTTTCCGCTACCACGTGGCGGGACCAACCCGACGCTATCTGGCGTACCTCATTGACCTCGTGATCCGAGGCCTCGCGTTTCTCATCATCTCGATCCTCGTGGGCGTCGCCACCGGAGGCGGGACCAACGTCAGTGGACTTGGAACGGGCATGCTGCTCGTCCTCATCTTCGGTATGGAATGGGGATACTACGTCCTCTTCGAGACCCTCTGGAATGGTCGTACACCCGGCAAACGCGCACTTGGATTGCGGGTGGTGAAAGAAGGTGGATACCCGCTGTCCTTCATGGATAGCGTACTACGAACATTGTTGCGGGCCGCGGATGGTCTACCGCCCGCATTCGGGTTCCTTCCGACTTACGCTTCCGGTGTGTTGACGGCTGCAGTCGACAAACGATTTCGCCGACTCGGTGACCGGGTGGCCTCAACGATGGTCGTCATTGAAGAACCCGTGCGCGTGGCTGCTGCCATTGTCATCGATCCCGCACCCACGCGTGCCGAGCTCGATCTCCTTCCGGCACGACCGCCGCTTTCCGCCGACGAAATCGAGGCGCTTGATCTGTTCTTGCGACGCAACACGCTTTCCGAGGCGCGGCGACACGAACTTGCTGCAATTGTTTCGCCATCCTTCGCAAGGCGAATGGGCACAACGGCGCGCGATCCCCTGCGTTTCCTCGAAGTCCTGTACGTTCGCATTCGCGAACAAACCGTGCGCAAACGTGACGAGGGCGCACCCCGAACCGGAGCGGCCGCGTGAAGGAAAGTCAGGAAGCGTTTGTCGCGCGACGGTCAAAGGACTGGGATGCCTTGCGCGATCTACTCGCGCACGAGAAAGCCCTCCATCGCATGGGAGCCCAGGCCATTGCAACCGCTGGAAACCTGTATCGCAACACAGCTTCCGATCTCATGCAGGCCCGCGCGAATGGATTTACGCCCGATCTCGTCCACGCGCTCGATCAACTTGCGGCGCGCGCGCACTCGGGCCTGTACTCGGCGCCGCCCTATCGACTTCGTGCGATAGCGGAACTGCTCCTGTTCGATTTTCCCGCGACCCTGCGCCGACACACCAGGGCGTTCTGGATCGCAACCGCGCTCTTCGTGCTGCCCGCCCTCCTGGGCTTTTCAACCGCATTCATTTCTCGACACGCGGCGATGCAGATCCTTCCCGAACAGATGGTGGAATCGGCGGAGAAAATGTATTCCGACGGCTTCGATGGACGGGATGAAGGAACCGATGCATCGATGGCAGGCTTTTACATTCGCAACAACGTGGGCATCGCGTTTCAGTGCTTTGCCACCGGCATCTTGCTTGGCATCGGAAGCATCTTTTACCTTGTCTATAACGGCCTCACGATCGGAACCTTTGCGGGGCTCGTCACGGCATCCGGCTATGGTATCAACCTTCTGACGTTCGTATCGGGTCACGGAGCCTTTGAGCTAACCGCCATCGTGATCGCCGGCGCTGCGGGAATCGTCATGGGGTATTCGCTGGTGGCCACCAAGGGCCTCACCCGCATGGGCTCGCTGCAAGCCAGTGCACGCGACATTGCACAACTCGTGATGGGGGCCGCACTCATGCTCGTGGCAGCCGCCTTCATTGAGGGCTTCTGGTCACCCTCGGGCATTCCGATGCGGGTCAAGTGGATCGTATCCGCCCTGCTTTGGCTCTTCGTCATTGTGTACCTCTCTTTTGCCGGCAAGGCGCGAAGACGCTTGCGGGCCAAGGCTTCAACTTGAATGTGCTGCTAGCGAGGGTCGTGCTGCGGCCAAGAAGCGTTGCCGATATCCTCGACATCACGGCACCCTATTGCCTTCGAGGCGCGCGCATTCTCCTCCCTCTGACCCTCGCCCTGGCCTTGCCTGCAACACTGCTTTGTTATCAACTGCACACGCGCGCGGGATGGTCCTACCAGAATGTCTGGATTCTCGCCGCGCTGATTGGCGGTCTTGCCGAGGGACCCTTCACGGTCGCGGCCGGCGATCTGCTTTTTAGCAAGCCAATCCGGGGTCGAACTCGCCACGTGCTCGGATTATTCCTGCGGCGCTTGCCTTCCTTTTTCATGGCCCATCTGGTTTCACGGATCTTGCTGGTATTGGGTGGCGTCGCGCTCTTCATTCCACTGCCCTGGATCGCAGTTCGACATTTGTTTGTCGGTGAAGTTGTCTTGCTTGAACATGCCGGACCGCTTGAGTCGCTGGGACGAAGCGGGAGATTTTCGCGCACCCATGGCACCTCGTGTTTCGGAATGTGGTTGAGCGTGCTTTCGATCCCTCTTGCGTTCGTGCTCGGCGCAGAAGTGATGGGGCAGTCCGCGTTTTCATTCGTACTGCAATTTGGCGAACCAGTGGGAAACCTTTTCGACCAGGGCGGATCGGCGTTCGCCCTATTTGGTTTTTTTGTCTCCGTTCCCGTCATCGCGTGCGCCCGATTCCTCAAGTACATCGACATCCGGACGCGGCGCGAAGGGTGGGACGTCCAATTGCGCTTCGTCGGCATCGCGAATGCAGGGGCGAAAGTCGGGGCAAAACCATGATCGCCGCCGTCCTCTTGGTTGCGGCGGCGATGGCCGCAAAAACGCCCGAGGTTGTCAAGGTCCCGGACACCAAGAGCGCCGAGACCCCTACAGCCAAGGCTGCCCTTTCACCCGCCGATGCGCTTTCCAAAACCCTGGGAGACAAACGCTACACTTTCTGCCACGACAAGCACTACCCGCTCTCGGATCGAGAGGGGAAATGGTGCGACCTCGTGAAGGGCCAGCCGTCGGCCTGCAAGGCACTGCAAAAAAACTGCGAGTCAGCCGGAACGGGAGGCCGCCAGTTCGACATTCGACGTCCGAAGTCGTTTGATTTGCCCAATCTCGGTGGGTTGTTCAGCGCGTTCTTCTGGGGAGTCACGTTCGCCGCCGCCGCGACCGTCCTGGTGTTGCTCGTGCGGGCGTTGCTTTTGGCGAAACGAAAGCGCCCGGTGCTCGACGATATCCCGACGCCCATCACGCCGGGTATTTCGCCCTCCCGTGTTGCGGTTGAGAGCGATTTTGAGCGACTGCTTGCCCGGGCCCAAGGTGCCATTGCGTCAGGCCGCTTCAACGAAGCCGTATTCGATTTACACGCCGCTGCCCTGCGCAGCCTTGAAGGACCGCATCTGGTCAGCGTCCACCGCTCGAAAACCAACGGCGACTATGTCCGCGAGCTTCGCAGCAACGCGCCCGAGTTGGTTCCGGCGCTGAAACCCATCGTCGCCGCAACCGAAACGGTGCAATTCGGTGGATACGAGGCGGACGAAAGCACCTGTCAAACGCTGCTCGAATCCGTTCGCAGCCTGGGACGACAGTCGATGGCCCGGATCACGGCATTTTTCCTGGTTCCGTTGTGCCTTTCTCTATCCGCGTGCGGAGGCATGCGCGACAACTGGGATCACTCGCCCTCGGGCCTTGAAGGCGTCATTCACTACCTCCACGAGGCCGGCCTCGAAGTGAAGGAGAAGCTGACCAGTCTCGAGAAGATCGACGCGAACACCACTCAACTTGTTCTGCTGGCCGATGCGCAGGTGAGCGAAGCCGAGTGGGCGGGCATCGGATTGTGGTTGCAGGAAGGTGGGCGACTGATACTGGCGCCCGGCCCAGAATCGCTCCCGACCTGGCTGCCATTTCAAGTCACCGCGCTCGACGGTGACGAGGTGCAGCCGCAGGTTCTGAAGGTCGGCACCACTTTTGAAGAACGATTTGGAAAGCTGCGCGTCGCTGTTCCGGTAGCCGGTCGATTGAAGAGCACCGAGACCGAACACCGAGACCCCCTCCTCCTGGCCGGTGCTGAACCCTACGGCCATGAACTTGTCACGAACGACGACGCCGAGGTCGTCGTATTTGCCGATGATGCGTTGTTTCGAAACGCCGCACTTGCAGTGCCTGACAACGCCCTGTTTTTGCACAAACTCCTTTCCGACATGGAAGGTGGCATTGACATCGTTGGACCCCTGCATGGCATGGTTTCGCAATCGCCGGCGCAATCCATTGGCCGGGGTAAACTGGCGCCATTCGTACTTCAATTGACGTTGTTCCTGCTCGTTTTCTACGCGGCCAAAGGGATCATGTTCAACCGACCCCGCGCGCCGGTCATCGGACACAGACGGCGTTTCGTCGAACACGTGCGGGCCATCGCGACCCTCTACCAAAGAGGCAAGGCCTACGACCACGCGTTGACCGTTTTGGGCGCCTTCACGACAGAACGACTCCGCGATCGATTCCGACTCGGCGGACAGGGCGGAATCGGTCGCCTTGCCGAACACATTTCCGCCCGCACGGGCGACGGTGTGGGCGAGTCTGCACGGTTGTTGATGGAAATAGAGGAGCCCATCGATCCGGTGGACGCCCCCATCTCCCGGGGAAAGTCGACGGAGGCCCGCACCGAACGCAACCGATCCCTCGAAGGCAAAGCGCAGGCCGTCACGCGTTTGCACACCCTCTTGACCGCATCAGCAGGACGTGGCGCCGAGACAAGTCCCGCCACCAATCACAACGTTCGAACGCCATGATATCAACGGTTCCGGCAATCAGCAGAAAGAGACCAAATTGGATCTAGGACAATTCAGCCAGCGCTTCCTCACCATCAAAAACGAAATCGGACGCGCCATCCTCGGACAGGACGAACTCGTCGAACAGGTCTTGCTTGCAATCCTTGCGAAGGGCCACGTGCTCATCGAGGGAGCACCGGGTCTCGGCAAGACCCTGCTCGTTCGGGTACTCGGACAGGTGCTCGGATGTGCCTTCAAACGCATCCAGTTCACGCCTGACTTGATGCCATCGGACGTGACCGGTGGCAACGTCTGGAACCAACAGAAAAACGCCTTCGATTTCAACGCAGGGCCCGTGTTTACCCAGCTCTTGCTCGCCGACGAAGTCAATCGGGCACCCGCCAAGACGCAGTCGGCGTTGCTTGAGGCCATGCAGGAGATGACTGTCACGGTCGACGGAACCACGCGACCACTGGCCCGTCCATTTTTTGTAATCGCAACACAGAATCCACTCGAGTCACAAGGCACCTATCCACTCCCGGAAGCACAACTCGATCGCTTCCTCATGAAGTTACACGTCGGCCATCCGACGAAGGATATCGAAAAAGCAATCATCGCGGGACACCTGGCTGGCTTTGATGCCACCAACCTGGAACGCATGGGTCTGCAAACCGTGGCGACGCCAGCGCTCCTTGGCGAACTGCAACAGGCGCTTTCTGCTGTGCGCGTGGATGACGAGATCCTCGGGTACGTCACAGACATTGTCGGCCGGACCCGCGCACACCGTTCGCTCACCTTTGGGGCTTCACCCCGTGCGTCGCTTGCATTGACCTTCGTCGCCCGTGCCCGAGCGGCCAGCGTCGGACGCGCCTTCGTCATCCCCGACGACATAAAGTCAATGGCCTTGCCGATCCTCCGCCACCGCGTGGGGCTGCATCCCGATGCCGAAATCGAGGGCATGACGACCGACGATTGCATCGACGAGATCCTCCGCGACACGCGCGTACCGCAAAACGTCGTTTAATCCGCGCCAGCCAACCCATGGTTCCCGCCCAACGTCTCGTGCTCCTCGCCGTCCTGCCGCTGTTGCTCGCGATGGCAACCGCAGTGGACATGTCGCTCGTTGGGCCCATGCTGCTTGTCGACGGGGCGATGGTGGCGGTGGCGATCATCGATGCCTTGTTGGCCCGCCGCCCGCTCATTTCAGTCGAGCGCACCTTTCCCGTCGTCATGTCGGTCGGTCGCAGCAATCCGGTACAGTTGCGCTTGCGGTCGATCGGCCGCCGGCCCGTGCACGTGATTCTGCAAATGGATCTGCCCGACGACATCGGTGCCGATGATCTGCCCTGGTCAAAGCTTCTGCCCGCGCGAGGAAAGGCCGAGGGCACCGTGCATCTGCGCCCCACCCGCCGGGGTGCGTTCGAGCTTGGAGACACGGTGCTACGATACCTCTCCCCGCTCGGTCTGTGGTATCGCCAGCAGCGGATCCCGTCTCGTGATACCGTTCGGGTCTATCCGGATCTCAAAGCCGTGCGGGCCTACGAGCTGTTGGCGCGGCAAAACCGCGAGGCCCTGATGGCGCGAATGGCGCGACTGCGCGGCGGCGAAAATGAATTCGAACGCCTGCGCGACTATCAGCGCGATGATGCGTATCGAGCGCTCGACTGGAAGGCCACGGCCCGCCGTCAGAAGTTGACGGCCCGGTCGTACCAGAAAGAGCGCGACCAAAGCGTGATGGCGGTGCTCGACTGCGGGCGTCTGATGACGGCAGAATCGGTCGGGCTTTCGCAGCTCGATCATGCACTCAACGCAACGTTGATGTTGACCCACGTTGCGGTTCGCAGTGGCGATCAGGTGGGCCTCCTGGCCTTCGATGATCAGCTGCGCCGGTACCTGCCGCCGACGGCCGGGCCCCAGTCGAGCCAGCGCATGATCCGTGCGACCTACGATCTTTTTCCGACCCTTGTTCAAAGCGATCATTTTCTCGCTTTCGAGCAGCTCTCGAATCGGCTTCGCAAACGGGCGTTGGTGGTGATTTTCACGCAGGTGGTCGATCAACTTGGTGCCGAACGTCTGTTGCGCATGGTCAAGGGTCTCCCACGCCGCCATCTCGTCATCTGCGTGCTCTTTCGAGATCCCGAAATTGACGCCCTTGTCGAAGCGCCATTGTCCAAACCCCTGCATGCGGAGGAACCAGAGGTCTACCTCCGTGCTGCGGCGGCCGAAACCGTACTTTGGCGCGAAAAACTGGCCCGCGATCTTGCCGCAGGGGGTGCCTTTGTCCTGCACACGCCACCCGCTCAGTGCACGCCGCGCCTCATCAATCAATATCTGGAGATCAAAGCGCGAAACCTGCTGTAGGTGTGGGCACGTCTGCAGGCCCCCTGGATCCCCATTGGGGTGCACTCAAAAGCCCGAAGGCACATCGCGTGAAATTCGGCTGACCTCGCCATGTGGCGAATTCGTGCGCTGAACGGTCGAAGGGCGACGGATCTCCTTGATCGCCCTCTCCGTTTTCTTCAGGATGGCGCTCCCCATGAACGCTCAAGAGCCGCAGCGCACCCCGCTCCACGCTTCGCACGTGGCGCTGGGCGCTCGCATGGTGGATTTCGCCGGATGGTCGATGCCGGTGTCTTACAAGGGCGGCATCCTCGCGGAGCACCACGCGACCCGCAACGCCATCGGCATCTTTGATACGTCGCACATGGGCGAGCTGCACTTCCGAGGACCCCGCGCCGAGGCCTGTGTTCAGCGCATCGTCACGAACGATGTGGGCAAGTTGCGCGACGGCGCGGCACAATATGCCGTGGCCTGCCACGAACACGGCGGCATCGTCGACGATCTCATCGTCTATCGGGTGAAAAGCGATCACTTTCTCATCGTCGTGAATGCTTCCAACATTCAAAAAGATCTCGACTGGTTTCGCAACGCAACGGGTACGGACTGCGACATTGAGGATGCATCACCCGGAACGGCGATGATCGCGTTTCAAGGACCGCAGGCCCTGTCGGCGCTTGGCACACTTTGCGCCGCGCCGCTTTCGCAACTGCCACCCTTCCATTTTGCAACCGACGTTCAGGTGGCGGGCCTCCCCTGTTGGGTCGCACGCACGGGTTACACCGGCGAGGACGGGGTCGAGCTTTTCACTGATTCCATTAACGCGCCCAAACTCTGGGACGCACTCGTCGAGGTGGCCTCGGCCCGATCCGGCGGACCCGCTGGACTCGGCGCACGCGATACCTTGCGTCTCGAAGCGCGACTCTCGCTTTACGGAAACGATCTCGATGACACGACCACGCCACTCGAAGCGGGACTCGGTTGGGTCGTGAAATTCGATGCGGCCGAATTTATTGGAAAGACCGCACTGCTCGCCCAGAGACAAGCTGGCTTGAAACGAACACTCGCGGGCTTCGTGATGCAGGGTCGCGGCGTGGGCCGCCACGGTTATCCGATTTTGAACCAGGCACCAACCGAAGAGAGCCCTGCCGAATCCGTCGGCATCGTCACCTCGGGCGGGCCAGGTCCCACTGTGGGCAAAAATATCGGAATGGGATACATCCCCACCGCACTCGCCGCGCCGGGAACCCGAATTTTCGTCGATTGCAGGGGCAAGATCACCGACGCAGAAGTGCTAAAAGGCCCATTCTACAAACGACCGTGAATCGAAAAAGGAACATGACATGAGCGAGAACATCCCCAACGGATTGCTCTACACAGAAGATCACGAATGGGCACGCGTCGAGGGCAAGATTGCCACGATTGGTATCACGCAGTTTGCCGTCGATCAGCTGGGCGACGTGACCCAGGTCGATCTGCCTCGCGAAGGTGAAAGCATCAAAAAGGGTGACGTTTTCGGCTCGGTTGAATCGGTCAAGGCAGTATCGGATCTGTTTGCCCCCGTCACCGGCAAGATTCTCAAAATCAACACGCCACTCGCGGATTCTCCCGAATACATCAACGAGGAACCGTATGACCAGGGGTGGCTCATCCAGGTGGAACTCGCGGACGCAACCGAAACAGAGGGTCTGATGGATGGGGACGCGTACGAGACTTTCCTGCAAGAGAACGCGGACTAGCGGCTGTGACGTACGAACGAAAGTTTGTTGATCGACATATTGGCCCGCACGAAAGTGATCTGCCGCGGATGCTGCAGACGGTGGGAGCAAGCCACCTCGATGCACTCCTACTTGAGACCATCCCCGAAAGCATTCGACTGGCCTCCGGGCTGGATCTGCCCGAGGCAAAATCAGAAGCCGATGCGTTGACGGCTATCGCCGAAATGGGACGACGGAATCAAGTTTTCCGCTCATACATCGGTTGCGGTTACTACGACTGCTTCACCCCAACCGTGATCCTCCGCAACGTCCTCGAAAACCCGGGATGGTACACACAATACACACCGTACCAGGCCGAGATCTCGCAGGGCCGCCTCGAAGCACTGCTGAATTTTCAGCAAATGATCATGGACCTAACTGGGCTTGGCGTCGCTGGAGCGTCGCTCCTTGACGAGGGAACCGCGGCAGCCGAGGCGATGCAAATGTTGGCGGGGCTATGCGAGAATCCCGATGCCGATCGGTTTTTCGTATCACACCTCTGCCATCCACAGACGATTGAAGTTGTGCGCACGCGCGCCGAACCGCGTGGCATTCGCGTCGAGGTCGGTGACCACCGCGAATTCGCCTTTGACAGTTCAACCTTCGGTGCACTCATTCAGTATCCCGCAACCGACGGCACGATTTTCGACTACCGCGACCTCGTGGGCCGTGCCCATGCGGCGGGCGCGAAGGTCGCAGTCGCGGCGGATTTAATGTCACTTGCGCTGCTCTGTCCTCCGGGGGAGTGGGGCGCCGATGTGGCCCTCGGCAGCGCTCAACGTTTTGGCGTGCCGATGGGTTACGGAGGCCCGCACGCAGCATACATCGCAACGACCAGCGAACACACGCGACGCCTACCCGGCCGCCTCATCGGGGTGTCGCAAGATGTTCACGGCAACACCGCCTTGCGGATGGCGCTGCAAACACGCGAACAACACATTCGGCGTGAAAAGGCGACCAGCAACATCTGCACCGCGCAGGTCCTGCTGGCGGTCATGGCGAGCATGTACGCGGTGTATCACGGCCCGTCAGGCATAAGGCACATTGCGGAATCGATCGCGCGGCGGACCCGAAGCCTGCGCGAAGCCTTGCAGTCACTCGGCTTGCAGGTTCCGACGGGACCTTTGTTCGATACCTTCACCATCAAAGCCCCGGCCGACCAGATCACGGCGTGGCACACCGCCGCCCATTCGGCGCGCATGAACTTTCGTGTCGTCGACGAAACCTGCCTTGGCATCTCGCTCGACGAGACCACCACGGATTCCGACCTGCGAGACATCGTTGCGGTCCTTGGCAGCGGACGCAAGGCCGAAATCGCCAGAAATGACAGCGGACCGGCCATTGCGTCGCTTCCCGACAACCTCAAACGCAATACAGAGTATCTGAAACACCCCGTCTTCAATCTGTACCACTCGGAAACCGAGATGTTGCGTTACATTCGCCGTCTCGAATCGCGCGATCTGTCGCTTGGCCATTCGATGATTCCGCTCGGCTCGTGTACGATGAAGCTCAACGCCACGTCCGAGATGATTCCGATCACCTCGCCCGACTGGGCACGCCTTCACCCCTTCGCACCGCTTGAGCAAACCCGGGGTTATCAGGCGATGTTCGGCGAACTCGAACGTTTTCTGTCGGTGATTACCGGATTTCCGGGCGTATCGCTGCAACCAAACGCAGGGTCGCAGGGCGAGCTCGCTGGCTTGCTGGTCATCCGGCAATACCACCTCGCCCACAACGGCGCCAACCGCAACATCTGTCTGATTCCGTCCTCGGCGCACGGCACGAATCCCGCGACCGCAACGATGGCCGGGTATCAGGTCGTGGTCGTTCGTTGCGACGATCGGGGCAACGTGGATCTCGCCGACCTTGATGCGAAGGCCACCCAGCATTCCGCAAACCTCGCAGCGTTGATGATCACGTACCCGTCCACCCACGGTGTCTTCGAGCAAGACATTCGCCGCATCTGCACCATCGTTCACCAACACGGCGGTCAGGTGTACATGGATGGCGCCAACATGAACGCACAGGTTGGCCTCTGCCGGCCCGCCGATTTCGGTGCGGACGTGTGTCACCTCAATCTGCACAAAACCTTTTGCATTCCCCACGGAGGCGGTGGACCGGGCATGGGTCCCATCGCATGCGGCGCGCACCTGAAACCTTTCTTGCCAGGCCATCCGCTTGTCAAGGTCGGTGGAACGCTCGGACCGATTTCTGCCGCGCCCTGGGGCAGCGCCGACATCTTGCTCATCTCGTACGCGTACATCCTGATGATGGGTGGCGACGGCCTGCGCAAAGCCACCGAATACGCCATCCTGAATGCGAACTACGTGGCCAAGCGCCTCGATCCGTATTTCCCCGTTGTCTACAAGGGTGCTCAGGGTCGCGTTGCCCACGAGTGTATCGTCGACATGCGCTTCATGAAAAAGGCCGCAGGTGTCGAGGTCGAGGACGTTGCGAAACGACTCATGGACTACGGTTTTCACGCTCCGACAATGTCGTTCCCGATTCCTTCTACGATGATGATAGAGCCTACCGAGAGCGAAGCCCTGGCTGAACTCGATCGCTTTTGCGAAGCCATGATCGCCATTCGCGGCGAAATCGCAGACATTGAGGCTGGTCGAATGTCGCGCGAGGACAATCCGCTGAAAAATGCGCCACACACCGCCGAGTCGTTGCTCAAGGCGGAATGGAACCATCCTTACTCGCGCGAGCAGGCGGCTTATCCTTTGCCCTGGGTGCGCGGTCGTAAATTCTGGCCATCCGTGGGACGAATCAATAACGTGCTAGGCGATCGCCAGTTCGTTTGTTCGTGTCCCCCGATGGAAGCCTACCGATAACCCCATGGAGGACTTCATGTCGCTACGCTTTTCGTCACGACAGGCGCACCGTGAATTTGTTGCCGCACAGGCGCCCTTGCCGCGAGGTTTTCGCGCGGGCGCCACCTCCCTTTCGTTTACCTCTGCGGAGAGCGGCAAAATCGCAAAGATGAACATCTCGCTCATCGCGCTTGATAAACCTAGCCCAGATTTCGCGGGAATGTTCACACGGAACGCGTTCCCGGGCGCCCCCGTCAAGGTGGGACGCAAACGGCTGGCGGAATCGGTTTTGTCCGCCATTGTCGTCAACAACAAGGTGTCCAACGTGGCGACCCCAACCGGCATCGCGGATGCTCAGGCGATTTGTGATGCGGTTGGAAAGGCGCTCGGCGTGGACGGCAATACCGTCATGCCCAGCTCAACCGGCGTCATTGGCTGGCGCCTGCCGACCGATCAAATCATCGCGGGCATTCCGGGCGCGGTTGCCCGCCTTCAACGCGATACGATTTTCCCGATCGCCGAGGCCATCATGACAACGGATCTGTATCCGAAGGTGCGCAGCGCCCAGGTTGGAGATGGCCGAATCGTCGCCATCGCCAAGGGAGCCGGCATGATCGAACCGCATCTGGCCACGATGCTGGTCTTTATTCTGACGGATCTGCAAATTCCGAGAGATACCCTCCGCGCCATCCTGCCACGGGCGGTGGATGGCAGCTTCAATTGCCTGAGCGTGGACTCGGACACGAGCACGTCCGACACCGTCCTGGCCGTGTCATCCGGACTGGTCCCCTGCCCCGACGTGGCAGCCTTTGAATCCGCCTTGACCGCAGTTTGCTCGGCGCTGGCGGGCGACGTCGTGCGCAATGGCGAAGGCGTACACCACGTCATTCGTATCACAGTCTCGAACGCACCCGATCGCGAACTGGCACGGCGCCTTGGTCGGGCCGTCGTGAATTCGCCGCTAGTAAAGACTGCCGTACTTGGCAACGATCCCAACGTCGGTCGCATCGCAGCCGCACTTGGAAAACAGCTTGGCCTGGATGAAGCGGCCCGCTCGATATCAACCGACCGCGTTCGCATCGCCATCGGTGGCCAGGACGTCATGGTTGGCGGCCAATTCCACCTGAATGGTGCGATCGAAAAACGCCTGTCCGCGCTATTCAAATCGGCGGAACTCTATTCCAGCGCCCCCAACGCCGAGGGAAACTTCGTCCCGCCCATCGACTATCCGCCTCACGAGGATACTGTAGACATCCTCGTCGATCTCGGCAGCGGAACCGCGGAATGTACGGTCCTTGGCGCTGACCTGTCACACGAATACGTGACCGAAAACGCCGATTACCGCAGTTAGAAATCGTTGTAGCGGAAGGTCTTCATGCGAGGGACTGGACCGCCGCCGATCTCGAAGAAGAACCCGAAGCCAAAGCTGATGGCGCCCTTTTCGATCAGTTGATATGGGGGATTGGGAAAAGGTTGAGCCAGTTTGAAGGCCTCGATGGCCTCGTCATCGAGAAACTCCACACCCGACGGTGATTCCACCGCGACATTCGCCAGCGAGCCATCGGGCTTCAACTCGACCCGTAACAATGTGAACCGATCGCGTTGGCCGTAGATGCGAAAGTTCGGATCACGCTTGCGATATTCATCGGCCGGACGCCACTGCTCGCGCACCTGTTGTTTCACGCGGTTGAAGAACGAGGCAAATTTCCACTTTTTGGCGTTGAGCGCGGTCTCTGCGCCTTCTTCGATGCCTTCTAAGTGGTCGGAGGTGCCGCTGCCAATCGCACGCGCGACCTGTTGTTGCGTTGGCATCAAGGCCTCTGCACCGGTCACCTCGGGCGTCCCCGCACCACCACCCACTTGCGGTGTGGGCCGTGTTCGCAAAAGCTGGCCTACCGATAGATCCCGCCCATCGCCAGGCGGCGCGCCCGGCTCCGACTCGAGCGGATTGCCCGGAACCTCGGCCGGACCCATGCCCGTCACCTTTTGTGCTGCGTTTTCTGGAGTGGGAGGGGTCCGCATCGCCAACACGGGCTCGCCGGCGCCGGCTGGTGAAGCCTGTTGCGCAGCCTGCGCCGCCTGCCCCGGCGAGGGTGGCGTGGTTGCCTCATCTTTGCCGTCCTGCGCACCCTGTACCGCTTTTTGGTTCAACTCGCCAAACTTTCGTATCTCCTTCGCAACTTTCGAATCGTATTCCGAAACAAAGCGGGCCTCATCGGGGCGTTGTTCGTTTTGCGGTCGGGCCATCTCAACAACCTGGCCCGAAGGTTTGATCGTTTCCTCTTCTTTGCGTTTTTCCTCTTCCTCTTGCTTTTCCTCGGCAACTTCGAGCTCGGCAATAATCTTGCGAGAAGCCTCTTCGTCAATCACACCGAAATCGATGCTGTCCTCGGAGGCGATGTCGCTCACCAGGCGCCGATCCGCAGCACGCGGGGCATAAAAGTAGGCATAAATGCCAAGCCCCAGACCGAGCTCAAGATGCAAAGCAATTGCCAGCAGCACCCAGCGAGCCAGGCGATGCCCTTTGCGAATCGTTTGAACGGGTGGCCGGTCGGCTCCCAAACTCTCTGACCTCTCGTTGCAAGTCTAGCAGTTTCGGACTTCGAGAACGGCGGGGATCGCCTTCAACGAATCATGGGATTCGAGAACACCACGCGCAGATTGACCGTCAGAGGCTCCGGCATCTTCGGATACGGCGCTGCGCGCTGGGCGGCCGACTGAGCCGCAGCATCAAATTCGGGAAAGCCAGCGGAGCGAACGATCGCCACGGGACCCTCGATCTGCCCATCCCGCCCAACCACGAAGCGCACGATGCTGTCACCCTGCTCCAGCATCAAGGCAAGCTGGCGCGGAAAGACGACGGCCCGACCCGCACGAGCCTGGATCTCCCGCTCGAATCCGATTCGGCGAGCCTCGACAGCGCTGACGGCCACCGCTCGACCTTTGGGAGCCAGTACTGGTGAGCCGTGCTGGGCAAGGGCGTCACCACGGGTCGCCATCGCGACCGCGCCCGGGCTATTGCCAGGCCCCCGGTGTTGAGCCGCAGAACCGACGGAACCGACTGTCGCCGCCTCCGTTGGCTTTGGATCGCGCTCGTTCGACGCGCTGCGGGTCGCGACCTCATCGACGGCTGGACCCTTCACGTCGGTATCGAAACGTTGCGGTCCGACCCTGGTTTGCAGCGGACCCTCGCCGGTAACGTGGGCCGCCGCGTTGCGATCGGCCACCGCATTCCCTTGTTGCCGACTGCCCGGATTGTCTCCGTCGACGACCTGCGGTACCAGCGCAACCTCGGCGGCACGACTGTCAGCGGCGATCGTCGTCCCGTTCCCAACTTCCTCTTCCCTCCGCTCGGGCTCGGGTGAAGCCAAATGCCAGCCAATTTTCGACCGCGCCTGGCGATAGGTCGAAGCACCGTCGGTCAGTTGCTGTCTCGACGTCGACTGATCAGGCCGGGCCGCCACGGTCGGTTCCGAACTGCCCTCGTTCTTGCCCTTGTCAGGTGCAGGACGCGTTGCCTCCGGTCCATTTGCGAAGACTGGCGACGAGGCGTTTACGACCTCGGAACGCCGGTCGACCTCGTGCTCGGGCAACACCGAATGTACGGGCTCAGGTGTCTGCGGCAGGATCTCGGAAGCCATCGCGAGCTCGACCAGGGTTGGTTCTGTCTCGAAGGTCGGACCCGGATCGCGTACCGTGGACTGCGGGGTCGAATGGACCTCCCAAAGCCGCCAAATCAGAAGCCCCGCAAGGCCAGCGTGCAGCAAGAGGGATGACACAAGCGCGGCGCCGAATTTTCGCCGTTTGCGCCCTCTGCCGCCCTCGCTCATGCGAGAAGTTTACCCGACCGGCGTCGCGCTGCCGAGCAGCCCGCCCGGACAAGCAATTCCCTTACCGCCAAGGCCGCAATACCCGTCGGGATTTTTCGCGAGGTATTGCTGGTGGTAGTCCTCGGCGAAATAGAAGGTCGGCGCGGCCAGAATCTCGGTCGTGATCGGGTCGTGGCCCGCCTCGATAAGTTTCTTGGCGAAAGCATCGCGACTTTGCATTGCCAAAGCGTACTGCGTTTCGTCGTACGTATAGATCCCCGAGCGATACTGCGTGCCCGCGTCGTTGCCCTGACGCATGCCCTGGGTCGGATCGTGGTTTTCCCAGAACACCTGCAACAAGCCACCAAAGGTGATGACGCCCGGATCAAACACAACCCGAACAACCTCGTTGTGACCCGTCATCCCCGAACAAACCTCACGATAGGTAGGATTCGGTGTAAGGCCCGCGGCGTAGCCCACCTGCGTCGAAAACACCCCTTTGGTTTGCCAAAACTTCTTCTCCGCTCCCCAGAAGCATCCCATCCCAAATTGAACCATCTTCATTTCTGTTGGGAAGGGGCCCGACAGGGAATTGCCGTTCACGAAATGCGCAGGCGGAACCGGCATCGCCGTGGCGCGACCGGGCAAGGCATTTTCGGCGCTCGGCAAACGGGGCTTGCTGGAAAGGAACATCTCCTAGTCGTAGCACAACGGTCCGCATGTGCTACCGTGTTGGTCCATGTTGACCCCGCTTCAAGGGCTGGTGCGCCACCGTCGGTCATCGTCGCTTTCTGCAAGCGGCGGCGCGATCGAACGCAGCCTCATCCGCGATGTCGGTCGGGCCATCGGCGACTTCAACCTGATCGAAAGCGGCGATCGCATCCTGGTTGCGTTATCGGGGGGCAAGGACAGTTACGCGATGCTGACCCTGCTGATGCGCATGCAACAACGCTCGCCCGTTCCCTTCGAGTTGATAGCAGCCCACCTCGATCAGGGACACCCTGGGTACGACGGCACGGCCCTCGTGCGGCATTTGGAATCCACCGGCGTTCCGTTTCAGATCCTCACGGAAGATACCTATTCCATCGTCAAGGAAAAGGTGCCCGAGGGAAAGACCACCTGCTCACTCTGTTCGCGTTTGCGTCGGGGCATTTTATATACGGCTGCCGCCCATCTGAAGTGCAACAAGATTGCGCTCGGCCACCACCGGGACGACGCGCTCGAAACCTTGCTGTTGAATGTGTTCTTTGGTGGAAAGTTAGCCGCCATTCCCGGACGCCTGCTGAGCGACGACGGCCGCCACGTTGTGATTCGTCCGCTTATCTACTGCGCCGAGGACGAGCTCGCGGCGTTTGCCGAAGAGATGAAGTATCCGATCTTGCCTTGCAACCTCTGTGGTTCGCAAGAGAACGCCCAGCGCCAGCAGATGAAACGGTTGCTCTCCACGATGGAAGCCGCTCATCCGAATCTCAAGCAGACCATGCTTGCAGCACTCGGAAACGTGAATCCGTCACATCTACTCGATCGCAATCTGTTCCCGCCCCAAGCGGGCTAGGCGTGTGCAGCGCGACGCTTGGTCTTGGTGGCAATTTTGCCGCTACCGAGATCCTTGCCTCTGCGACCGCGCCCTTCGGACTTGACGGGCTCGATGATGGGACGCACGAGGGCGATTGCAAGGGCCTCGTCCATCGTTCGAATCGGGATGATTTTCATCTTCGCGCGAATGTTGTCAGGAACCTCAACCAACTCGGGCGCATTCGCGTGCGGAATGATCACGATCTTCATTCCTGCCCGGGCAGCGGCCAGCAGTTTTTCTTTCAAGCCACCGATCGGTAGCACACGACCTCGTAACGTGAGCTCACCCGTCATCGCCACATCCTGACGCACCGGGATCCCCGATACGAGTGACGCAAGGACCACCGCCATGGTGATGCCAGCAGAAGGGCCATCCTTCGGAACACCACCCGCGGGCACGTGAATGTGGATCTCACGATCGTGATAGAAATTGTCGCGCAATCCGAGATGTAGCGCCTGGGCGCGAGCGTATGACAACGCAGCGTGTGCCGATTCCTTCATCACGTCACCGAGCTGCCCGGTCAAGACCAGTTGGCCCTTGCCCGCTATCATCTGAGCTTCAACGGTCAGAACTTCGCCACCCACCGAGGTCCAGGCAAGCCCGTTGGCAACGCCCACTTCATCCAGCTCGCGCCGCTCGTCGGCCAGGAACCGCGGTGGGCCGAGCATGGTCTGAATATCCGAAAGCTCCACCGTGAGTGAAGGTTTGGTGCCGCGCTTCTTCACAGACTTGCGCGCCTTCTTGCCGACAGGCGCCTCTTGCGCTTGGGCCTCAACCACCCGACGTGCGAGCTTGCGGCCCACACGCGCGATGAGTCGCTCCAGCTCGCGCAACCCCGCCTCGCGCGTGTACTCCGTGACGATCCGACGGAGAATGTCCGGGCCTATCTTGACCATCGACGGATCCAGACCGGCTTCCTTGACTTGCTTCGGAACCAGGTAGCGCTGCGCAATCGCAAGCTTTTCTTCTTCGCTGTAACCAGACAGTCGCAAGATCTCCATGCGATCCCGCAAAGGTCCAGGGATCCCGTCAATCATGTTTGCGGTTGCGATGAACATGACCTTGGACAAATCGTAGGACACGCCGAGGTAGTGATCGCGGAAGTTGAAGTTCTGCTCCGGGTCGAGTACTTCAAGCAATGCCGCCGAGGGATCACCCCGGAAATCCGCACCCAGTTTGTCGAGCTCGTCCAGCAAGAACACCGGGTTCTTCGAGCCCGCCTGTTTCATCCCTTGAATGATCCGACCGGGCATGGCACCCACGTAGGTGCGCCGGTGTCCGCGGATCTCGGCCTCGTCTCGTACACCACCGAGGGAGATGCGGACAAAGTTGCGTCCCAGTGCGCGCGCAATCGATCGACCGAGCGACGTCTTGCCCACGCCCGGTGGGCCGAGGAAACAAAGCAAGGGGCCGCGGCCATCGGCGCGCAATTTGTGAACGGCCAAGAAATCGATGATGCGTTCCTTGATGTGCTCAAGGCCGTGATGGTCATCATCCAGGATCTTCTGCGACGCCACGAGATCCACGGCGAGATCGGTGGTTTCCTGCCACGGGATCTCGACCAGCCAATCCAGATAGTTCCGAATCACCGCCGACTCGGCGCTCTCCGGACTCATCATCTCGAGACGCTTAAGCTGCTTGCCCGCTTCTCGGCGTGCCTCATCGTCAAGACGACGACCTTCGATCTTGACCCGCAACTCCTCGATCTCGTCCCGAAACACATCGGTATCGCCCAGCTCGTTGCGGATCTGCCGCATCTGCTCACGCAGGAAATAGTCGCGCTGGGTTTTCGACATCTCCTCCTTGGCACGTGTTTGAATTCGACTTTGAACCTCGAGGATGCCGATCTCACGCTCCAGCGCTTCGTTGACGTTTTGAAGACGTGCGACGGGATCGTCCGTCTCAAGTAGGGCCTGCGCCTCTGGAAGTTTTAGCGTCAAGTTCGCGGCGACGAGATCGGCTATGCGGCCCGGCTCCTCCACGTTTTGAAGAACCATCGCGAGTTCGGGCTGGAGGGTCTTGCCCAACTCGGCGATCTTCTCGACGTTCTGTCGAACCGAGCGCGCGGTCGCCTGAACCTCGACGCTGCTTCCCGTTTCAACCTCATCAAGGTGATCAAGGCGAACTTTGAAGTACGGTTGCTCGGTGAGAAAACGTTCCACGCGGGCACGCGAAAGGCCCTGCACCAAAATCTTCAAGCTGCCATCGGAAAGCCTTCGCATGCGCATGATCACGCCGACGGTGCCCGACCGATACAAGGTGGACGGATCCGGATCTTCTTGCGACGAATCTCGTTGCGCAACGATGAAGACCAGGCGCTCCTCGGTCGAGAGCGCGTCCTGAACCGCTTCGAGCGAAATTTTTCGCGACACCCTCAACGGCGCAATCATGTAAGGAAATACGACCAAGTCTCGAACCGGCAAGAGCGGTAGAACCGCGGGCATCTCGTCGGTTTCTTTACCGGTCGTTTCCTTGGACATTGAAATCCACCTTATCAGGAAACGCCTCGCATTTGCGCGCGATGCGCCACCATGACATTGCGAAATCCACGCAACTCCTCTCCCCAATAAAGGGTGCGTCAGGGCGCTGGAACGTAAACGGCGATCGAATAGGGCGGCAGCCGATCCCGCAACTGTCCACCGGAAAGGGCCAGCGGCGAGGGATCAGGGACCATCGCTGGAGCCGCTGCGGTCAAGCGGTAGACAGACGCAGTTGAAAAAGCGGGACCGTTGCTGGAGTCGAGCGACACCGGAAGGAATTCCGCCGTCTTGTTGATCACCACCACGACGATCCTGTCGGAGATCGCGGAATCGGTGCTGGCGTAGATTGAAGCGCGAGCGGGATCGGCATTGACGACTTTGATCGCCAGATCGCCGAAGGCTGAACCCTTGCCGTCGTAGTTGCGGAACGCGCGAAACCCAGCGCCCGAAAAAGAATTCGGCTTCAGCGCATCCTCCAGGACCGCCATGTGAGCGCCGTCGCGACCCAAAATTCCGAGTCCATCCGCAACCAACAAACCACCATCAATCGTTTCCCCCGAGCCGAAACTCCACGAATTGAAAGCGAGCTTGGTTCCCGGATAGCCGGAGCCGGAGTCGCTTCCGATGAGTGCCTTTAGCCGAGGGATGAGTTTCACGGCGCCTCCGAGTTGTCGACTGGTGGAAGTCTTCTCGTCATAAGTCGGATCCCAGAGCGATCGCGGCGACTGCAAGCGTGCTTGTCGAAGGTCGCTCTCGGTCATGACGCCCGACAGGGTGGGCCCCCAGTCGATAGCCAGGGTGTCGATGACTCGACTGCCCTCGCGTTCATTGGCCTCACGCAGAGACCGCAGGAAGTAGTTGAAAAAGAACCCGCCGTCGGTCGCATCGGTGGCCCAGTTCAGGTTGTTGACGCCGGACCAACCCACCACCGTGGAGGCAACGACTTCGGCGCCCGGATAGGCCTTTTTGACTGCCCGCGCGAAGGTGATGTTTCGTGTCACAAACTCCGCGTAGGTCACCGCGATGGGGTGCAGGTCCGCAAAAATACCGTGCCAGCGCTCCGGGAGAAAGTCGAGCATGAATGCGACCTTTTGTCCGCCCGCCCTGGCCCTCGCCCAGGCCGCGAATTCGTCCTGCGAAACAACGCCATCCGTGATGTTCGGAGTCGACGACAACGGCGCTGCCTTGGCCGCCTGATTGATGCGAAAACGGGTGCGCAAGTAATCGGGGGACAAACGGACATCGCCCTTGCACTGTGTGGGGCCCGACCCACCGATGGTATCCGCTGCGACATAAGGACCAATCGGCACCGGCAAAAGCGAAACCGCGCCAAGGCTACGCGTCTGTAGAAACAACCGCGTCGCCGCATCGCCCGTGACTTCTTCACCGAAGAACGGCCCGTTTTCCCAGCACCAGGTTTCTCCCGGATTCCCTGCATTGATCTCCCAGTTATAGGTGCTGATCCAGAACGAGGCGTAGCGCATCAATGTGTAACGATTGACCTCATCGGGCGTTCCGGCATGGGAAACTTGCAAGCCATAGACGAGAGGGGAAATCTTGCCCTGCACCTGACTCCAATCGATGGCAAACGCAATCGGACTTGCGGACACAGAACCATCGGGGAGGGGATCGATCGTGCCTCCCTGCCCTCCGAAACCGCCATCGTTCGGTTCACCTCCAACGGTCAGTACATCGCGACTGCAATCGCACGCGACGGTGTCGCCATTCACCGCTGCAAGAGACGTCAACACGGAAATCAACAGCAACGACGATCCGTGAGCAACCCCAACGTCGCGCAAACTCATGGTAGCCACCCCGCGCTTGCAAAAAGTGCCAGCCACGGCCCTTCAATGCCACCCGCGCCGCTCACGCCAAGTGATCCGTCTTCGGAGGGGGCTCGAACCCGTCCCGTACTCTGCAACAAGGCGTGCCCGGCCTCGGCGCCAATTCGTACCACAAGACTGTCGCCGACAAGCGCCCCGACTCCGGCGGACACAAAGGGGCCGCCCCAGGGACCGGCGAACGCATCCTCGGTCGTGTTGGTCGGATCGGCTGCCTCGCCGGTTATTTGTGCAACCCCGAGGCGCAATCCGCCGCCAAACCGAAATGAAAAGTCTTTTTCACGGCGAACGTACGACGCTCCGACGCCCAAACTTGCAGCGAGAATGCTCAGATCACCTTCATCCAGCGTTTGACGCCCCCCCTCGCCGGTCAAATCAATCTCAAGCGCCAGACGCGGACGGATCTCGTGGGAAAGCAACACGCCCAGGCCCCAGTTCGCGCGACTCTTCGCTGGAAAATACCGACCCAACGCCTGGACCAAGGCTTCTGTTGCAACCGGTGCCGACGCCTCGACAGGCGCGGCAAGTGCGACCACGTCCAGCACGGGAGCAGGCGCTTTCTGTACCACGAGAGGTTCAACTGGCTTTGGCAGTGTGGTCATCGCCTCGACGATGGACAATGCGACAAAACGCGGACGTGCGCGCGCGCCGGTCGCACTCAAATCCAATTCGCGGGTGCGGGTTCGCTCGGGGTCCGCATCGATCACGAAAATTCGGTACTCGGCGGCACGACAAACCACCTTCACGCGCACACCGGTAGCCTTGGGGTCAGTGGGTGTCGCCGCGTCGCCGCCTATCACTTCAGCTTCCAGTTCGATTCGCAAGAGCCGACGAACTTCGTTCATTTCGTCGACCCGGCACCCTTCGACGAGCAAGGGAATCACCGGAACAGTTGCATCGCCGTCCACAGATAATGTTGCAGACGCGACAGAAGATGCTGTGGCGTCCCCGGTCGCTGTCGGAGAAACCGTTGGCGGAGCGGCCGGTGGCGCTGTCTGCGCCGAAGCGAAGCGCGCGCCAATGCACAAGCCAACACAGCCGAAAAAGGCCAGTGACAGGGTCCAACGGACCGACGCGTGAACTGTGTCTGGACGGAACGTCACAAGTACCCGGATGGATTCACTGTACCACCGAGGGACACAGGTGAAACCAGCGGATTACTTCGCAAGCGGCGCGATCTCGTGAATGCGCGCACCGGCCGGATAGCGATGGACGTATTCGCGCGCCCGTTCCGACGCGGTGGTCGCAAAACCGGCCTTTCGCAAAGCCTCGACTTCTCGACCAAGGGCGTCTTCGGCGAGAGGCCCCGAGGGCGAGAGTTTTCGCGACTGTGCGAAAGCCTTTGCGGCATCCGATGCGCGACCCAAATTTTCCATCAGAACGCGCCCCAGCAGGAACGCCGCCGGTGCTGCACGATCGTCTCGTGCGAAATGCGTCACCACCCGGTTCAGCGGTTGCACTGCCTGTTCTGGATGGTGGGACAAACGCGCCACGTCGGCCGCAAGCAAGAGATCGTGAGGCACATCCGCCATTTGGTTCAGATCTCGCTGCAACGCCCGGAATGCGGCGTCGAAACGACCGACCCTCGCCAGCTGTCGCCAGGCGCCCGTCGGAGCACTGGCCTTGCCTCGACTCGGCACCACGATTTCCACCGGCGGGGCCACTTCCACCGGAGCGGGAGTAACGGCCTCGACGATTTCGCCCTGCCGCGAGAAACGGCCGGATTCGCCCGCTTCGAGCAGGCGCGATTCGGCGCCATCTTCCCCCCACGACACGCGAACGCGACCTTCGTCGACCGCGACCGCAACCACGCCAGTCGATAGACGGTCAACCGTAAATACCGTGCCCAACACCTCCACCAGCACCTCGTCGGCCGAGACTCGGAAAGGCGCCTCGCCCGCTTCGATCTTGCGCTTGTCGACTGCAAAACGCGCGGAACCGGCTTCGAGGGCAACGTTCGCACGCGCACCTCGGCCTCCGGTCGGTCGCAATCGTCGCACACGTGTGCCCTGGCTGAGGAAATGAACCTGGGCGCGCTCCTCAACGAGAGACGCGTGACCGAGGGAACCCGACGGTCGAACCTCTTCGTCGATTTGTGAAAGAGCCGGCGCGATGGATGATGCCATCTGAACAACCGTATCACCCGGCGCGCGCAGTGCGCTGATCCCGAGAGCGGCACAGGCCAACACGCCGGCAACCACGGAACCCGTGCCGAGCATCCTGCGACGGCGGGCGTGGGTTTGAATGCCGTGGGTGATCCCCGCACGGATTTCAAAGCCGTCCTGCTCGGACCATTGCTGGCTGGATTGCACCAAAACTTTCCGTGCTCGATCGCTGAGTGCCATTATTCGGCCTCTCCCTTCTCATCGAAGCTGCGTTCCCCGGCTGTGTTTTCAACGTGGGCGCGCAGTTTGTCTTGAGCCGCAGAGATCCGGCGCTTCGCCGTGGCGAGCGAGCAACCCGCGAGTCGGGCAACCTCATCGAGCGGCTCTTGCTCGATATGCCTCAAACTCCAGGCTATGCGCTCCTTAACCGGCAGGCGAGACAACGCAACTTGTAGACCTCGCAGCTCGGCTTGCGTCTCGGGCGAAGCGTCCTCGGCTTCAACCTCATCGAGTTGTTCGGACTGAAACAGAAGCACCTGTTGCCACTTTTTCCGGCGCAAGCGATCGCTCACAGCTCGAACCGTGATCGTGGCCAACCAACCGCGAATCGCCCCAGGGTTCTCGACCTTGTCGAGCGAACGATACGCCTTGATGAAGACTTCCTGAACGATGTCGCGAACATCGGCTTTGCGAATCATCAGACGGTCCGCAACGGCCGCAACGTATCGCCACTCGCGACGGTACAGTTCGTCGAAAGTGGGGATCTTTTCGTACGACGGCGTCTGTGCCTTCAGGCTGGCCATCCGCACCTCTTTAGACCCGAACGTTTCAACATTTGAGCCCCCGGAAACGGGGCGCGCGTCCGAAACTGGCAATCGCGCACGCATCCCGTATGCGACCATCATAGCCGATTCGGGAAAGCTGGATAGCGATGCAACTGCGTTCATGGCTGGAAATGTGGGGGTCTAATCCTCTTGGTTGTTGGACGGCATCCAAACCCTTGGCGGCTCAAAGTTAATTGAGCTCTCGAATAATTGATTATCGTTTGGCAGCAGACGTCTGAATGCGTCATCATGCACACGCGGCCAAGAATGCGACCTCGGAAAGCGCAATGGCCGCCCCGTAAACGTCGCCGGTCATGCCGCCAAGCACGGAGCGAGCCACCAAAACCACCACCGCGGTTGCGAGGAACCCGGCAAAAAGCGGGGACACACCCGGAAAC
>JAWXBF010000031.1:0-11228 GCA_034439895.1 Deltaproteobacteria bacterium
GGCGCATCCGGCGAGTTTGATACCAGCGGCAAGGCGATTTCGGCCAAGGGATCGGTTGGAGGCGTCCTGGTTCACGCCGCGCAGTTCATGGGACTAGCGGTTGGAACTGGCCTTGGCGCAAACGACATCGGAAAGTTCGCTCCGCTTACCGGCATTCGGCGCGTGTAGTGGCAGCGCGTGTCGCCCCGATTCGACCCATCGCATTCAACCCATCGTGATGATGGGTGCCGGAAGGCTTGCGTTCTTTTGCAGGTCGGGATGCGCGAACTTGGTGTAGTTCGGATGAGCGCGGTTGTCGCCATAACCTGTATTGACGCCCGAGGTGAAATCGGAGGTCTGTAGACCCATCGAGTGCATGACGGTCGCCAGCCACTGCCGTTGAAGCAATCCTATGTGGGGAGTGTTTGTTTCGGGATTGCCGAACGCTGCGAACTGTTTGCCCGGCGTTCGGTTGCGAAAATCGACCGCGAGTCCGGTTTTAAAATAGCCCGCGGCCGAGCCGAAGGTCACGATCGTCATGTCCTGCGCGTCATGCGTCATGAAGCCGGACTCCTGGGTCCACTGCAAGAGGGTGTTATCGAGCACCGTCTTGCCCGGCAGATCCGGAATCGCGTCTAGTTTCGCGGCAAGGCTGAGCACCGTGTGTTCAAACGCGACCTGATTGTGGGCGGACAAGATCTGTTGTTGGGTAACACCGGTGTGTTGATGTGCAATGTCCTGGTGCCAGCTCGTGCCGCTCCAATCGCTGAAGGTCTGAAACACATTCATCGTTGCGATACGGGTCACGCCGCAGGCAAAGGCCATCGCCAACACGTCGGTCATCAAACCGAAATAACTGATTCCGTCTGCTTTCCCGAGGAAGGGATATTTTGCCACGTCCTCGGAGTCTTGCGCCGGTCGGGTGTAGTTGCTGCACTCGCGAGCCGTGCCGGGCGCCAGCCGACGTTCGAGTTCACCAAGATGCGTGAGATGGCCCTCGACTCGGATCTTGTCGTCTTTCGAGATTCGACGATCCGTATCACGAAGCCGGCGGTAGTTTTCAAGGACGCGATCTACGATCGGGGCGCGCGGTTTGGGTCCCGAACTTTGCGTGCCCGCGATGAGCTGATCAAACAGCCGACGCGAGCTGGGATCGGGATCAATGCCATTGACGGCTCCGGTCCTGGCGGCGGGATCGGCGTAGCCGTAGGATATTTGGCCGCGTCCAGCCGCAATCGCGCGTCGTTTGATGCCATCCAGGTTGGGATAGAATTTGGGAGACCAGGCCATCACCTGATCGATGGACCCATAGGGCGTCAAGTCCTGCGGACCTTGATCGCTGCGTTTGAAATTGCCGAGGTGCCCACCCGAATGATGGCCGATGTAAAATGGGATATCGAAGCCTCGCAAGACGTTCATCTTGGAGAGCAATCCGGGCGTCAAGATCGTTGCGGCTCCTGTCAAAACCGGCGATACCGTCGCGCGCCCTGCGTTGACAGATAGTTTCAGATCGCCGAAGCGGGCCTGGTGGCTGCCATAGATCGGCGCCGTCTGTGTGTAGGTGCTGTCCGGAGGTTGCATGTTGGCAACCGAAACGGCTCCGTGACCCGTTGTGAGCGCAATGAAGTTGGGTCGAGCCGCCGCTTGAGCAAGCGCGTCGCGCGTAAGCAGGGATGGCAGAAGCGGTAGACCCAGCGTGAATCCGCCGGCTCCACGAAGGAACTGTCGGCGGCGAAGGGGAGGACGTTTCGAGTCCGCTGATTTCCGGGAATCCATGTTGCCTCTCATTGTACAGTCTGTTTCCCTCCAAGGTTTCGGGCACATTTGTAAATTCAGCGCATCGGATATCGTCCTACATGTCGGGTCCACTGCTATAAAGGGCGAGTCATGGCGATAGACCCAGCCGCGATTGCGCGCATCAAGGCGATTGTTGGACCCCGTGGTTTTATCGAAAAACCCGACGAACTTGCTCCCTTTTTACAGGAGTGGCGCGGTCGATATCAGGGACAAACGCCGCTTTGTATTCGACCTGATTCCGCGGACGAGGTTGCCGCCGTCGTGGCTGTCTGTGCCGAGACCGGCACCGCAATCGTGCCACAAGGGGGCAATACCGGACTCGTGGGCGGACAAATGCCGGGGCTCGAAGGTGAGCAGCTCCTGTTGAACCTCGGCCGGATGAATCGAATCCGGCGGGTTGACGCCATCGACAACTCGATAACCGTGGACGCAGGCTGCACGCTGGCTTTGGTTCAAGATGCCGCCACGGCGGTCAACCGCCTCTTCCCTCTCAGCCTTGCGTCGGAAGGCACCTGTCAAATAGGCGGGAATCTGTCGAGCAATGCCGGCGGCGTTCATGTGTTGCGATACGGCAACGCGCGCGATCTGGTGCTCGGTCTCGAAGTGGTAACAGCAGATGGTCTCGTGTGGAATGGCCTGCGTACGTTGCGCAAGGACAATACCGGTTACGATCTCAAACAGTTGTTTATTGGGGCCGAGGGAACGCTCGGGATCATTACCGCTGCCGCGCTCAAGTTGTTTCCGAGGCATCGCGAGGTCACGACGGTGTTGATGGCAGTGCCCACACCCGAGGCGGCGGTGTCGTTGTTGTCGAAGCTTCGCGATGCGACCGACGATGCCGTGCTCGCCTTTGAGTTGATTTCACGCTTTGGACTCGAACTGGTGGTGCGTCATATTCCGGGATGTGTCGATCCAATGGCCGCCGCGGCGCCGTGGTACGTCTTGTGCGATCTCTTGGTTGGTCCATCGCCTGCACAGTCCGCGGTTGCCGCCGCCGCCGATTCAGGCATCGTGAGCGATGCGGTGTTTGCCACGACCGGTGCTCAGGCCTCCGCGCTTTGGCGAATGCGGGAATCGCTTTCGGATGCCCAGAAAGCCGAAGGGGGTAGCATCAAGCACGATGTTTCCGTTCCGGTATCGCGCATTCCAGCTTTTTTGAACGACGCCCTCGCGGCAGTTGAACGTCTGGTTCCCGGGATTCGTCCTGTTCCGTTTGGACATGTGGGTGACGGGAACCTGCATTTCAACGTCACGCAGCCCGTGGGACAGTCGAGGGCCGACTTCCTCGCAAGGTGGGGAGCGGTCAACGAGGCGGTTCACGACATAGTCGCCCGGCATGAAGGATCGATCAGTGCCGAACACGGCATTGGCTTTGCCAAGCGCGACGAGATCCGTCGCTACAAAAGCCCGCTCGAAATCGAACTCATGCGCAAGCTAAAACATGCGCTTGATCCGCGCGGCATTCTGAACCCCGGCAAGGGTACGGCTTATTCTTGACACGGTCGCGCGCGGGTGTTGCGGAACGCGGCCTCAGTTGCGCCAGGTCAGTGCCAAGAGCGGAATGATTGGGGCCTGGTCGAGTGACGGAAAACGTACCACGCTCAAGTCAAGCGACCAGTTCTGCCATGGGTAACGAAATCCGGCCGCCGTGGCGACGCCATTGGCCTGACCTCCGACAGGGCCGAGCGGCAAGAGCGTGGTGATCTCCACAAGCAACTGAAGCCGTTGTCCAAGTGGCAAGATTGCGCCGGCCGTATTGGCCAGGAGCAACAGGGGACCGGCCATCGTCAGGTTGGTGGACAGCACAAAGCTGGATACGCAGGACGGATTGCGACAAAACTGAGCAATGGCGCCGCCGCGTCCCACCAATACAGCTCCCAGATCTTCCAGTCCCGAAATTCCTGTGGCGGAGGTCATTGCGGCCAATCGTAGTCCGCTCGTGCGATAGAGTGACGTCTTGATGCTGATATCAAGGGGAAACAATCCACCCTGGTCTTGCAAGGGCGGGGTCAACGTTATGGAGATCTGGGTGCGATCGGTAAAGGCGTAGGTGGCTTGCAGCACGACGATGTCGTAACTCGTGAGTGCCCAGGTTCCTGCGCGCTGATTGGTGGCGGTGGGCGTCAGGATCAACCGATCGGCCTGCGGTGCAGCGGCATCGGCTTGGGCAGCCGACGACGTTGATGTATCCGCCGATGTCGAGATTTCTGCGGCGAGGTGTGGCGCCGGTGCTGGGGGAGGCGCGGGCGACGGAGCAGACACGGTCTTCGGCGGCAACGGGGCGGGCGCAGGGGTTGCTGGAACCGAGGGCTCAACCCGGGGTGGCGCAACGGGCGTGGGCCGAAAGACCTGAGTGGTCGCCGGTGCCGATTGGGAATCAGGAGCCTGTGCACGCGCTTCTCGGGCGACCAACAGCAGCACGATCCCCGCCGCGAACCGGGAGGGAACGGACCGCAGCACGGCGGTGGGTGGTGTTCGGGGATTCATCGAAGGTTTTGGGTCGAGCCGATGTTACACTGGGTTTCTATTTTGAGGCCCGGTTTGAGATCTACCGAGAGACACCGCTGCCCCACGGAAAAGGAAACAATTTGCGGCGAAGACTTTCAGATTTCTCGTTGGCGATTGTCTATTGGGGGTGATGTGCAGATGAGCCGCGCTTTCCTCGTTCGCGTAATACTTCTCGCATGGCCCTTGGTCTTCGGCCTTGTCGGTTCTTGCGGGCGTTTTCCGGGCATTCTTGCGGTCGAGCCCGAGGAGGTCCCGGTGGCCACCGTTGACGCAGCGCCTGTTCCCGAACCGATCGCGGTCCCGCCAACTCGTACGGATGCGGCACCCGATCTGATGATGATGACTCCGATGCCTCCAGCGCCGGTGCCGGGTCCAACCTGCATGCCCGTAGACGAAGCCTGCAACGGCGTGGACGACGATTGTGATGGCGCGGTGGATGAGGGGCAATCTGCGATCCCCTGTCCAGACGGCGGCTTCCGATACTGTGTGGATGGGCGTTTTTCCGAGTGTCCACGCCGCTGCGATCTTTGCGTTCCGGGCAGTGAACGGGTCTGCTTCATTCCGTACTGCACCTACTGGGGCGTTCAGACCTGTGCTGCGGATGGGCGATCCTTTGGTTTCTGTCGCGAACAACGCGCGCCGCGCGAATGCGATGTGGCGGTCAAGAACAACATGCGGTCGCGCGAACTAGAACAATGCTGCGTGGACAAGGGTTATTGCTGCCTCGACGAGTTCGATCTCGACAACGATGGCGACAGACGCGAATCGATCGGAAGTTGTGACGGGGTGTCATGCGGGCTCTGACCGCCGTAGCGGCGACATTGTTCGCGATACTTTCTGCGAATAGGGTCGACGCTGACTGTGACGAGCCGGAGATAGAATCCACGATACCGCTTCAGTACGAGTCGACTCTCGCCACGGTGCCTCCCAACGCGACGCTGTCGGCCCGTTACTCGGCAAGCGCTGTCTACGAGGGCGAGCTTATCGTGCTCAAGCCCGACGGCATGCCGCCCTTGACGTTGATGGGGACTTTCGACGCCGTGGAAGGTTTGTTGAAGGTGTTGCCTCCTGAAGGTCTTTCGCCCGGCCGCATTTACCGCGTGACCTGGCCCGGCTTGCGCGGAATGACGGGTCCACGGGGAAAAAATACCGTGGTTGATTTCAACGTCTCGGCGACACCGGATGCGTCGGCTCCGGTATTCAGTGGAATCGCTGCCCTCGACTGGGATTGGACGCGTAAAACCGATCCTTGCACGGATGAGTTGCTGGATCGCTATACGTTCTTGCTAACCCCGGGCGGTGCTACGGATGATGGTGGCGTCGATGCGCTTGCTGTGCTGGTTTTTCAGACCAGCGGACCCGGCATCGCTGCGCCCCGTCTCGTGCATATTGCGGCGATGCCCAGGGTCGGCAAAACGGTGAAGGTTCCACTTGGATCTATGCAAGGCGTTGGGACACTTTGTTTCTCGGCGCTGGTTCGCGACTCGCAAATGCGGACCTCGAATGCGAATACTCAACCGGTGTGTGTCGCGACCACCGAGGCTCCGTATTTTGTGGGCTGTGGCTACGGACCCCGTTCACCCAAATCGACGGCTTTGATTTGGACGGGGTTGGTCTTGGTTGGATTGTCTCGGGTGCGTCGGCGTTGGGTATGAATCGCATTGCGGTTGTGGCGGTCGGCCACCTTCTATTTGTTGGGACCGCCTGTCCCTCGTCCACGCCGCGTGATTTTCCGTTGCAGCACAGCGAGGCTACCGCGCCCGCATTTGTTTGCGGGCCGCAACGATGCGTGCAGGACTATCCGCGCACACCCGATGACAGCGATTGGTCGTGCGCTGGCATGGCGGGCTCGGTTGTTTGTTTGGGAGGAACCCAGGCGGCGGGCGTGGCTGCGGCTTCGGCCAATCCACGCTGGCGCTGCGGCGACGTGGTGAGCCGTCCTCGGGGAGAACATCGCGTATGCGTTGATCTCGAACCCGATTTTCCGCCGGGCGGCGCCCCCGCATGGAAGTGCCACTTTCAGAACGAGCTGCCCATGCGGCGGATCTGCGACCGATCGGCCGACCATCACGTGCTTGGCGATGCATGTTCTGCAACCTCGCCGTGTGTGGACGGCGCGGATTGCCAGGGCGGACGCTGTGTCGCGCCTTCGGGAAACCCGTTTTGTTGGGTCGATGGGGATTGCGAGAAAAATGCGGTCTGCCGCTTCGGCGGATGCCTTCTGCGCAAGGTGAATCCGTGAGTCGTTTGCAGCGCCGCCTGCTCTGCCTCACCTTGCTGGTCCTTGGCTGTGGGTCTCGTGCCTATCCGGGTAAAACGGCCAAGCTGGCGCTGCAAGCGCAACACGCCGTCACGGCCGCATCGGTTCGAGTTCTTCCCGGTGAGGCCGCCCTGTCCATTCGGCAAAACGGCAATACGATCTTTGTGGAGCTGGATCTTTCGTCCCCGCTTCGTCAGTTGCGCATTGAGATTCCAGAAATGTGTCCGGTGTTCATCGATGTGGGTCGACTTAAACCCGGCGAAACCGTACTGCATCCACTGGTCGATTTGCTCGATTTTGGTCCGGAACGCGCGCAGGAAGGCTATGGGCAGCCCTTTCAGATCGTGGTCGAACCAGGCTGTCAGAAGGCGGCGCGAGGTCGTATTGAGTGGAAGCGACTCGAGGGTGAAGCGCCAGCAGAGTGGTTGATTGCCGATCGCGGGTTCGCGTTGAGTGGCCGATTGCCGTCGATGCGAGCGGCCCACGGCGATGGCGTACCCTGGGGGATCGTTCCTATCTCGCCGAGAACACGAGGGCAGCTGCGCCTGCACGCGACCTTTCGCGACGACAAGGGCGTCGTTGCGCTAGAGCGGACCCTTTCGGTATCTGCAGCAGCCCGATCCACCGGGATTCCGAACGTGTCGGTTGGTAAGCGGGTTTATTTGGGTGGCAAGGGATGGACGGTGCGCGCGCGTCCCGAAGATTCCGATGCGGCCGTGATGGATGGCGACCTCGCCGCATCGATCACGCCCGATCGGGCTGGTCGTTTTGTGCTTGGCGACGCACAGGACAAAGAGCTTGTTCTGATGGTCGGCGCCCTGGATACAACACCGCTTGATTGTGGCAGAACCGATTGTCACCCAACGATCAGCTCGGGCATTTCCAAGAGCGCGATGACCTCGACCTGGAAGCGATTGTTTGTGCCCGGTACCGCCGCGCGGGACATCCTCACTGCCCATGGTGGCGCCGCCGGAGACGATCTGCACTGCGCCGAGGCATGTCATACGGTTGGCGAGCCGGGGCTGGAGGATGGCGGCTATCGGTTCACCGCGTCGGCCCTTCGTCACCTGGGCGTCGCCGATCGAGGCTGGGATACGCTGCCGAGTGCCTTGCGTCGGCAAGCCGGGGTCGGGTGTCTTGCCTGCCACGGCCCGTCCGCAATTCCTGAGCCCACGGCCCGCTGGCCCATCTTCCGCAGTGACGTTTGTGCGACCTGCCATGATGCGCCGCCGACCTATGGTCACTCTGCCGCATGGAGATCCACCCGGATGGCGCGGTCGGATCGGAACGAACGCGCGCGCACGGATGCATCCTGTGTGAATTGTCATACGGGTTGGGCTGCGGTTTCCATGGCAAGCCGTCCACCTGCGCACGTCGAGCCATTCGGGATCGGCTGTGCCACCTGTCACGACGTCCATCCCGAAGGCGGGGCGACAGCAGGCTTGTTGCGAGCCTTGGCGTTGCCCAAGTTGTTGCAGGCACTTCCCGCAGCGACGCTCGGCGAGAGCACGGTTTGTCTTTCGTGTCACACGCCGACCGAACAACGCAATCAACCTCCGCAAGCAACGGCAGCTTCGATCTGGCTTGGTCGCGGTGGACTCGATCCCGTGTCCGGTGGACCACTCGAATCGGTGAGTCCGCACGACAAAGTTCCGGGTGGTTGCGTGGGGTGCCACTCGGGCAGCGGCGGGCGCGGCGGCAACCATAGCTTTGCGGTCCCGTCCTCGGCGTGTGTTGGCTGCCATGCCAGTCCACCCCGCACGCGTGCGGTGGCGGAACGCGCCCGCGTTCTGTGGGATAGAATTGCAGAGGCTGCCCAGTTGGCGCCGCGATCGAACACCGAGCCCGTGCACGCCAGCATCACCTTGCCCGGTCGGTCGCATGGCCTGGATCAAAACACGCCGCTTGGCAGAGCAGGTTGGAACGTGTTGTTGGTGCTCGAAGATCCGGCCGCGGACCGCCACAATGGTTTGTACGCCGATCGCTTGCTTCAAAGTGCGGAAGCCGTTCTGAACGGTCGAAAGGGAAAACTGTGACAAAACAGAAGCCAATTTTTCGATGCTTGCAACTGGTGGCGCTGGTCTTCTGTTGCATCCGAAGCGACCAAAGCCGAGCGGACGACGCGTCGACGCCTTCACCGCTTGCGCTTTCGGTCCGAGGGGAGGTCGCCAACGGCAAGGCGGGTGGCGGCTTCGTCAACCGCCTGCTTGGCGTGGGCCTGGGTTATGAATTTGCTCCGGCGGTCCACCTGACGGCGCAGTTGAACTACGTGAATCTCAAGGGGAAAGGGGGCCGTGATCATGCGCTCATGCCGACGGTGCAGGGCGAATACCGGCTTGCCGTCGACTGGGGCGTCGTCCATGCGGTGCCCTTGCGTTTTACATCGGGCTACTTGCCCCGCAATGGGCCCGTCGTGCGCGCTTCCGCGGGTCTGCTCTTTCCCCTCTCTTCGAAGGTCGATCTGGTCGCCGAACTGTTGTCTCCCATGGTATGGGTGACGAACGATCAGACCCTGTTTTCGATGAACGTAGCGCTTGAGCTCGTCATTGGCATGGGGCCCTGACGCCGAAGGAATCGATTGTCCCATCGCAACGCATGAAACCTTGGTTGTTCAGCTCCCCTGTCTGGTTGGGTGCGAGTCTTTCGCTGGCATTGGCGTGTGCATCGAATCCCAAAGCCAAGGACACCGCGCCGGTTCCCGTGACGCCGATTGCGCCCACACAGGTTGAATCGGAGGTTGCGATACCGAGGGTTGACCTCTGCGCTCCGGATGCGCTGGCGGGCCGTTGGTTGATTCAGAGTGGAACCGCGCGCATGAAATGCGACGACGGTCGTGAAGCCAGCATTACGGCGGGCGGTTCCGTTGAACTCGGCACGGATGGTGGCAACCTTCATATGGTCGACGGTACGTGTCGATATAATTTTTCTCGCAACGCCTGCGCGTTTGTCGCGCCGACAGGTGGATCCTGCAAACAGGATGCGACGACCTACGCCGTCCGAGCGCTGTCTCTGCGAAGCGATGGCAAGGGCGCTCTCCACATGGTGTATACGCTTGCGCGCAAGGACAGCAAGGGCGCCTTGTGCACCGATTCGACCGAGGCCGAGCTGGTGGCGCGCGCAGCAAGCGGTTGCGGGCTGAACGGTCGTTGGTCGAGCACGGTCACCACGGCTGGCACCCCGGGTCATGTCGAATTAAACATCGAAGGGGGGCGCTGTTCGATTCAGTCGCCCGCTTTTTCCGGAGCGGGCGCGTGCTCGGTCGAGGCCGGCCAGTTAATTTTTCAGGGCGATGCTCAGTCCTGGACTGGTGCCTGTGGTACGAATAAAGCCCGTTACGGTTTTTCGATTGCCGCAGGATGTGAAGGACTGGTACTCGAATCCGCGCAAGAGGGATGTGTGGGTCGCGCGGGTGCCATCGACTATCTGTTTCTGCGTCGTATCAAGTGATCCGACCTTCGCGTTTGCGAAAGACACCGGGACTGACACCGTAGGCGCGGACGAAGCGCCGGTTAAAATACGAAAGGTTGTCGAAACCCGAGGCCGACCCAACCTCGGCGACGGAGAGATCCGATGAAACCAGGAGCTGTCGGGCGCTGCGCAATCGAATCTCGTTGATGTAATCCACGACCGCTTTGCTGGTCGCTTTTTTGAAGTAACGCGAGAAGGTCGAGGTACTCATACCAGCCAACTTCGCGAGATCAGGCAGTCGAATCGCGCGATGAAAGTTCTTGTCGATGTGCAGGCAAATCTTGTCGATTGGACCAAGATCGTCGGGCGCATCGCCTTCTCGATAAGCGCGGGTTGACAGTTTCCTGCCATCCTTGGATTCGCTCAGCAGCTCAAGTATGGAGAGAAAGGTTCGCAATCGGCGAAGCGGTGGCTCCTTGGGCAGCGCGACCATCAGAGCCCCAACCTGGCTGGCAGTGGGATCGGCGAAAGCAAGGCCGTTCGAGCCGCGGGTCAGCAAGGTTTGCAGGGTTCGCAATCCAGGTTCGCGTAGATTGCTCAACCCAAACAGCGTGGGTGAAAAGTGCACCACCACCTGTTCGTGACCGGCGCCGTGAAGGTTTCCCTCGGAAGCGTAGGTGTGTGGTACGAAAGGTCCGGTCAGCGTGAGATCGTTTCGATCATAGTTCTCGATGGAGTCGCCTACGACGCGACGTCCCGATGATCGGATGATGTAGGCCAGCTCGAACTCCGCGTGACAGTGGTATCGGAACGTGATGGCGTCAGTGGTACGACGCCAGACCGCGAAAAACGGACCGGTATCTGGGGGAGGTTTGGCGAGAAAGGGACGGAGCATGTGGCGGCTGTGGCTCTAGCGCGGCCCACAATCGATACAATCCGTACCACTGCGGCATTCCGACGAGTCTGAACCCGCGCCACCGTCATCGCACTCATCGTCTTCCGAGTACAAACAGGTGTTTCTGCATCCCGGTGGTCCGGGATCGTTCGAGCAGAAGTCCAGGGAACACTGAAGGAAGCCGAAAGCCGCCGCCTCCGCGAGGTCGGTATAGGTTGCGATACAAGCTTGCACACAGGTCGATGTGTCGCAGTTGAGAAAGCATGACAGGAAACTCGAGCAGCCAGCTGTTCTTGTACAGTCGGCCTGTTCCATCGAACAGGAACGTGCCAAACACATCTCAAACACGACTTGGGCACTGCCTGTGCCACTGGTTCCGCC
>JAWXBF010000032.1:0-4863 GCA_034439895.1 Deltaproteobacteria bacterium
TGCTGTTCTGCCATCCAGCGATTTTTGCTATTGCCTGATACGCCCATCGACATGAAGGCATTGTTTTGGGCAACGGAGTTCGTTCTACTTTTTGCCATATGGGGGCTTTGCAGCTGAACAGCTAAACGTTAGCCGGATGGAGAAATTGCGACTTGGCAAAGAGATCGCATGCCCGGCCTTCGTAGCTCCCACCTGCCTTTGACTAAATATATACGCATGTATATACTTCGCAAATGACGGCCCGAGCAAAGATTTTTCAGAACGGCGGCAGCCAGGCCATTCGCCTGCCGAAGGCCTGCCGTTTTCCAGACGGTCAGGGTGAAGTGCTGGTTCGGCGCTCGGGTAAGCGAATTATTCTTGAGCCCGTAGATGAATGGTCGGATTCGTTTCGCTCCACCCTGGGAGGTTGGCACGGAGAGATGGAGAGGCCTCGTCATCGGGCCATTCCCAACAAGAAGAATCCGTTTGATTCATGAAATTCCTGCTCGATACCGATACGGTCAGCCACGCCCTTCGAGGGCAAGGCGGAGTGGCCTCTCAAATTTTGGCTCACAAACCTTCGCAGTTGGCAGTTAGCTCCATAACGGTGGCGGAACTAAGATACGGCGCTGACAAGAAAGCTTCACAGCGGCTGCATGATCTTGTTTCAGATTTTTTCAGCGAAGTAGAAGTGGTTGATTTCGATAATGATGCGGCCACTGTGTTTGGTCGAATCGGAAGTCTACTTGCAGAAAAGGGGAGTCCGATCGGGGATTTTGACGTTCTGATTGCAGCCCACGCTATTTCCCTGAAAAGAATCTTGGTGACTAACAACACGAAGCACTTTTCTCGCGTGCCGGGTTTGAAGATCGAAAACTGGAATGATGCGAAATGAGTCTTCCTCCGTGCCTTTCAATCGCGGTAGGTGGGAGCCCTGCCTGACCTGCCGATGAATCTGTCGGAGGCGGCCCGCTGCGCCGACCACTCCCGCAGGTGTGAAACCGATCAAGACGTGAACCTGAACGGCATTGCGACTGGGCCGCGCTCGTCCGCCTACTGTTTTCGGAAGTGTCACACCGCTGTCACATTTGGGCACTAAAACGTTGGGGATGAAGATCTTCCCCAGTACCAAGGTGCCGATTCTGTTTCTGGGCACGGCGCTCGCGTTTGTGTCACTCGTTGGCTGCAAAAAGAAAGCAGAGACGACAGAAGGCGCGTCGACCGGCGCAAAGGTCGAAGCCAAGTCGATCACCATCAAGGGTTCCGACACCATGGTCACGCTTGGACAGCGTTGGGCCGAGGTCTACATGCAGAAGTTTCCCGAGGCGATCATCCAGGTCACCGGGGGTGGCACTGGAACCGGCATCAGCGCCCTTATCAACGGCACCACCGACATCTGCCAAGCCTCGCGCAAGATGAAGGAAAAAGAGCAGAAAATGATGGCGGATAAACACGGCGCCGCTGCGGTCGAGATCGAGGTTGCGCGCGACGGGTTGGCGATTTACGTCAATAACGCCAACAAGATCGAAGAGATTTCATTTGCGCAGCTGAAAGATATTTTCCGCGGCAAGGTCACAAACTGGAAAGATCTCGGCGGCGCCGATCTGCCGATCGTGATTTACTCGCGCGAGAACAGCTCGGGCACCTACGAGTTCTTCAAGGAAATGGTACTCGGCGGCGAGGACTTCGCAGCGACCGCGCAGATGATGCCCGGTACGGCCGCCGTGGTGAACGCGGTCAGCAAGGAAACCAATGGCATTGGCTATGGTGGCGCAGCTTACGGCTCCGGCATCAAGGCGCTGAAAATCAAAGCAGATCCCGGCGGCGTGGCGATCGCGCCCACCGAGGCCACGGTCAAAGATGGCACCTATCCACTTGCCCGCCCCTTGCAGATCTACCTGCAGAAGGCCCCCGAGGGCGGCCTCAAATCGTTCATCGACTGGATCAAGGGTCCCGAGGGCCAAAAGCTGGTGATCGAGGTCGGTTACTACCCGATCTAGTCGCGATTCCTTTCGCAACATAACGCGGCGCGCTATTTACTGCGCTGCTTCATCGAATCGCCCAAGTCCAGCGGCTGTCACACATTTGTCACATGAGAGTGACCCGAGGGCAACGGACCTCTGCTTTAGTGGGCGACGGTGGTACCCGCTTCAGAAATAGGCCCGGCTGCAACGGACGTTCCGTTGAAACCTGCCCCGTTTCCGGCCACCCTTCAGGCCAAGCTGGTCCTCCGCTCACCCCCACGCTGGCACCACGTCGCCGAGCTCTCACTCAAGGTCATGGCCTTTACGGCCATCGCCGCTGTCACCCTCATCTTCGTGTTCGTGGCCAAGGAAGCGTTGCCCCTCTTCTGGAGCGACGAGGTTCACGAGGAGGTCACGCCCGGCCAAATGTGGACCTCGCAAACCTGGCCCGGCTACGACCGCCCCGAGCACATCTGGCAGCCGGTTTCCAACCATCCGAAATTTGGCGTTTGGCCTCTCATCGTGGGCACGTTGAAGATCACCTTGGTGGCGATGTTGTTCGGCGTGCCACTTGCCGTCGGTGCGGCGTTATACGTTTCGCAGTTCGCAGGACGCCGAACCCGTGAGATCATCAAGCCAACCATCGAGATGTTGGCAGCGGTACCCTCTGTCGTCCTTGGCTTCTTCGCACTGATGGTGATGGCGACGCTGTTTCAGGACTGGCTGGGATTGTCATCTCGCCTGAACGCCCTGGTCGCCGGTGTTGCGCTTGCCTTCGCGGTCATCCCGGTGGTGTTCACCATCTCGGAAGAGGCGTTCGGCGCCGTGCCGAAAAGCTACATCGAAGCCTCCACTGCGCTCGGCGCTGCCCGCTGGCAAACCGTATTGTTCGCCGTATTGCCTGCAGCAGCGCCCGGGATTGCCGCAGGCGTCGCGCTCGGGTTGGGTCGAGCCGTCGGTGAAACCATGGTGGTGTTGATGGCCTCGGGCAACGCCTCGATTCTATCCGGCAGTCTCGTGGATTCGGTGCGCACACTTTCCGCCACCATCGCGGCCGAGCTGGCCGAAGTCGTATTCGGCGGCGCGCATTACACCGTTCTATTCTTCCTTGGCGCGTTCCTCTTCGTGGTGACCGGCGTCATCAATTTTGCCGGTGACATGGCGATTTCGCGCATGAAGCGTCGCATGGGGGTTTCCTCGTGAACAGCAGCGCCACCCTGCCGCATCCGACCTTCGCCCGTTCCCGGGAACAGAAGTTTGGCGATCGGCTGATGTGGGCAACCACCGCGCTTGCGACGCTCCTCGTTCTGTTCGTGTTGCTCATCATCGTTGCCGACGTGGCCATTCACGGCAGCACCAAACTGACGATCGGTTTTCTCACCGAGAGACCAAGTCAGGGAATGACCGCAGGTGGCATTTTTCCGGCACTCATTGGCACGGTGTCACTTGTGATACTGATGACGGTCGCCGTCGTTCCGGTCGGTGTCGCCACCGCACTCTACCTACACGAATACGCGCCGCCTCGTCATTTCACGACCCGTACGATTCGAATTGCCATCAACAACCTTGCGGGTGTGCCGTCGATTGTTTTCGGGTTGTTTGGCCTTGGTTTCTTTATCCAGTTTGTCGGGACGGGCATCGACAAGGTGCTTTACGACGGCGAGAAGGTCTATGGACAGCCCGCACTCGTGTGGGCGGCGCTCACGATGGCGGTCTTGACCCTACCGGTCGTCATCGTTGCAACCGAAGAAGCCTTGCGGTCCATCCCACGAGAACTGCGTGAGGGATCCCTTGCCCTTGGTGCCACCAAGTTCCAGACCGTTTTGCTGGTGGTGCTGCCTCAGGCCATGCCGGGTGTTTTGACCGGGACCATCCTCGCCGTTGGCCGTGGCGCAGGAGAGGTTGCACCGATCCTCTTTACGGGTGTTGCGTATTTTCTGCCGCGTTTGCCGGACGAGCTTTCCGATCAGTTCATGCACCTTGGCTATCACGTGTATGTACTCTCGACGCAATCGCCAGACGTGGACAAGACCAAACCCATTCTCTACGCAACCGTTGCCGTTTTGCTTTTGTTGACCTTCACCCTCAATATTGCGGCGATCCTCGTGCGTTCTCGGATGCGCAGGAAACTATAAAGTAGATACGCCATGTTGACGCCCAGGCCGTTTGATCCCGATGCGAGTTCGGAATTTCCGAAACTACCGCCCCATTCGAAAATGACCGCAAAAGATCTGTCGGTCTATTACGGCGAGAAAAAGGCCCTCGGACCGGTCTCGATGGACATCCCGGAGAAACACGTTACCGCCTTCATCGGACCTTCGGGCTGCGGCAAGTCCACCTTCCTGCGTTCGTTGAATCGAATGAACGAACTTATTCCCGGATGTCGCGTGCAAGGCGATGTGCGGCTCGACGACAATCCCATCTATGGCGCCGACATCGATCCGGTCGCCGTGCGACGACGCATCGGAATGGTCTTCCAGAAATCAAACCCTTTTCCGAAATCAATCTTCGAGAACGTGGCGTATGGATTGCGCATCGGCGGCGTCAAGAACAAGGCGGAAATCGCGGCCAGGGTCGAACGTGCTCTTAAAAACTCGGCGCTTTGGGAAGAGGTCAAAGATCGCCTGGACGAAAGTGCCCTCGGCATGTCGGGTGGTCAACAACAACGTTTGTGCATTGCGCGCGCACTCGCCGTTGAACCCGAAGTCCTGTTGATGGACGAGCCGGCCTCGGCGCTCGATCCCATTGCGACCGCGCACATTGAAGATCTGATCCACAACCTCGCCGAGGACTACACGGTCGTGATCGTGACGCACAACATGCAGCAGGCTGCGCGCGTGTCGGATTACACCGCGTTCTTCTACATGGGCGATCTCATCGAGTTCAACCTGACAGACACGCTGTTCACGACGCCGTCCAA
>JAWXBF010000033.1:0-3119 GCA_034439895.1 Deltaproteobacteria bacterium
GCATCGACACGGCACTCGTCGACTTGAAAGTGAGCTGGTACTACGATTGGGGTCCGAGCCCGGGCGCCCAAGCCATCACGGTAGCCATCCCATTCGTGCCCATGATTTGGGACGAAACGCACGTGACCGCCGGCGAGCTGGCCGAGGTCAAGAAACACGGCAACGTTCTGCTGGGTTTCAATGAGCCCGATCACGGCGATCAGGCGAACATGACCGTCGCGCAGGCCCTCGATTTGTGGCCGCAACTCCAGGCCACCGGGATGCGGCTCGGCAGCCCGGCCCCCGCGAACAATCCCGCCCAAAGCGGCAGCTGGCTGGAGCAGTTCATGGCGGGCGCGAAGACCCGCGGTTACCGCGTCGACTTCATCTGCGTGCACTGGTATGGCAGCAGTTTCGACGCGGCCACGGCGACCAGCCAGCTCAAGTCGTTCCTGCAAGCGGTTCACACCAAATTCGGGTTGCCCATCTGGCTGACGGAATACAGCCTGATCGTCTGGTCGTCTCCTCCCACCTTCCCCACCTGGGCACAGAGCGCCGCCTTCGCAACCCAGTCGGTGGCAATGCTCGAGACGTTGCCCTTTGTCGAACGCTTTGCCTGGTTCTCGCTGCCCAAGTACACGCAAGTCGCCACCGAAACGGGTTTTCTCTACGAACCAAACCCCGTGATCACACAGACCGGTAGCGCTTACCGCGCCGCAGGCGTGCACTAACGCCTGAAAGGACGACTGTATTCCATCAACTGGCATTCTCAATTTCTTCCTCATTCCGGCAAGAACACGACACAGTGCTGAAATGTTGGACACACGATTGGTGATGGAACCACCCACGATCTGTTCTTGCGACATTGAGTTGGTTTCGCCGTGACACAAAGTCGATGTCCAAACTGGATAGCTCTGAGCCTGCTTGTCCGGCGTTGCGCCGTGGACGGTGACGGGGTGCAACGAAGACGGGAATGACAGTGCGCTGGACGCAAGCACGGATGCGACGGCCGATGGGGCCAGCACAGCCCGGACGAAGTTGCTCCACTATTCGGATGATGGCTCCGTGGTCGGGGCGGATTCGGAATGGTCGTTGCGATTTCCCCCGGGTCACGGCACACGTTTTTTGACCATCGACGTCGGGGCCAACGGGGACGTGTGGGTAACCGGGTACACCGGATGTTGTCGCCCCACTGACGTCGGCCACCTCGGTGCGGCTGGGATGGGGGGGGCGACGCCACGGGCAACGGCCCATTGGTACCGCAAACGGGCGAAGCCAACATCGTGACCTTGCACGCGGTTGGCGCCGACCGACCGACATGGAGCGCGCCGTTCGAGATGTCAACGCGCGAGATTGCGGGTGGCATTGCAAATAGCGGCACGGCGACAGTAACAAGTGGTCAGATTTCCGGAGTGGTGTCTGTAGCGGGACAAACCGTCACAGGTGCCGGTGCACGAGACATCGTCGTCATACTCTTTGATGCGGCCGGCATGGTTCAGTGCGTTCGACGTTTTGGCGGTGCCGGAGACGACCGAGCGACCGCAGTTGCCATGGACGACGCGGGAAGCATCGGGATTGGTGGTACGTTTGAGGGTACCATCAATTTCGATGGTCGTATCTTGACCAGTGGAGGGGCATTGACGCTTTCGTTGTGAAGTTGGACGCCAATGGTGACACGATTTGGGCGCAACGTCGTCAACGTTTTTGTCGGACGGTGGTCGGCCATGGGGGGCATACACCTCCAGTCACACGTATTATTGACCCAGACCAGCCACGAGATCGAAGACGTGGCTGTGGACGACTCATCGCTGTACTTCGTGGGCGGTACCCCGGGCACCAGCGAACAAGCAGGATTCATCGCTCGCATCGCCCGCAAGCCCGCAGCAGTGGCCGTCGACTGGGCGACACTACGCCCACTTTACACGCCGCCTTATAAGGGCACCGAGCATCAGCAACAACCACGGACCCGTCGACCCACCACTACTGGAGCCAATGTGGCACGAGCATCCGGCGGGCGGTGACGAAGCATTTTCTTCTTCGTCACCAGGGTTATCTTCACCAACACCGCCCTCGCCGTCCTCACCACCATTGCCGTAACCCGGCGCGGTGCCCCGCCCTGCGGAACCGCCCGACCCAGGCTCCGTGGTGCCTCCAGAGGTTCCCCCGACTCCCGCGCGACCAGAGTCGCCGCCTGACCCGCCCGCGTTTGTGCTTCCCCCTGCGCCGCCTGCTCCGCCACGCGCTCCCGCTGCACCTCCTGCACCCGCGCCGCCAGTCCCCACGTTGTTAGATGTAAAGCAAGCGCCGGTGAAAATGCCGTTGAGGTATTCCTCTACCCATGGGAAGCCGCTGGGCGCCAGCTTATTGCCATCACTTGCATCATTGGGATTGAGGCCCTTGCCTTGTTCCCACGCATCGGGCATGCCGTCGAGATCGCCGTCCGCGGGTGCCGCCGCGCTCGAAAACGTTGGCCATCCCCCCACCTGGGTTTGCGAGTCGATGATGCGTCCTGTGCCGTTGCGAACCTCATTGACGATGCGCGCATCAACGGCGTCTCGCATGGGCGCCATCGCGCCGGCACACGTCAGCACGCGCTCGCTTGCAGGCCGCGGCGATTCAGCAACGATGGCTGAGGCCGTTGCAGCGGGCGTCGCGGTTTTCATGCCACCTGGCACATTCGAGATCGCGTATTCATCACCATTGTCGTCTGCCCGGCCCGGCCCAATGTTGCCCTTCAAGTAAATGCGTGAAGACGCGACAAGGGCGCATGTCGACGTGTTGACGAAGATGGGCCTGCGCGTGGTGTCCGAGCTCGGTCCCGCTTTGTAGAAGTTGGCGATAATATTGCTAAGTACGGGTTTTGAACGATCGTCGTAGTCTTCGTGGCACGTCGCATAGTGGGTGCCAAACCCGCCCCAGTTGTAGATAACGTTGTTGATGACCTCTGTATTGGTCGCGCCCTTCATGTGAGGGCTTCGTTCGTCTTGATGCGCGAACAAGTTGTGATGCAGCGAAACACGCTGTGCGCCGTCTCCGATGAGAAGGCCCTTGCTGTGGGCACCCCTCGGATGCGTGCTTGCGTGAAGCCCTTCACTGAAGATGTTCCATTGATAGGTGACATCGGCAACGGTGTTGAACCA
>JAWXBF010000034.1:0-46504 GCA_034439895.1 Deltaproteobacteria bacterium
CCTCTTCAACATCGCCGCCGTTGCAGTCGTCACCATCTTCTACTGCTTTGGGGCCTACGTTCGTCGTCTTTTTGATTCGACCGGGAACTCGGTGATCGAGTTGTGTCGGGGATGGGGCCGATGTGTTTCGGCCGTCACCGGGATGACCGTACAATTGCGAGGACATACCGGGCTCGACCCATCTCGTCCCTACGTCTTCATGGCCAATCACGTCAGTGCGGCCGATATTTGGGTGCTTTTGGCAGTCTTACCGGTTCCGGTTCGGATGATCGCAAAAAAGCAACTCGGCCGAATTCCGTTTTTCGGGTGGGCGATGTGGGCGGGGAGGTTTATTTTCATTGATCGGGAAAACGCGGCCGCTGCCCGTCGCAGCATTGTCGAGGCCGAACGTCGCATTCGGGGTGGCGATTCTGTGCTACTGTTCCCCGAGGGCACTCGTTCCCGGGACGGTAAACTTTCCGTGTTCAAGAAGGGAGGATTCCACCTTGCCATGGGCGCCGGGGTCGAAATCGTTCCGGTTGCAATTCGTGGTACGTATGCGGCGTTACCACCGGATTCTTTCCGCGTGCGGCCCTGCACGGTGACGATTGAATTGGGATCGCCGATTCCGACCGAAGGACTCGTCGCCAATCAACGTGAAGAGCTGCTCAACCAGGTGCACGCGAAGGTAGCCGAGATGCTCGCGCGCGCGCCGGTCGAACTAGAAGAGCACGCGAACCATCGTCAATCCGTGTGACGGCGCCGTGACGCCGGCGCGACGGCGATCGCCGTTTTGCAGCACATCCGCGACACCGTCGAAGGTGAGGCGGCCGCGGGTGACATCGACCATGGTCCCCGCGATGATGCGCACCATGTTTTTCAGAAAGGCCGTGCCTTCGATTTCAATCTCGATGAGCGAGCCGGAGCGCTTTACGTCGACGCGATGAAGCACCCGTCGAGTGGTGCGCCGTTCACAGTCGGACGCCCGAAATCCGCGGAAATCGTGTTCGCCCACAAAAAGCGCGGCGGCCGTCCGCATTCGGTGGGTGTCGAGTGGCACGATGACGTGCCACGCATCGCGTGCGTGTAGCGGTGAACGGACTTCGTGGTTCCAGATCCGATATCGGTAGATCTTGCCTCGTGCCGACCAGCGCGGTGAAAATTCGTGGGGCGCCACTTCGACCGACACCACGGCGATGTCATCGGGTAAGTGGCTGTTCAAACCACGACGGAAACCACTCGGTGGAATGTTGTCGAGTTCATCGTCGAGGTCGAAGGCGGCGACCTGTCCTTCGGCATGAACACCCGCGTCGGTTCGTCCGGCGCCGCGAACCGCAATCGGCTTGCCGAGCATCTTCAAAAACGCGTCTTCAATCGTGGCCTGGATGGACGTCCCTTGACGCTGGCGTTGCCACCCGTTGTAGTTCGTGCCGTCATACTCGACGACCATGCGCAGCGTGCGCAGGATGAGCCTCTTTAGAACTCGAACATCACGCCTGCGGTCCAGGTCGTGTCGCCCAGTTGGAGTTTGTTGGACTGGCCCAGTCCCGAAAAGTCATAGTGCCCGTATTCCACGAAGGCGAGGGTGTGGTTGACGCCAATTTCTGAATCGAGCGCCTGAGATGCTCCGGGATCGAAGACATCGAGCACCACCGACAGGCCGATCGCCGCGTGCCAGCCCGGGGTTCCCCCGTAGCCGTTGCCACCGTCGGGCGACTTTGCAAAGTCGCCGTTGCCGTTCGTAACGTACCACACGCCGTAGTCGAGCCCAACTTTTCCGTAGGGAACCAAGGGAATACTCGAATGTCGCGCGAGCAAGTCCATGCGGTAGACAAGCGACAGCGAAAGTGGAATCACTTTCAATCCCGTGGAATCGCCGCTGCGGATCGTGGGGGCGCCGCCCGAGGTTGGCTCGACAAAGGCGTTGCTACTTTGTTGCAAATAACCAACACCGAGGCCAATGGCCAGGCTTCCTGGTTCTTGCAGGAACTGGTAGTCGAACTCGGTCTGAAACAAAAGCGCGCTGTCCTTGCCGAAGTAGGCCTGATGGGGTCTTTGGTCGGCGGGCAAGCCCGCGAATTCTTCATCGATGCCGGGCGAATAAGGTCCAAGGCGCAGCTCGATCGCGAAGTTTTTGGTGCTCCGATATTGTTCCCGTTCGGAGATGGATTGGGCTTCGACAGTCCGGGCGGGCAACAGTGCCAGCAAGACGGGCAGGGCAAGCATCAAGGGTTTCATGCGCAAGGACGCCAGCATCCAGGGTAGAGCGTGCAGCGTCAAGTCATCGTCGGTACGCTCGCAGGCCGGAGGGGGTCTATAGGCGCTCTAGGACCACGACTTCGGCCCCCGGTCGTTGTTTCACGGCGTTTATGACGAGGCTGTTGCCCGAAACCCGACGGACGTGGGTTCGTCCCTCGAGAAAACGTTCAACGGTCGCGAGTTCCTTGCTGGTCGAAATGCCGGTGCCGTAGTGCATCGGAATGACGACGAGGCGGGGGCGAATCTGTTCCACGACCCGTGCGGCCTGGGCGGCGTCGATCGTGTTGTGGCCGCCTACGGGAATCAACACCACGTCGACCGAGCCCAGTTGTGAGAGCTGGGTGTCGTTGAGCGTGTGGCCGAGATCGCCCATGTGGGCGATGCGCAGTCCGCCCGTCTCGAAGACGAAAATGGTGTTGAGCCCCTGAACCTTGCCGAGCGTTTCGTCGTGATATACGCCGATCGAGCGGATCGAGACGTCGCGAAATTTTTCGGCGATCTTCAGCCAGCCTTTTTTGTCTGGGGTCAGACCTCGAAGGATCTTCGGCTTGCCCCTGGCGAGCTCGATGTTGTTGTGTTCGGGGTGTTCGTGGCTCACCGTGACCACGTCGGCCTCGAGGTTTTCCGGCAGTGGAAAGCCAACGGACGCCGCCAGGGGATCCATCACGATGCGCGTCCCGGCCGGTGTTTCCAGCAAGAAACACGACTGCCCGAACCACTCAAGCCGTGGTGCGGATGGCGACGCGGCGTTGGCCATCCACACGCCGACACCAACCATCGCAGCGACAAGGGTGGTGACTCGCGCAACACTCGACACACGGCGCCAATACATCGCCTGTGAACCTAGCCAACTTGGCGCGCGATGGCCAGTCGGCCTTGCCCACCCAGAAAACGCCTTGCACTTCTATACCGGGATGTCCTATACCCAGCGAAGAAGGGCCGAGCGCATGGTGCAATCCATCCTAAATAGCGGGGTAGAAAAGCGGCGGACCGCGCGCCGCCGAGTGACCCTGTCGGCGCGCTACCAGAGCGGGAATGTCTCCCTCGAAGGGGCTGTGATCGATTTGAGCCCCGACGGATTGTTTTTTATGTCCGAATTCCTCGATGATATTGGGGAAAGCGCGCGCATCTGGGTTGAAATTCCGAACCGCGAAGCACCCCTCGAACTCCGGGGTGAGGTTCGCTGGATCAACGACAATCCAAACTCGGGTGGAATGGGCGTTCGACTTTTCGATCTGAGCATGGAGGATCGGGCAGTCCTCTCCAACCTGCCGACCCTGCTTTGGGGCCTGACGCCGGGCGCGTCAATCGGCAACGCCTGAACTTTGGTTAGAAGGCCGGGCGGGTCTGGGATATTCTGACTGCGGTGGCGACCAAACGTTCGATATCGGTTTCGATCGCGGGGCAGCAATTCGTCTTGCGCTCGGATGCGGACGATCGCACGGTGCAACATCTGGCCGCACAGCTTGATCGACGCATCCGTGACATCCACAAAGCCTCGCGGGGAACGGCGGATTCCCAGCAAGTGGCGACGCTGGCGGCCCTTCAGTTGGCAGAAGAGCTGCACAGCATTGAACAGAAATCCGAACGACTCGCGGAGTCGTTGCGAACCGGACGCGCAGAGACCGAGGCTTTGAAGAAAAAGGTTCGTGAGCGCAGCCGAAATCTGCTGAAACTGCTCAACCGCGCGGGCATCTAGTCATGGACGAAGCGGCTTTGCAGGCCGAACGATCGGCGATTCGAGCAGCCATGCGTGCCTGGCGAATGCGGGTTCCGGAGGCAGGGCATCGCGAAGCGAGCCACCGGGCCGGGATGAACTTGGAAGAGGTCCCAGCATTTAAACAGGCGCGCGTTGTGGCGGGCTATCGACCGACTCGCGGCGAGCTCGATCCCGGGTTGGCACTTGGTCGTGTTGCGAATGCGGGGGCGATGGTGGTGTGGCCTCGCGTGATGCAGGACGGTGTGACGATTGCGTTCCACCGCATACGAACGCCCGAGGACTGGGTGCAAGGGCGTTTCGGGATCTGGGAACCGGCCCATGATGCGCCCGAAATAACGCTCGATGCGATCACGTGTTTTGTTGTGCCGGGTCTCGCGTTTGATCGCGGCGGGGGTCGTCTCGGGCAGGGCGGTGGTCACTACGACCGGTTGATGGCAAGGGCACGTGCAAGCGCAAAACCGGCATTTATAGGATTCGCGTTCGCCAACCAGCTGATTTCAATCGTTCCGCAGTTGCCGCACGACGCCCGGGTCGACTGGCTTGTCAGCGAGGATGAACAGTTGGCCTGCAATGCCGCGATGTGACTCGCTGCGATGCCAGCAGACTTGACCCAACTCGCCGCAGAGCGGAGACTCGCGTCAATTCCCTTTCACCCTGGAGAGCACTACATGAAACGCAATCTTATCGCATCTGCAACCGCGACCGCCCTCGGTCTGTTGGCCAGTGTCCTGATCTTTACTGACATTGGTTGCGGAGGGGGTGGCTCGAGCGCTCCCAGGTCCGAAACCGATTTTTGTGTGGAGAAAGCCGAACACGAGTGCGAGACGCTTTTGTCCAAGTGCTCCTTCCCTGAGGCAACCTGTGTGACCGCTCGAACGGCCGCTTGCACCAATGTGTTGGCGCCTTCTCAGCGCTCGACTGTGCGCGCCTTCAACGAGCGCAACATCTCGGATTGCACCCGCGCCATCGATTCGACATTGTCCAAGGACAGCATCAGCCCGGCCGAATGGCAAAAATTGACCGATGCCTGCAGCCGCGTCTGGTCGGGAAATCTTCCAAAGCAGGGTGCGTGTACGTCGTCCTACGATTGCGAAAAGAATTTGTTTTGCGACAAAGGATTTTGCGCATCTGAAATCGTAAAGAAAGCGCCTGACTTTTGCACCGAATCAGGTGCGATTTGTGCGAAGGGCGAATACTGCGAGCAAATATCGGCGACCCAGTTTGGATGCCTCGTGCGAGCGGGAACGGGTCTGGCCTGTGGGACGCAACCGGACGGTAAGAAGCCGCTGTGTGTCGAATCCCTCCGTTGTGTGGCGGGCAAGTGCGTAGAGAAGCTAGCGGTCCAGATGTCCTGTGCTTCAAACGACGACTGCCAGACTGGCCTTTGTGAGCCTTTTGCAATGAAGTGTCTGTCCGATATTCGCTTCGCGCCCTTTACGCCCGCTTGTTCCGCCTACGAAGGCAAGCTCACGCCGGCCCCGTCGGGCGATGCCTCGACCGACTAGTCAGTTGCCGAAGAGGTTGTGAATAAAGGTCGCCAGCGCGTCGGGATTGGCTTGCAGAAATGCCAGTCCCACGCGCGCAGCCAGTCGAGCGAGAGGTGGACCGCTCTCGGCGATCCGCTCTAGTTCTTTTCGAACGGTGGGCTGATGCTCGGGATTGCGGGATTGTTGTACCAGCGATTCCAGTGCCACGAGGCGCCTGCGGCTGTCAGCCTCGGATTGTTCGAGGATGGCGGCGATGGCTTCGGGTGTGCGTTCGCCGGCCCAGGCCACCGCAAGTCCTTGTGCTGCCGCGGCTCGCACATCGTGTGCGGGATCATCAAGGGCACGTTCGAGTATGGGGCGCGCGAGTGACGGGTTTCGCGCCGCGACCCGCGCGAGTGCAACAACGGCGGCACGGCGCTGTCGTTCGCTTTGCGAGGTAAGTAACCGCTCGAGTGTTGCGGTTGCACCTGCCTCGGCACCGATGAGGCCTCCGAGGGACAAGGCGGCACTTTCCTGCTCTGCGGGATCCGGCGAGCGCAACATGCTCTCGAAGATGGGGAGCACGTCGGCTGCACCCTTGTCACTCGAGGCCACGAGCAATTTCATCGCCTCGGCGCGGACCGTCGCGGACGGCGACAGGGTGGCGGCCTGCACGAGGTCGATTTCGGGCGGGTTCAGCCGAGCTGCCGCCTGCAATGCCGCCACCTGGACGACATCATCCCCGTCTCGTGTTGCGGTTCGCAACAGCGTCCGCAATCCGGCTGCTGCCGCGGCCTCTACCACCAACACGCGGTCTGAAGGAGCGCCCAGTGAAAATGCCGAGCGCAAGGCGTTGTTGGCATCTTCGGTTCGTGTGCCAAGCTTCAGTCCACTCTTGGCGTACTGAATGAAAGCCTGCGTTGCGGTCGTGCGGATCGCGCTGTCCATGTCGGCGAGCAGGGTGAAGATGAGACCCAACGATTCCTCGCCGGCGTGTTGCACGAGGGCGGGGAGGACGGCAGCGGTTGCCGCGCGGACGGGCGCCTCGAGGGCGGCAGACAAATCGTTGGCCATCCGAACGGCACCCTTCGGATCCCCTTTTGCGAGCACGGCGAGGCAGGTTGCGGCGGCGCTGCGGACATCCCGATCGGTATCCCGTGCGGCCAGTCGGAGGAACGGCGAAGTCGCAACCGGATCCTTGGCCGTCAGGGTGCAGAGGGTCTGCGCGACCTGAACGCGCGCCTGAACATTGCCCTCTTTGAAGGCACGGATGATTCCAGGCAGCGCGAGCTGCGGCTTTTCCGCGCCCGCCTGCCCGAGCGCATCGACAATGGCGGGGCGCAACGTAGGTCGCACGAGGCGTATCGCCTTGGTCAGCAGTTCGATTGCGGCAAACGTATTGCTTTTTCCGATGGTCACGGCGGCTTCGAGAGCTGCCTTCTGGACCTCGGCATTGGGATCGAGCAACGCGCGCTGGATGAGTGCAACCCCGTCGCGGCGAAGATTGCCTGCCGCGCGGGCACCCTCTGCTCGAACCTCGGGCGCACTGTCAAAGAGGGCGACTTTGATCGCCTTGGCGGCCGCCTCGGTTTTTTGTTCGGCGAGGGCGCCCCAGATCGCCGCGGCCGCCGCACGCGACAATACCGGACCACGGGCCTCGGATTGTGCGATGCGCTCGGCTTCGTCGGGGGGAATCAGTCGTGCATGAAGGGGCAAGGCAGCCGCCCGCAAGCGGGGCGGGGCATCCGCGGCGGCAGCGCGTGCGATGACGTCCGCGATGGCTCCAAGTTCGGTTCCCGCACCGCGCAGCAGTTGTAGAGCGGCGATTCGGGTGTCCTCGGGCGTCTGTTCATTGCGAACCAGGTCAGCGAGGATGGGCGCCGTGGCCGCGGCGGCGTGTGCTGCGATTTGTGCCAGCAGTTCCATGCTGTTCTTGCGCAGCATGGAGTCGGAATCCGCCGCACCGACCTTGGCGGCTTGCGCAGCGAGGACCGGAGCCCGTATTGCCAGCGCCAGGATTGCCTGCTCGGAGAGTTTTCGCAGTTCCGGATCGGCACTCTTGATGGCGATGCGGAGCACGTCCGAGGCCTCGCTTGGCGGAAGCGTGGCACATTCCTTGACGACGGCTTCGCGGACCAGCGGCGATTCGTCCGAAAGTGCCGAGCGCAGCGTGGTTGCATGCGAGGCCTTGCCGGTTCGGCGGTCGATTGCGGCTGCCACCGCCACGGCCCGGAGCCGCAATTCAGGTGAGTCGGTTGCAAGAGAGGCAGCCAAGATCTCGTCTTCGCCCGCGCCTCCCACTCCAACGATTCGCAGCACTTCGAGGGTTTCGCTGCGCGCCGCCGGATCCGCAAAGGCCTGTTTGAGGGCCAATACCCCGGAAGGATCTCCGAGCAACACGGCAGCCGTTCCCCGTCGCACGGGTTGCAAGCCTGCGAGTGTCGTTCGAAGCCAATCGGGAATCGTATCGTTTTCGTTGGTGTTGCGGGAGCGGCCCAACTTGCCGGTGGCGTGGCCATTTTTCACGCGCGAAACAAGATCGGCCGACAGACCGCTCGCGGAGAATCCGGTGTCCGCGAGGATGGAACCGAAGGCCGGCGAATGCGGCAGCATCGAGATAATCCCGCGGTCCGGTTTGCCCATGACGACCACGATCCTTGCGCGGTTGTGGCCATCCGGTGGATCGAGTCGAAGCGTGTACGAGGTCCGCTGGTCGACGTAAAGCACCACGGCGAAGGCGATTGCCACGAGCGCCCCAATGGAGACGTGGAAGACTTTTCGTCGCACACTTTGTTGAACAATTTTCTGTTCTGCCGGGTCCAGCGCGCCGGCCAGGTGGCGTGTGACCGCAAACAGGTCCGGCACCGAAAGGCGTCCGCGGGATAGCGAGCGTTGGGTGAGCATTCTCCGCACGCGACGGGCGCGACCGAGTTCGATGGCGCCAAAATCGGCGATTCGTGCTTGCAAGGCAGGATGCAGCAACACGAAATGGCCGCCGCGTTCCGTGTCGCGTTTGCCGAGCACACCTCGCGCCACAAAGGTGGAAAGTGCGTGTTCGACCGCGGCTCGTGAGAGACGCGTCCGCTGCGAAATCTCTTCGAAGGTCCTGCCGCGACTGTCGTGAAGGTCGAGCAATACCTTGAGTGCGCCTCGACCTCCGGCCTCGCGAACCACGCGTTCAAAAAATGTTGGTCCCAGCACAGCGGCCCCGCCCGATCGCTCGTAGCGGCGGATAGAGGTCAGCCGCAAATCCATGATGGTGCGCGCGACAATTTGCAGATCGATGGGAAGACAGGGTCCCGTCCGACACAGATCGGCCGCCGCCAGCTGCGCAAGCCCCTGTTCGATGAAGGTACCCGTCTGTAGTACGGTTTGTTCGATTATCTGGGCAACCCGATCCTCGGGCAGGCGGGCAATCTCAAGGGTTGCACCGGTCGCAGACAATACGCTGCGCGGAAGAAAGCGACCGAGGCGCGGATAGCTCGCGGATTCGATAGAGAATACGAGGCGCAGACTGGGCTGGCTTGCATTGCCGAGTACGTCGCGCAGGAAGTTGGTCAGCGAGACTAGCGCTTCGGGTGGCGCATCGTCGCGCAACACCTCCTCCAGGTGATCGAGCAGCAACACGACGCCGCCTGCGTGTTGCAACGCAAGCCGGGTTGTGTACGCGGCCGGGCTCTCGCCGGCGGCCGGTGGTTCAGCGCGGACCCGGCTGGCGCTTTGAACCAATTCGTTTTCGAGATCGGAATAGTCGCCAAGGTAGAGACCCAGGATGCCGTTGCTCGCAAGCATGGGCAAAAGGCCAGCACGCAACAACGACGTCTTACCTACCCCCATTTCGCCTGCAAGCACGACGACGCGGCTGCCGCTCGTGATGACCTGTTCGGCCAGCATTTGCAGCTCGGCCTGCCGACCGGAGAAAACGCTCGTCCCCGTCTCGTCAAAAGGCAAAGCACCTCGGAAGGGACCAGTCGCAGCGGGAGCCTGAACGTGCATCGCGCCCCAGAATATCCGTCCATCGCCCCGGGGTCTATCCTGGTCTTCTATTCCGGTCTGTTGGTTCTCACGATTCGCGGATATCGGATTCGTATAGCGACGGCTCGTCCGAATACTCCGACACGAGGATCTCAAGGCTGTTGGAGTCGGTCGCCGAAGGCGTGAAGAATCCCTCCACCAGATCCACCACCTCGTCCTGAGGTGTGCCCTTTTTTACGGTTGCCATGGCGTAAACCAGATGCCCGTCGTCAACGACCGAGAGAAAGCCGATGCGTCGGCCATCCTGCACCGCCCAGAGGTCCCAGATCTCCCCGGCCTGCGTGCGGGTCACCCGCGTGGCGTAGAGGGTTCGCGGCTCGTGTCGCGTGATGGGCGTAATCTTGGAGTCGCGAGGCGGCAATCGGCAAAACGATAGCACGCGGTCTAGTACACGAACCAGTTTCCACCGCCCTGTAGGGCTGAAATGCGGTGGTTGCGTGTTCGCTCGAAGGGGGTGGGGGGATCCTGGATCGACCAGGCCTCGAACCGTTTGCGCTCGTCGGCTCGCAGCGGAAGGCCTCCGGGGTAGGCCTCGTGCATGTACAGATAGGTTCGTGCGATCTCGCCCCGCAAGGACTCGGCCGGTTCCGCCAGGCGCCCTGACAGGTCCACCTCGAAGTCGCATGCACCGTAAATGCGCGCTTCGCCGGGGATCTCTCCGAACTCAAAATTCGAGCGGTCGCCGTTGAGCTCGCCCACTGCCGGCACCAGGTTCTGCAAATCCGCTTCCATTCTTCGAAAGTCCGGATCGATTTCTCGGCAACAGGTTCGCCCGGCATGGGCGCGTCCGTGCCGTGTGCACAGCCGCTCTTTCCAGCACGGTCTAAAGTATCCAAAAGCATGGGCAGGCACGATGTGCTCCCATTCCACGCGGGCACCACGTATCGCGTTTTTCCGCGCGACGTAACCGCAGGATGCAGCGTCCACGTTCTTGCGTTCGTCGAAGCGACATTGGCAATAAAACGTAGTACGGTTGTCCGCGTAGATGGTCATCGCGGCTTTCTTGGCGGACTCGAACGAATGCGGTGGCGCGGGTAGACCATCGGGCGTGTTGAAGTGCCGTGCAGCTTGCAGGTCGGGTTGCGACGCGGGTGCAGGGATGACCAGCACCCGGTGGGTTTCAGCGTGACAGCCGCCGAGGGCCAGGATTGCCACTGCGGCAAGCAAGGCACGACGTTCCCGATCACCCATGCGCACCATGCGATCGTTAGCCGCGTTCGATGAGCAAGGACATGCCCTGTCCGACACCGATGCACATCGTGGCCAATCCTCGACGCGCGTCCCGTCGTACCAGTTCGTGCACGAGCGTGGTTGTGATCCGTGCGCCTGAACATCCAAGGGGATGACCGAGGGCGATGGCGCCTCCGTTGACGTTTACGCGTTCCGGATCGAGCGCGAGAGCGTCGATGCAGGGCAAACATTGCGCTGCGAAGGCCTCGTTGAGCTCGATGAGATCCAGATCTCTGGCTGCAAGGCCAAGCCGCGCGAGCAATTTCTGGGTGGCTGGAATCGGACCGAGACCCATCTTGCGTGGCTCCACCCCTGCGACCGCCGATCCAACCACGCGCACCTCCGAAAAACGCGCACGACCGATCCGCTCGAGGCCCTCTTTCGAGGCGAGCATCAGGGCCGATGCGCCGTCGTTAATACCGGAGGCATTGCCAGCCGTGATCGTTCCGTTCTTGCGGAAGACCGGACTGAGTCGCGACAGGGCATCCAGGGTGATATCGCCGCGGGGATGTTCATCTTGCGTCACCACGCGTGGTGCGCCCTTTTTTTGGGCGATCTCAATCGGTACAATTTCGTTCTCGAATCGACCGGCGCGCTGGGCCGCAAGACAGTTTTGTTGGCTCTGCAGTGCAAACGCATCCTGGGCCGCTCTGCTGATTTGATGAAGCTCGGCGACGTGCTCCGCCGTTTCGCCAAGCGCATCGGTGCCGTGAAGCACCTGCATCCGTGGATTGATCATGCGCCAGCCCAGCATGGTGTCGTAAGCGGTCACATCGCCGCGTGCATAACCCTCCTGTGCCTTTGGCAATACGAGAGGAGCACGCGACATGGATTCGACCCCCCCTGCGATGATGATGTCCGCTTCGCCAGATCCAATGAGGCGCGCGGCATCGGCCACCGCTTGCATTCCCGAGGCGCAGAGTCGGTTCACCGTGATGCCAGGAACCTCGACGGGCAAGCCCGCCAACAACACTGCCATTCGTGCGACGTTTCGGTTGTCTTCACCCGCCTGATTGGTGCAACCAAAGATCACATCGTCGATGGCAACGGGCTCGACCTCCGTTCGCGTGACGAGCGCACGGATGACGGCTGCCGCAAGATCGTCGGGTCGAACCTGCGCCAGAGCGCCACCGAGGCGCCCGATCGGGCTACGGACCGCGTCGACGATGAAGGCTGGCCTCGGGCTCATGTTGCCTCACTTTTTCTTGGGTTGCTCGGCCCACGGAGGCGGCAAGACGGGTCCACGCTCAAGTTCACGTCCGGTGCGCTGCAGTTCGATCTCGCTGATGAGAATTGCCGGCGCGACCGTTGAAACGGGGATATAGCCGGACTCCGCGCCGCAGAATCCGTTGAAGACGCCGATCTCGTCCGAGGTGGCTGCAATGCGGTTCAGCGAGCCGATCGGCGTTCCAACAAACTCGACGCCCTTGACCATGGTTTCTTTACCCGTCACGGCGTCCACCCGATACACGATGCGAGGCACACCCTTGAAGGCTTGAAAATCGTAGCTGCTGGTATTGGTCTGCCCGCCCGTGATGTCCGAGATGATGAGACCGAAGTCTTTCTTTTGGCGTTTGATCTCTTCGAGCAGCATCTGTTTGAGCGTGGCGTAGGGAACCTGCTTCGTCGATCGAACGATGGTGTTGGCCATGCGACCAATTGGATCGGATGTGCTTTCGGAACGTCCATGGCCATTGGATTGCACCACACCCTTGACCGGCGTTCGGCTCATCAGATAGCTGCGCAAGATGCCGTTTTCGACGAGTTTGACCGGAGTCGACACAACGCCTTCGTCGTCGTAGCGGTAATAACCGTTGAGCGATATTTTACCCACCGAACGCAAGGAGGGATCGTCGATCACGCTGATAAATGTGGGCAAGACAGGCTTTCCGATTTGACCCTTGAACGTCGCGCCTTCGTGGTTGGAGTTCTGTCGCTCGCCCTCCAGTCGATGGCCTAGCGCTTCGTGGAAGAACACACCGGCCGCTTCGGGCAACAGAATGGCCGGCCCGTTGTATGGATCCAACATCGGTGCCTTGCGCAGCGCTTCGACCTCGCGAACCACCAGCGCGACCATCTCGGTCAGGGTCTTTTCATCGGGCAGATCTTGCTCAGTCGCGCCGTAAACGCTTTTGCCATGGTTCACAAGCAAGCCATTTTCACCGAGGGCCACCGCATTGAGGTGGAGGCCAAACACGATTCGGTCGTTGATGAGGGCGGTGCCTTCGCTCGTTGCGAGCGTGCGCGTTTGGTGTGAAAGACTGACCTTGATGCTGGAATCGAAAATCGTCGGATGCCGCTTGAACAGTGCGGAAAGGCGCCGCAGTTTTTCGCGCCAAACTTCCATCTCGAAGGCGATCGGAACCGGCGCATCGATGTGGATTTGTTTGGTTGTGCGCGAGAAGCTCGGAAGATTTTCATCCTCGACGACGTTCGTGACACGCTTGCCGCGTTTTTTGTGGAGGGCGGAAAGCGCAGACTTGTACTCGGCATCGGTCTGCAGCCACAACGTCGCGCGGAGTACCTCGACATCGTCATCGAGTGGTGCCGTGACCGGTGGCCGATAGCGTTGAAAATCGTCGAAGTCGTAGGCGTTGTCGGAGGTGTTCGCGGTGTTGTCGAACTTGTAGTTGCCGACTCGAACCTCGACCGAGGCATGGCGGGCACGCTGACTGCTGTCGTCCACGATCGCGCCAAACCGGGCGCCGATCTCGCGCTCGTCATAGTCGCGCACGAGGTATCGAATGAAATAGGGCTTGTCCTCACCTGGCAGCTGCAATCGGGCCTGCGATCGGGCGAGCTCGGTTTGCACCGCCTTCAGCACGACCAAGCGGGGATCGTCTGCCCCCCGCGCCGACGTGGAGACAAGTGCACCCAGGATCAACGTCGCGAAAAAACGCACCCATCGACGGTACCACTGTTCGTGCCCGAGCGCTTCCGCGTGTTATGAAGGACAACACGAATGGACAAGATCGTCATTCATGGTGGCCACCGATTGCGCGGTGAAGTACGGGTCTCCGGCGCCAAAAACGCCGCCTTGCCCATCCTTGCGTCGGCCCTGTTAACCCGCGGGCGGAACATTTTTCGCAATGTACCCGCGCTGAACGACGTTGCGACGATGGGTCGCTTGCTCGAAGAGCTCGGCACCGAGGTCACGCCCGGGCATCGCTCGATCATCGATACCTCCCACGTGAATAAAGTCGCGGCGCCCTACGATCTGGTGAAGACGATGCGCGCCTCGGCGCTCGTTTTAGGGCCGCTGGTTGCGCGTTACGGACATGCCGAGGTGGCACTGCCCGGTGGATGTGCGATCGGGGCGCGCCCGATCGATCAGCACCTGAAGGGACTTGAGGCGCTTGGCGCGAAGATCACGCTCGATCACGGAAATGTCACGGCGAAGGCGCGGAGGCTGCACGGTGCGGTGATTGTGTTCGACATGGCCACCGTGACCGGCACCGAAAACCTGATGATGGCCGCGGCTCTGGCCAAGGGCACGACCACACTAGAGAACGCGGCCTGCGAACCCGAGGTCGAGGAGCTCGCCACGGTGCTCAATAAAATGGGAGGACGCGTGCAAGGTGCCGGTACTTCGGTCATCCACATCGAGGGCGTCGATGAACTTCACGCAATCGATCACGCAATCATTCCCGACCGCATCGAGGCGGGCACCCTGATGGTTGCGGCCGCAATGACGAAGGGAAATGTCCTGGTTCGAGATTGCGTTCCCGAACATTTGGATGCCGTCATTGCCAAGTTGCGCGCAGCCGGGGCGACGGTGACCATCGAAGCCGAAGGGGTTCGTGTCCGCGGCGCCTCGCAGGTCCAGCCGACCGACATCGCCACGCGACCGCATCCGGGGTTTCCGACCGACATGCAGGCGCAATTCATGGCCTTCATGACGATGGCAAAGGGTCAGTCTGTGCTGACGGAAAACATTTTCGAGAATCGCTACATGCACGTCATGGAGCTGCAACGCATGGGCGCTGAAATCCTCATCGAGGGCCGAACGGCCATCGTTCGGGGTCCCTGTCGGCTGAAGGGTGCGCGCGTCATGGCCACCGATCTGCGTGCATCGGCTGCTCTCGTTCTCGCGGGCCTGGTCGCCGAAGGCCGCACCGACGTGTCCCGGATCTATCATTTGGACCGCGGATATGAGCGGTTGGAGAAAAAGTTGCGCTCGCTCGGGGCTGACGTGAGACGAGCCCGTGACAAGGGGGTATAAAGTGGGCCCCATGGCTTCCGGGACCCCCAAAAAAAAGGCCTCCACCCGCAAGACACCCGTGGCGTCTGCCCCTCCGGCAGGTCCGGTGCTGGTCTTGGCGTTGCCGCGCGGCCGGATCAAGGACGAGGCCGTCGAGCTTTTCGGCAAAGCTGGGATTGATTTGTCAGTGGTCAACGACGCGAAGGCTTCGCGTCTGCTCATCATCGAGGTTCCGAAGGCGAATATGCGCGTGCTCATCGTGCGCGACCACGATGTACCCGTTTATGTGGAACATGGCGCGGCGCACATCGGGATTGCCGGGCGAGACGTGCTCGAAGAGCAGAACCGCGACATCTACGAGCCACTCGACCTGGGTATTGGTCGCTGTCGCCTCGCCGTCGCAGAGGCCATCGACAAGCCAGTCATTGAAGGTGATCACCTCCACCTGCGCTACGCAACGAAGTTTCCCGGCCTGACCAAGCGATTCTTGCGCGAACGCGGCATTGTCGCCGAGGTGATCACACTCTATGGCTCGATTGAACTGGCGCCGCTTGTGGGTCTGGCCGATCGCATCGTCGATCTGGTTTCAACGGGTGAGACTTTGAAGCAGAATAGACTGGTGGAGGTGGAGACCATCGGTGAAGTCAGCGCCCGACTGTGTGTAGGGCGGGCGGCAAGTCGATTGATGTCGACTCGAATCGACGATCTGATCGCCCGACTATCGCGGGTCATCGATGCGGGTTATGCTGCTTCAGGCGCGCAATAACATGGTCGGCGACAACAAGGATTCCCTCGACCTTCGCGCGGAGCTTTCAGCGGGTCTCATCTACCATCCGCGCGTGACCCATCAGGGGTTGTGGACTCGGGCTGAAGACCGGCACCGCATTGCAGACGCCTTGCCACAGTTCGTTCCCTTTGGTGGCAAGCGTTATCAGGGGTGCACGTGGATCCTCGATTGGGATCACCGCCTGCCCTCGCGCCACATGGTGGTGCGGCTTTCGCTCTACTACTCCGATGTGGCCAGAGAAGCGGGTCTGCGCACGCTCAAGGAACGCCACGAGCGGATCGCCCGCGAAGATCTGTTTCCCGAGTTTGACGTTGCGGATTTCGCCGGCCTCATTGCCGATGAAACCTACGAGGCCGAGCTCGAAGTCGGCGGCACGCCACCGGGCAAGTTTCGCCTGGCAAGTCAGTGGAAGCGAGATGTTCGTGATACGGATGGTCGCAAGGCCGAAGCCATCGCGCGACAATCCGATGACTTCAAGAAGATCGCCTCGGTCATGACAGAGCGGGCCACGGGGCTCGGCGATCTCGAAGCGGCCGAGTGGGCCTCTCCCAGCGAAACCGGTCACGAACGCTGGGGCATCGAGGTCTGGTATCTGCGCAGCTTCAACGGGATGGTCGGTGAGGGCACCGCGTTTCTCGTCGATCTCGAAGCCTCCCGCGTGATAAGCCAGCGCGAGTTCCAGTTCCGCGCGGGTTAAGCAGCGTTAGAGAAGTCGCGACCGAAGACGCGCGCGAACGCGCGAATCACCGCAGGCTTCACCGCATCGAGTGTCACCGATTTACCCAGGCAGCTTGAAAACGAGGCCATGACCGTCGCATCCAGCCCACAGGGGTTGATGAGCGAAAACCGCGACAGATCGGTTGAAACGTTGAGTGCGAAGCCATGCAGCGTAACCCAGCGTTTGCAGGCAACGCCGAGCGAAGCCAACTTGCGCTGGGGTGCATCCAGCGTCCACATGCCGGTCAATCCCTCCTTGCGACCACACGACAACCCCATGGTTGCGGCGGCGTCGATGAGCGCTTCCTCGAGATTGCGAAGGTATAGGCGCAGGTCTCGCTCGTCGGGGCGCAACTGGAATATGGGATACCCAACCAGCTGACCAGGTCCGTGATACGTTACATCGCCACCGCGTTCGATCTCGAAGACGGGAATGTCGACCCCTGGTAATACGTTTTCCCGATGGGTCCCACGCCCAAGCGTCAGCACATCGGGGTGTTCGACAAGGACGAGGGTATCCGGGATTTCGTCTCGCTGGCGGGCCGCGACGAGCTCAAGCTGCCGCTGCCAGGCCTCCCCGTATTCGAGGCGGCCCCAGTCAAGCACGACAGCGGGAACATTGGACACGCATCGAAACTAGCAGGCGGCCGCGGTCCGAGCGGCTTCCGAAAGCCGATCGTCCTTCGGGGTACGCCCTCAGGGCCGCTTCGGGAAGGTTGGCGCTGCTTTTGACCCGAACCGACGCAGCGGCGTCGTTCGCACCTTCCGGGGTTCGACGGGGTTCAATTTTCGAGTGGCATCGTCTGCGGCTTCTCGAACCAGTTGTTGGGCAATGATTTTCGCCCGCTTTTCGTCGCGATCGCTCAAGGATTAACCCTACGCCCATTGACGGCCAAGTCAATGAAGAAGGTTGGTCGCGCTGCGATTCGGGGCACGACCTGGGGGTTAATCGATGGGCGTCAGCTTGCGTTCCGACACCATGACCCGATTTTTGCCGCCGCGTTTCGCGTTGTACATGGCCGAGTCCGCGCGTTCGAGCAGGTCTTTTTCGGTTTCCTTGGCCGCGAGCTGAGCGACCCCGACGCTCGCGGTAAACTTCAGAGGTCGCCTGTCCTTGCCGTCGACCGTGACGTTTTCTATCTCCACCCGGAGTCGTTCGGCAAATCGGACAGCCCCATCCAAATCTGTATCACGCGCGAGAACGGCGAATTCTTCGCCGCCAAAGCGGAAGGCCAGATCTTCGCGACGGGCGCAGCGAAGGATGGCCTCGCCCATGGCTGAAAGCACGGCATCGCCGACGGGATGGCCATGTTCGTCGTTGACGCGTTTGAAGTTGTCGAGATCCGCAATGATCAAGGAGAGCGGTTTGCGGTGTCGTTGTGCCGCAGCCCGTTCCGAACCAAGGCTTTCGTCGAAGTGGCGTCGGTTGTAGATGCCGGTCAGCGGATCCAACAAGGCCGCCTCGCGCAACCGTTCGTGGTGCGAATGTTCGGTTTCATTCATCCAGGAAAACTTGATGATCGTCGTGCTTCCGACGCGGATCAGATCATTGGCATTCAAGGGCGTTCTCTTGACGGGTTGTTCACCCACGAAGGTCCCGTTGCGACTGCCCAGATCCTCCAGAATCACCGATTCAGCGGTGACGATGATCTGTGCATGCTTTCGCGAGACCCCATCATCGTCGAGCCGCAGATCGCTGTCAGCCGCCCGCCCAATCGTGACCACGTCGGGTGTGTCCATCGGAAAGAGCTGACCCTCGAGGCGCCCCGAGATCACGGTTAAACAGGGCTTGTGGTCCGACGCTGAAGCCGGTGGTCGTGCGACGTTTGTCGTCTTGCCACTTGTGAACTCGTCCGGAGGCGGAGTGAAGGAGGGGAGGCTGTCGGCCGTTTCCTGACCGTTTGACAGCAAACTCCTCGGTGGACGCGAGCCCTTGCGGGGTCGATCAAACGAGGAGCGGGTTCGGGGTCGAATGGCCATCGTGCGGGTTTCGGCACCCGCACTGATAGGGTTCGGCCGGAATCGACGCCCCCTTTAGGGCGCCATGCGGCAAACGGCCCTATTTCTTGGGCGCAGCGGCCGGCGCCGGTGCCGCTGCTGGAGCGGGTTTGGCAAATCCAAGCTCAATTTTGCATGGCTGCGTCAGTTCGGTCTCGTGGACCTTCATGCAGGGCATCAATCCGCCCGTTTTTTTCGATTCTTCGAGGCAGAGCTTGTTCATGTCAGCGCCACAGACACCCATGAAGCGCTCCTTCAGATAACCGAAAAGCGCCTTGTTGCACTCTTCGGTGTTCTTTGGCTTGTTGTCGCGTAGGCACTTGGCGATTTTCGAGCCGCCAGGCGTGACGCCCATGCAATGGGTCGCGAGCTCGCTCTTGCAGATCGTTGCGGCGTTCGGCAGATCGTCTGGGACAGCGGCTGGCTTGGGCGGTGCCGGTGCCGGTGCCGGTGCCGGTGCGAGTGCTGGCTCCGGTGCGGGCGCCGGTGCTTCCACCGCTGCGGCAGCAGGCTTTGCGGCCTTTTTCTTCTTCGGGGCTGCGACGGCTACCGAAAACGTAGCACACAATGTCAGGGTCAAGATCGAGCCGATGATTGTGTTGCTATTGAAACGATGTTTGGTCATTGCGGATTCTCCTGGGGTTGGGCTGGCGCCAATCGAAACAAGACATCCTGCATATCAGCAGGAAGCGGGCTTTGTACGGTGACGGGTTGGCCAGTGGTTGGATGGGGAAAGGTTAACGATGCGGCGTGCAGTGCGTGCCGGTGAAGGCCATCGAAACGCGCAAGCAGTTCGGGTGTCATGCCGTGATCGCAAAATGCCATGAATTCGGCTTCCGATGCACGGTAGATCTTGTCCCCCATGATGGGATGTCCCGATGACGCAAGGTGCACGCGAATTTGGTGCTGGCGCCCGGTCAGCGGATGGCAACGCACGAGCGCGTGGTTGGCGAAGGTTTGCTCGACCACGATCTCGGTTTGAGCGGACAAGCCGCCCTTGGTGGGTCCCATCACCATGTGGGTCCTCGTATCAAGCAGTGCAATGGGGATATCGATGTGGGTCAACTCGGGCGAGGGCACCCCGTGCACAATGGCCCGATAGGTCTTTTCGATCTCGCGGTGCTCAAACGCCATCTTCAATTTTCGCGCGGCTGCTCGATTGCGGGCAACGAGCAGTACGCCCGAGGTTTCTCGATCGAGGCGATGGCAAACCTGCAAGGGCTGTCCGGGATAGCGCTCCCGCAGAACTGCCGTCAGCGTGTTGCGAATGAACTTGGCGGTGGTGTGAATGGGCAGGCCTGCGGGTTTGTCGATGGCGATGTAGCCGTCACCCTCTGCGAGGACGGTGAATTCACGCGGCACATCCGGTTCGATCGGCGCTGGCCGGTCGAGGTGAATGATCTCTCCCTTGCGAACGCGGGAAGCGGCGCGCACCCTTCGCCCATCTGAAAACGAAATCTGTTCCTCGAGGATGCCCTGGATGCGTGTGCGCGACAGCCGACCAATCCGGAATTTCAGGAAGTGGTCGAGCCGCCACCCATCGCAAGAGGGCGGAACAGGGATTCGGAGGGCGATGATGTCGCGCACGCCATCGTCGGCGGCCGTCATTCTCAATCCCCGTCGATGTCACCCTTCCAATGCCAGTTTCCCCGCTCACTGTCCTCGGGGCGAGGCCGGTTGGATTTTCGCTTCTCTTTTTTTTCCTTCTTCTCGAAGGAGCGACGTCGTTGCGCTTCGTCCGTCACGGGAGGAGGAGGTGCTGCGCCGAAACGGGGCGGCCCGCCAAAACCACCGCCAGCGCCACCTCCGGGAGGTCCCCCAAAGCCACCGGCAGGGCGGAATCCGCCGGGGCCACCTGCACCGGGAGGACCAACGGGTCCGCTGCGAAAACCACCGCCGCCACCTGCACCGGGAGGACCACCGGGTCCGCTGCGAAAGCCGCCGCCGCCGGCACCGAGAGGACCGCCAGGTCCGCTGCGAAAACCACCGCCACCACCTGCGCCGGGAGGACCGCCGGGTCCGCTGCGGAAACCTCCGCCGCCGCCGGCACCGGGAGGTCCGCCAGGTCCGCTGCGAAAACCACCGCCGCCACCGGCACCGGGAGGTCCGCGGAATCCGCCGGGGCCACCGGGTCCTGGTGGACGACCGCCGGCGCGCTCCTGCGCTTCTTCAATCGCGATGCGGCGGCCTTGCAGCTCCTGGCCAGCGAGCACCTGGATCGCAGTCTTTACGCCTTCTTCGGTTTCGGTCTCGACGAAGGCGAAACCCCTGGGTCGTCCCGTTTCTCGGTCAAGCGCGACTCGCACGCTTTGGACGGGCACACCTCCGTTGACGAAGAAGTCGCGAAGGTCGACCTCGGTGACATTGTATGAAAGATTTCCAACGAAGAGACGGGTACCCATGGGTCTTTTTTTTTGCGGTTACAGGAAAGGATCAGGCAACGGAATAACTGGGAGGGGAATGCGGCTCAAGATGCCATGGGAGGAGAAGAATCCGATATGCGTATCAAACTCACGAACAGGGTTGATTCCACGTGTTGCGGTTGGCCAATATCGGTTTCGGGTCGTTCCTCGTTGGGGGGACTTTGCGGCCCCCCGTTCCACTCAACCTAGAACATAAGGGGTCTGAGTCCCGAAGGTCAAGGCCCGTGCGCGTGACGCGATGGGTTGTTCGGGTTGGGGGCGAATCGGTTTCGTGCTCATATCCGATTCGATCATGAAGGGTTTCCTACTGGGCATTTTGACCGCGTCGGTGGTTTGGACGGCGGTTTGGACTCTGAAGTTTGGATTTCCGGGGTTGTCGCCACCGCCCGCGGTCGTGTCAGAACCGGTCGCGGCTGCGCCTGCGTCCGGGGCGCCCAAGGCTCGAGGGCGTCGCCGGGGTGGTCGCGCGGCGGGTCAGACGGCGGGGAAGCCAGAAGAAACGATCGAGGACGAGAACGCACCGGAGCCGATGCGACTGTCACCGGGCGATCTGGCGAGTGTGGCGCGGGGCGACGATCTGTCGGCGCTGGATGTGGTGCAGTTCGACATGGGGAACGAGGGTGGTGCGCGGGAGCTCGAGCAGGAGGACATCGACGTTCGGTTTCGTGCGCGTCAGCCGGAGATCCTGGGCTGCATTGCCAAGGCGCGTCCGGATGATGTGACCTACGTGCCAGGTCGTGTGACGATCGCATTTCGGATTCGCAGAACGGGAGAGGTCAAAGGGGTGCGGGTCGAGGCGCCTTCGATCTTGCAAAAGAACGACCTGCTGGGTTGCGTACGGCAGATTGTGTTGCGATTAAAGTTTCCGGCGTCGGCGGGGTCACAGGTGGTGACGTATCCGTTTCAGTTGAGTTGAGGGAGAAGAGGGAGGCGATGCTGCACCACAGAAGAGAGCAAGGAGACCACCCTTGCCTGCCCAAGATGACTGCCGGACAGACCAAGAAGCCCGCGAAAGCAACCAAGGCAAAGAAAGCGGTGAAGGAATGAGCCCCACCGACCGCGATGGACCCATCAGCCTGACCCCGCCCCCAAACGGTTATTCCGATTGGCTGATCGATCTGAAAGGCCGCATTCACACGGCCCAGCAGCGCGCGACGCTTTCCGTAAACCGCGAGCTGGTTTTTCTGTACTGGCAGATCGGGCGTGACGTCCTGACCCGGCAGGCCCAGCAAGGTTGGGGCGCCAAAGTGATCGACCGACTCGCGCATGATTTACGCGCGGCGTTCCCAGAGATGAAGGGATTTTCGCGTGCCAATCTGATGTACATGCGGGCTTTTGCCCAAGCGTGGCCCGATGCCGTAATTGTCCAACAGGCCGTTGGATAATTGCCTTGGGGGCATAACGTGGTGCTGCTGACGAGTTTGAAACACCCGCAGGAGCGATTGGCTTATGCGCAAAGCGCCATCCAGCACGGCTGGTCGCGCAATGTGTTGAACATCCACGTCGAAACCCGGCTGCTGCAGCGCAGTGGCACGCCCGTTACCAATTTTGAGTTCAGTTTGCCCAAGCCGCAGTCCGACCTGGCGCGTGAGTCGCTGAAAGATCCCTATCGCCTAGATTTTCTGGGACTTAGCAAAGAGGCCGGCGAGCGCCAGATTGAACATGCCCTGGTGAAACACGTCACCGAATTTCTGTTGGAATTGGGCGCGGGCTTCGCATTCGTCGGACGGCAGGTGCTGCTGGATGTCGGCGGCGACGAGTTTTTCATCGACCTGCTGTTCTATCACCTCAAACTGCGCTGTTACGTCGTGATTGAACTCAAGGGCGGCAAGTTCAAACCCGAGCACTTGGGACAACTTGGGTTTTACCTGACCGCCGTAGACCGCCAAGTAAAACACGAGCACGACAACCCAACCATTGGCCTCTTGCTCTGCAAGAGCAAAAACAAGATCGTGGCCGAATATGCCCTGGGCGATAAAAGTCAGCCGATGGGCATTGCCGAATACAAACTGCTCGAGTCCCTGCCGCCCGAGCTGCAAACCAGCCTGCCCACCATCGAACAGATCGAACGTGAACTGACGGACAACGGCGCATCTGAAGAAGGCGATCCACAATGAGCGCGACGAAGAAACCGACCACACAGAACGCCGTCCCGTTCGTTTTAATCATAACGACTCCCCGCTTGCGCTCGGCAGTGGAACTTCGGGCTTGGGGCGAGACCGGACCCCCGCCACCGCCCAGCGCTACGGCGTGTCGCGTGGCAGCGGCATTCGGCCGAGGCGCAAGAATACGCCCAGCAGCGTGCGAAAAGCGTGTGCTGCGTTTACTGCCAGGTAGGCGTGCAGGAACCAATCCATCCGGTTTGCGATCGCGAACAACGTGATGTGGCTTGGGTAGTGAATGATGAAGTGCCCCACCGATTCGACGAGGCGTATGGGAAGCGGACGTGGTCTTGGCGCCTGTGTTGGTAGCCCATTGCCGTAGTCGCCCGCACCAGGATCCACGTTGGCACCTGTGGCCGCGCGATATTCTGGACGCCGCACAAACGTCGTCAGTGTCAGTCCAAAGGCCGTCAACAAGACGCCCAGGATTCCCTCGCAGAGCCACGGCCAGTGCGGATCGGTCTGGAACAAACGCAGGCTGGTCGCGGTGATGAGCGTCAGCGCCTTCAACTCATCCGCCAGATAATCGAGGTGCGCACCCACCGGCGATGAAGCCGAACGCAATCGTGCGAGCTGTCCGTCGACACAGTCGAAAACGTAGGACGCTTGCAAGAGGACCATGCCAAGCACGAGGCCTCTTGTCGTCAAGTCGAGCGCAAGGATCACCCCCGAAGCTGCGAAGAGCAGCAATGACAGCAACGTCGCCTGGTTGGGCGAAAGCCGGGTTCGCTCGATGCCGACGAGCAGCAGCGATGCGACGGGCCGAGCGACCCAGCGGTTCCACACGATGTCGCGTGGCTTTCGGGTTTTTTGGTGAATTGCAATCGCCCGCGCAAACATCGTGCTTCCGGATGTCGCTTTCGGGTCGTTGCGGCTTTAGTTCGAGGCGAGCTGGATGAGCCAGTAGATAGCGGCAATGGCGCCGCCAAGTGCGAGGCCAATCGTGACGTACGAGGCCATCGACATCTGACCCTTCGGTGCAGTGGTGATCTCTTTCGAGGACGCCGCCACAAGGGGTCGCTTCTCTTCGGTTGAAGGCCGGCGCTCCGACTTTTCGGATTTCGCAGCGCTGCCGCCACCGCCGCCTTTCTTTTTGTTTTTCTTACCCTGACCCTGCGACTTTTCCTGCTTGTTGCTGGTCGCAACCTTTTCGGTTTCGCGGGACGGCGACTTTACCGGTGCCGCCTTCGCTGCGGGCTCGCGCTCGGGTAACGTTGTCAGGTCTGGTTGCTTTTCGGCAGGGGCCGCGTCGTCAGCCTTCGACGAGGTTGCAACGACGGGTACGCCTGGATTCGTCGTACGAATTGGTTCGGCCTTGTCGTAGAGATCAACCCGCATTCCGGCAGAGGTCGAGCGATTCGGATCCTGAGATTCATCTGGCACGCGGCGAATGGTTGCGTTGCTGGCTTCTTTGGCAGCCGCCGCTTCTTTGGCAGCCGCCGCTTCTTTGGCAGCCTGAATGTCCTTGGCGGCCTGAATGTCCTTGGCGATTTGCTGAATATTCGCAGGCGCCATTCCGAACATGGTGCGAGCCTGGGTTGGAGCCGCAGCGGCGGGTGCGGGTGCCGCTGCGATAGAGGCGGGTGCTGCGGCTGGAGATGGGGCCGCTGCCTTCGGGATGGCCGTCGTCACCGGCTGTGGCGTTCGCGAAGCTGCCGGTAGGTTCAGCGCCGCCTGGATGATTCGATAGCCGCCGCTGTCCCAGCCGAGCACCTCGGGTAAACGGGCTTCGTCGGCGTCGTCATTGACCACAATCTTTTTGATCTCGCCCTTCAGGTACTCAACGAGCGCACGATCGGTGTCTCGCCAGATCTCGATGGTGCCTGAAAGCACATAGAGTTCGCAGTAACGCATGAGCGCCGCGACGGAGCGATCCGATAGCGTGCCTTCGCTGGGTCCGGGAACAAGCAGTCCACCGTCATCGGGGTTCGGGAGACGCGCCTGAATTCGGTACGACAGAGGGGTCGTCGCACGCAAGACCGCGAGTGCTTCGTCGCCGCGCAACTCGCCGGCGATCGTTTCGTAGATGCCACCCGCAACCATGTGGATCTCGCCCACTTTTTTGGGCTTACCGGCCGAAGGGGTGCGCACCTCGACCCGAACGGCCAGGGCTGGCGCGGCCAACATGCTAACGAGCTCGTCGAGCGAGCCGCCTTCCCATTCTACCGCTGCTGACTGTGAAGGTGTGGTCTGCATCTGTTGGCTCCGGTCCGGTCCTTCTCACGGTTGGTGGCGGCTCAATCGGGCTCGCCAGGGTATCACTAGTTTAAACTCGCCGCGTCGTCGATATCGGCGGTAACTCCCAAATCATTGACCCCGACCGGGGCTGCAGTGTCCGCATTTTGCGCGTTGTTCGATGGGACAGCCGTGTCCATGGTTTGCCCGTGTGAGGCGTCCGGAAGAGGGCCCGTGTACCCGACCGCTGCGTCGGTCCCGTAATTCTGGTCCTTCGTGCCACCCTCATCGCCGCAGGCGGCGACCATCAGGGTCGACGCGATCACGAAAGCAGCCAGCACGGCGTGGGTCATGAAGCGCAAGCTAGCAAGGATACAGGGAAATTCGCAAGTATCGAGATTCAACCCTGCAGAACTTCGGCGAGGACAACCTTGCGTTGGCTTCCGGAAACCGATACGAACCGGGCTAGAATCCCGCTCTTGAACCCATCCTCAAAACCGGTGTCGTTGCGGCTCAATTTTGCGCGTGTATTGGTCTTTGGGGCGTGTTCCCAGACGGCCGTCGGGTACGGCGCGGATCGGCCTGGGCCCCCTTTCGGGTTGACCGTCGAGCTTCTCCGCTTTCCAGAGCAGGCGGTCATCGGGGATCTTGTGCCGGAGTTTGCCTGGATCGTGAACGACCCGAAGCGGGGCGCAAGGCAGGGGGCGTACCAGATCCAGGTTGCGACCCGTCGTACGCATCTGGAAAACAACGCACCCGACGTTTGGGATAGTGGCAAGGTTCAGTCGGATCGGTCTCTCAACGTGTCCTACGGTGGCAAGGCGTTGCAACCCGGAACGGACTACCGTTGGAGGGTCAAGACGTGGGACGGCAAGCAGGTCGAGGGTGCTTACAGCATCGTTCAAACGTTTCACACGACGCCGGCGCAATTGCCTGCGGCTGCCTTTCCCGGCGAAAGCCGGTGGGTCACGCTTCGCGATGATCCCGTTCTCGAAGATCGACAGCGGCCCAACTTCGAGGTGCACAAGCCCGTCGTTGCAAAGACAGTGGACCGCCATCATCACTTTTTTGATTTCGGCCAGGCAGCTTTTGCAACGTTTCGCATGACGGTGGTTTCGCCGCGTTCCGGTTTGAAGCTACGGGTGTTTTTGGGCGAGCGCCGCGACGGGGACGCGGTACACAAAAACCCAGGCACCACCCATGTCGGATACGCGGAAGTTGAGTTGTCGCTTCAAGCAGGCGAACAAAGCATCACCGTCGATCTGCCGCGTCACCATGCCAACATGCCGCACAGCCAAACCTTGCCCGCCCATGTGCTCGAGGTGGTTCCGTATCGATTCGCAGAAATCGTTTCAGATGGCGCGAGTGTTGCGATCTTTGGTGCCGAACAGCTTGCACTTTACTACCCGTTTGACGACAACGCCGCGCGCTTCACAAGTTCGGATAAGCGGCTCAATGACGTGTGGGGCCTATGCAAACGCACGCTGAAAGCGACGCCCTTTCTTGCGCTGTATTCGGACGGCAATCGCGAGCGCATGCCCTACGAGGCTGACGCCTTTGTGCAACAACTTGGGCACTACGCCGTCGATCGCGAATATGCGGTGGGGCGGTACACCAATCAGTTTTTGCTGTGGCATCCCTCGTGGCCAACCGAATGGAAAATGCATGCGGTGTTCATGGCCCACCTCGACTGGATGTACACGGCGAACACCGAACATCTTGAACGCAACTATGCGCACTTGAAGGCGCGGGCCCTGATTGAACTTGCGCGAAAGGACGGCCTCATCAGTACCCGGACGGGACTTGTGACAAAGGCCGTGCTCGACGGCCTGAACCACATTCCCAATCACCCCGATATCATGCTCGACAACGTCGACTGGCCGCCTGGCCTTCCGGCCGATGGCAAGCGAACGCTACCCTTTCAGGGCAACACGCCCGAGGGCGAGCGAGACGGGTACGTGTTTGCCGACATCAACACCGTGATGAATGCATTTCACTATCGAACGTTGGTGTTGATGGCCGAGATCGCCACGGCGACCGGACGGCAATCTGACGCGCGAGATTTTTCCCGACGCGCGGCACTGGTTCACGGGTCGTTCAACCAAAAGCTTTTCGACCGAGAACGTGGCGTTTATGTGGACGGGGAAGGCGTCGAGCATGCCTCCCTGCACGCCAACATGTTCGCGCTCGCGTTTGGTCTCGTGCCGGAAATGCGGCAGAAAACGGTGATTGCGCACATCAAGCGCCGTGGGATGGCGTGCAGTGTTTACGGTGCTCAGTTTTTGCTCGACGCCCTCTATGGTGCACGGGAATCGAAGTACGCTTTGTCTCTGATGACTTCGGACGCACAGCGCAGCTGGCTGAATATGTTGCGCATGGGTGCCACGATGACGACCGAAGCGTGGGATGAAACCTTCAAACCGAATCTGACCTGGAACCACGCCTGGGGAAGCGCACCGGCCAACGTCGTCGCCCGTTGGATAGCGGGCGTCCGTCCCTTGCAGCCTGGATTCGCCCACGTGTTGATCGATCCGCAACCCGAGGGTCTTGCGCACGCGGACATTGTGGTTCCGACGCCGCGCGGTCCGGTACAGGTCTCCTGGAAAAATGACGGCGATGCGATGTTGCTCGGTGTTTCGGTGCCCCCCAACATGAGCGCAGATCTTAAATTGCCGGGCGCGAAACCGGGCGCGGTCATCACGGAGTCCGGCGTGCCGTTGCGTGCCGGTCCCGGGCTAAAGCCGAAGCGTGGCGGCCGCATCGTCCTTGGCGGGGGCCGTTTCTCGTTTCGGATTCCGCAGTAGCTCAGACAAACGTGTGGCACACTGCGCACCGATGCCGCGCATAGTTTTGGGTTCGTTTGTTGTTCTCGCACTGCTCCCCGTTGTCGCGGTGTCGGCCATCGCGCAGCCGGGCGTCTCGGTGGTTCGTGACGTTGCCTATCGGGAGGGAAGCAAGCCATCCACCTACGAGCGCGAGCGTTGCCGCATGGATATGTATCTGCCTCCCACGACGAATGCGGCGGCTCGCTTTCCTGTCCTGGTCTGGTTTCACGGCGGCGGTTTGACGAGCGGGGACAAGCACGAGGCCGAAGCCATGGCGCTATCGGCACAGGGTCTGGCTGTCGTGCTGCCGAACTATCGCCTTTATCCCAAGGTGAAATTTCCGACCTATATCGAAGATGCTGCAGCAGCGGTCGCCTGGGTTGTGAAAAACATCGAGAAACACGGCGGCGATCGAAGCCGCATATTTGTCGGCGGACATTCGGCGGGTGGTTACTTGACGGCGATGCTCGGCCTGGATTCGGCTTACCTGAAGCCCCACGGACTTTCAACTCGCGACCTGGCCGGTCTCATTCCGATCGCAGGGCAGATGGTCACGCATAGTACGGTTCGCGAACAACGTGGGATCGCAGAGTCAACGCCGGTGATTGACGAAGCCGCGCCGTTGTTTCACGTTCGCAGGGACGCGCCACGCTTGGTCGCGGTGGTCGGTCTAAAGGATACCGAAACGCGCATCGCAGAGAATCGCTACTTTGTCGCCGCCCTGCACGTGGCGGGTCATCACAGTTCAGAATTCATCGGGGTTCCCGGCCGCGATCACAATGGCATCGTGGGTGGTCTTGCAAATCCAATCGATCCGGTGGCGCGGATCATTCTCGATTTCACGGGTGCCAAAGCCCCTACAGGTCCGGTTGCGGCTTCCCTCCGCGGACTTGCAGAAGAAATCCGCGCCCACCGGGCAGGCGTCGGGGTGTGGTGGATGGGCAACGGAGGTTGGATTCTGAAAGGTGCAGGTGTTGTGGTCGGGATCGATCTGGAGCTGAACAGCGGCCGCCCGCTGGGGTCGCCGCCCATTTCGGTGGACGAGGCGGCAGGCCTCATGGATCTGGTGCTCGTCACGAGCAACCGTCCGGATCATTGCAACCCCGAAACGTTAAACCGCATTGCAATCTCGGGGCGCGCGACCTTTGTGGTACCGCAATCGTGCCTTCAGTCACAACCGGCGCTGCGAATTCCCCGACGTCTCTTGAAGATCCCACATCCGCAGTTTGCCTTCGTCGAAAAGGGTGTTTCGATTCAACCCATTCATTCGGTGGCGGGGGGCCCCAACCACGCGGTGGCGACGCGCGAGGCCGCCTTGTTGGAGAACCTTCGCTACAACTGCGGCTATGTTTTCAAGCTCGCGGGCAAGACCTTCTTGCAGCCGGGCGAGTCGATGCTGACCGACGAACACCTTGGTTTGCAGGGGATCGATGCCTTGTTCGTTTCGCCGACGGTCTACGCCATGCATCTTGACCGTTCCGCAATTCTAGTCGAGCGTTTGAAGCCAGCGCACATCTTTGCCCAGCAAACGGACATGGTGTCGCTCGGCGCGGTTTCCGCCGCGATACTGCAGTCCAATCTTCCCGAAGGATTTCGAGCGCAGGTTCATCCGCTCGAACGGGGCGCCGGCTTTGTGGTTCCCTAGCGCAACACGGCGTCAAGGCCTGGGGGCGCCACACCGATTCCAAAGTCGATCGGATTCGGTTTCGATCCCTCGATTGTAAAGGTTCTCAACGTCGCTGTGTCACGAATAGGCGTCTCGACGGTGCCGTCGTAGTAGCCGACCGGTTCGTTGTCCTCGAATTTCTCGTTCTTGTTGACATCGAGTCCGGCGAAGATGGAATAGGAGCCGTTGCCGACGCCGCGCACACGGTAGGGAATGCGGTCGATGCCCGCGGGCGCATCGCTGAAGGCCTCGTCGTCGAACACGCCGAACTCGAGTGGCCGACTGCGGTTCAGGCCCAGGCGAAACCAACCACCTGGAAAATTGGCCGGCAGGAAAATCGTGCCCACGATGTCGCGGTTTCCGACGATGTCTGGATTCTGGGGATCGAGCGTCACCGTGTAGGGCCCCGAGTCATCGCCGCCGCAAGCGACGGCGGTCAGGGCCAGGAGTGCGAAGGTGGTCAGGGCGAGTTGCGTCCAGTTCAGATGGGTTTCTCGAATCATGGTTCGACCGTGTTCTTTCGCAGACAATGATGACATGCCAAAGGCCCGTCAACCTGAAATCGCCGTGGAGCTGGCCACGGGCCTCGATCCCTAACGTTTTCGCACCAGCAAGCGGGCAGCGCGCTGTCGGCGCTCTTCGTCCAGTTTGTGGTACGAAATAAGGCGTTCCGTCGAAACTTCGCCGCGCGCCTTGGCCTCCTGAACCGCACAGTTCGGCTCGTCGCGGTGCCGACAGTCACGAAAACGGCACTGCAATCCAATGCGCGCCAGATCATCGAAACCGTCAAGCTCGCGGTCGTCCGTGGTCCACAATTCCAGCTCGCGGATGCCCGGGGTGTCGATGATGAGCGCGCCGGTTGGAAGCGCGAGGAGCGTGCGCGAGGTGGTGGTGTGTCGGCCCTTGGCGTCGTCGTTCCGAACATCGCCGACATTCTGCTGGTTGGTGCCAAGCCATCGGTTGATGAGGGTGGACTTTCCCGCACCCGATGCGCCGAGGACAACGGTGGTTTGTCCCGCTTGCAGGTGCCGTTCGATGTCTGCTATTCCCTCGCCAGTGCGTGCGCTGCCTGCGTGGACCAGCAACGGGCTGTCGCGAGCGATGGCATCCGTCACACGGGCGACTGCCTCTGCGCGAGCTTCAGGCGTCGGGAGGCGATCCGCCTTGTTGAGCAAGAGGATTGGCGTGACGCCGCCGGTACGGCAAAGTGCCACAAATCTTTCCAGACGACGGAGATTGGGCTCGGCATCGAGGGCCCCCGTGATGATGGCGAGATTGACGTTGCTGCACAGGATCTGTTCAACATCGCCTCCCGGATCTTTTCGAGAGAGCACCGTGCGTCGCTGCAAGATCCGCTCGATCGTCGCGGTTTTCTGCGATTGCTGTCGCGTCACGAAGACAAAGTCGCCGACCACCGGCATGGCGGTTCGATCGACGGCGCTGTGCCGGAGCTTGCCGCTCGGCCGGCACAACAAGACCTCGGAGCCGTTGTCCGCGAAGTAGTATCGCTTCTGTTCCTCGATGATGCGCGCGGGAATCTGTCCGCCGGGAATTTCGAGCGCGGGAGAGCCGGCACAATAGGCCGCCCACCCGAGGCGCGATAGCGGATGTTCCTGCTCTTTCATTCGTCGTTTCCGGCGAGTGTACGTCATTTGCAGGGCTAAACGAAGGCGCGCGAGCTGGCGCTGGTTGCGACGTTCGCCGATGCCCGGCACGGCGGGATCGCTTTGACTAGCGCAGTGTTTTCGGGGTCGCGTTGCGCGACATCGAAAGAGACGCCCCGGTTAACACGTCGGTGGATACCACCACCTCGGTTTCTGCACCCGAGAGTGATCCGTGGCAACCGCCACAGATGTTGTTGAAGAGCTTGCGGGGGACACCGGGGGTGATGACCTCGCCCGGACCCATCTGGTGTTCTTCGCGCATCGTGAAGACCACACCCCCCTTGTCATCGACAAGTTCCAGAATGAGCGGCTTCAACGCGGGCAACGAAACCTTGAGCGAATGGTCGGCTTCGAGAGCCGCCGAACCCAGGCTGGTTCGATCGGTATAAACTTTCTCGGGACCCATCATCTTGCCGCCATCCGGTGTCGTTGAGTTCGGCGAATTGACTTCATAGACCCGGAGGCTCTTGGTCTTGTCGAAGGCCGCCACATTGCGGGCGCGACGCAGATTAAAGTTCAGCAAGGTCGCAAGCACGGGCAGATCGGGCAAATGCATCACGGCGTTGCCCTGACCATCGCTTCGGCCGCCAAAGACAAGCTGTGGCACGTTTCGGAATAGGTTCCGACCGGCCTTTTTGAATCCGAGCGCTGGCTCGACGAGCGCGTTTGCGCCTCCTGCGACCAGCATGCGTCGCAAACCCGTTCGTTGGTTTACGGCGACGAGATCGTAGCGCGGCGTATCGGTTTTGGGATTGGTGACGTTGGCCGCGTAAGAGACGAGGATCTCGCCGTTCGGGGTAGGGTATGGCGAACGGTAAACACCCGCCGTGGGTGTTGCCGAGCAGGTTGCATCCTCGGCCGGTGAAATACCCGCGGCGCACTGCGGTCGACCATGGGCAGCGCGATCGGGGACAACGAGTGAAAGCAAGAAGGTGATCTCGTCGCGACCTTCTTCCATCGGGCCGACCGAGCGGTTGAATACCCCAAGGGCGCCACCGCCGCCGAGCGCGCCGTTGTTGGACAGGATGATCAAGAAGTTGCGATCGAGATCCTCGCGAATCTCGGTACCCTGCTGGTATCCAATCGCGCGATACGGTTTGCCAAACGTATCATCCGAAATCGATCGCTGCGCAACCAGCGGATGGTAGTCCGTCAGATCCCAGTTGATGCGTCTGCCCGAGAGTTGATAGAAGTCCGGCGTCGCCTTTTCTGCGGTGAAGGACAGCTGTCCGTTGCCCATGAAGGCGGGTGACAGTTCCGAGTTGGACAACACGGTCATGGTTTCAACCCTGGCGAAATCGAGGTCGGGGCCAACACGGTAAAGATTCGAGTTCGGCAATAGGTTCTTGAGCGTCAGCGTGCCGGCGCGGGTTGACGCGAAAACGAGCGAGCCCTCGGGGGCAAAGATCGGATCGAAGTTGTGTACCCGGGCTGGTCCCTGCATGCGGCCATTGTCGCTCGTGAGGCGTGTGCAGCTTCGGTTTGCAAGGGTTGCAAGCCACAGATCGAGGCCCCCCGCCGCGCCCATGCGGGATGCAAATACGACGCGCGCACCGTCCACCGAGAACTCGGGGCCACGGACATCCAGTTCAGGGCCTGCGACGAGGCCTGCACATCCCGTCAGCAAGGAACGCGGGTTGTCGACCGTGGCGACTCCACCATCGGTCCCGACGTGCGCGTCTGCGATGATCAGATCCGCGCCGCCGCGGAAGGTATCGAACTGAACCAGTGAATCGGGGTTCGGCGGTCGTGATACGTATACGATCGGCAGGATCTCGTCGAGTGCGAGAGTCGATACCGTTGCAGCGTGGTCGACGCGTTCGAGCCGGTGCCATTCTTTGATCGTGCAGAAGGCCGACGCGGTTTTGGCGGCAAAGGGTGGACAGGGCGCCTGAATATTCTCACCGGCGCTTTGCAGAATGGGTCCCCCGCGATGGTCAATTCCACCATCTGACGGCAAGATGTTCTTGCGAACGATGCGGGACATGCGCACATCGCCGGAGTCGAGATTCATGAATTCGTGTAGCGTGGCTTCGTAATTGCGTCGAATTGCAAACGGCGACAGAAATCCAAGGGCACCGGGTCGCAACCGGAAATCGTTGAACCCGTTGGGGCTGTGACACGTTTCAAGGGCGCATCCGCGGCGAATGAGTACCGGCATCACATGCTCGCCGAAAAATGCCTCGCCCATCGAGTTTGCGAACTTGATCGGGGACTCGGCTTGAACCAGCATCGCGAAGTTGCGCAGGTTCTTCCAGCCACTGTCGTTTTTGGACTGGAAAAACGCGCCGCCCGTGTGATTGACGCCGCCACCCGATGCGGCGAGCGGGCGCTTCAAGAGCTCGCTTTGCTCGACGCTGTCCGGTGCGACCGTGACGAAGCTGGCGGCGCGCAGGAAGTTGAAATCGCGCTGCGCATCGGTTGATCCGCAGGTCAAATAGAAATCGGATTGCGGGGACCCATGGCAATTGGAATAGGAACAGGACGATGCCAATACCGGAGCCACGTCGGCCTGAAACTTTTTGTAGGCGGGTGAGTTCCGATCGGGCGTGATCCCGTCATTTTCGGGCGGCAACGTTCCATTGCACGCCCCCTGGCCGGTCCGGCCTTTGCGCTCATCGGGCAGACCCGTTCGGGTTGCGCCGTTGGCCAGCCACGCCTTCAGTTCAAAAAAAGCATCCGAATCGACCGAGATGGTCTTTCCGCCCACGTGGCGAATCTCGCTTGGATAGGTTTCGCCTCGATACGGAATGTGCGTCGAATCCTCTGGGATCGCCTTCAAGAGAAGCAGCGGTTCCGGATAGGTGCCGTAGGTACGCAGGACATCGGGCCGCTTTTGGACCGCTTCAAAAGAGGTGAGATCCAGATTGCCAAGCGCAACACCCGATTTGGTATCGATGCGATGGCAAGGGGAGGTGTTGCCAACGCAGAACGTGTTGAACACGGGCTGGATCTGGTTGCCGTAGAAATCGCTTGCTGGAACTTCGGAGCGTTTGCACGACACGCCGCAGATCAGCACCAGACCGAACGCCACCGGGGACTTAGCTCGCAAGAACACGTCCGTATTGTAGTCGAAGAATGGGGCCCCCGGACCGCTGCAATTTCGCTTTAGCGAGCCAAACGCCCGAGGGCGGCCTCGGCCAGGGAGCGAACGAAGGGGCTTTCGTCTCCAGCGGCAGCCTGTTGCAAGGCCGGTCCTGCAATGTGAAAGGGCGCCCCGATTTCGCCAAGCGCCCAAACCGCTTTCTTGCGGACCCGCTCGTCGGGATCGGACGCGGCGAGATTCACCAGGCTCTGCACGATGGCATTGCCCGATGCAGATTGCATCGCCTGTGAACGGGTGTAGGCAATCGAGTCGATGGCCTCGAGGCGGACTTCCGCATCGCCATCGTTGAGCAGCGCGGCGGCCGGCGATGGATCGGTGTAGCCACGCAGATCGCGAAGCGCTGCAGCGGCGGCTGCACGAACTTCGCCCTTGTCAGCCGTCATGGCCTGACGAAGAGCCGTGAGCCCGCCCATGTGGCCGATCTCCCCGAGGGCCTTGGCCATGGATGCTCGCGCCTCGCTGTCAAAAGCAGGGTTGTTCAGTGCAGCGCTGAGCGACGGGATCGCCTTGAGCATGCGCATCTCACCCAGAACGTCGGCCGCATTGCGTGCGAGTTTCGAGTCGGGCTGGCCCAGGCGTTCGGCCATTTCGACAAAGAGCGCGGATCGCCCACCCCGTCGAACAAGCCACCAGGCTGCGACCTGTCGTACCCTTGCATCGTCGTGATCGACGAGCGGCAATACGAGCTTGCTGCAGGCGCTGCAAACCAACACCTCGGCGCGTTCGAGCTCACTCTGGATGGCCTCGACCGATCCCGATCGGATGGCGCTTTCGATGGCGGCTGGGCTCGAACCCCGTCCTGCCTGCGCGGATGGCGCCAACAGGGAGAGGCTTGCGATGCTCGCCGAAAGGAACACCAGGGTCTTTGATACGATGGTCATTTTAGTAGCTCCCATTTCCGGGGTTGTTCTCGCGGAAGTAGTACTGGCCGCCCATGTCGAAGTTCAAAATCATGAGGTAGTACTCGTCCGGGGTGAGTTCTTGACCGCCGCGATCGGCGGGGTGAGTTGCACCGGGGAAGGCGCGACGATTCGGGTCGATGGCCGGAAAACGTTGCGGTGGATTTAGCTTTTGAATCGCCTTGGATTCGCGTGCCGATCCGGGTTCGACGTACTTGAAATACTCACCCGTGATGGTGACAACGTTTTCGCCCAGCTCTTCGCCAAGGCCCAACATCGAGATGTAGGAAGCGGGGTAGTCGTAGCCCGCGCTCATCTCGCCAACCACGATTGGCGTCTTTGTGCCACGCAGGTCGAAGGTGACGGTTTGCGAGGTGCCGAGCGTCATGTCGGTGATGGTGTAGGTCTTGTTGCCATTGACACCCGCCGTGCCCTCGTGACAGCTAACGCACTTTGCATCGAAGATGGGCTGCAAGGCCAGATCCCAGGGAACGCCGCGCACCGATTCGTAAGTGAATGCAGTCCCCTTTGCGGTGATGCGTTCGGCGCGAGGCTTGTCGAGGTTGGTTGCGCCGCGCACGATGGCCTCGTTCAGGCCGCCCGTGATGAGCGTGTTTTGTGAGCGATTCTCGTGGCAACCGCCGCACACCCGTTGCTCACCCGCACGACCGCTGATCCATACCTTTTCGCTCACCATCGACATGGCGAAGCGATCGATGACCTGTTGGGTCACCGGAACGTTTGCTGGCACGTGTGCTGCAAACGAATTGTCGGCGAGAATGTCGACCTCACCCAGGTTCGACTGGCCGTCGAACTCGGTTAATCCGAACATATTCGGGAAGCCTTCTTCAGACGAGAAACCTTCGATGAGGCGAACCTTGAAGGCCTCGCCGGGAACAAGTTCCTTGCTGTTGGTGCTCGACGCGTACACGTTGAGCGCGCCGAGGGTGAAGCTCTTGCCAGCGGTAATCGGGCTTTGCGTGATGGGCGGTTCCGGACGGATGCGAACCGGACGGGCCATCACATCCCACATGCCAGGCGCATCGTAGATAGGACGACGGGTCTGGGTCTTGGCGTCATACACATAGATGCCGAACTCGGCTTTGCCCTTCGCCTCGGCGAGTACTTCGCTGTTGACGGGACCGTCGGCCCAGGAAACCAGGAAGCGGCGATCGGCCGGGTTACCAAGGGGCTCTGCGTCGTAGTAACGACCCACGCCGAACTGTGAAGGGCCGCGACCACCTGGAACGAGTGGGGTCAAATCTTCGACCTTGGAAGACGCTTCGTCGTCACCGAGCGAGATGAGCACCAGCTTGCCGGCTTGTAAGGTGCGATCGCGTGAGGTCGCGACGGCCACCAGTTGCTGCGTCTCCTTGCCGCTCGCCGTGGTGTAGCGGTCAACGAAACGTGCCTTGAGGTAGCTGTTGGTGATGCCGTTGCCCTCGCCGCCGAAGGCTTCACGCATGCCGGTCATGTCGGTATTCATCTTGCGGAGATGACCATCGTTGATGCCGCCAAGGTGACGCCATTCCGTATAGACGATGTTGCCATCCGGCATAAGCGCGGGCGACACGCGGTGAGAAACGTTGCGTGGTCCAAGTTGTTCGTTCTTGCCGTCCATACCAATCGTGCCAACCTGCGAGGTCGTCGCACGTTCGTACTCGTCGCGAAACTGCTTGGCGCCTTCTTCAACCACCTTGTTCGTGGTGAACAAAACGCGCTGTCCGGGCAAAATCACCGGGAACACGTAGTCGTAGGGACCGTTGGTCAACTGTCGTACGTTCAGGCCATCGATACCCACTGCGTAGAGCTGGAAGTTCTTCTCGGTCGCAAGTCGTGCGGAGAAGACGACGGTGCGGGCGTCAAAAGACAGGTCCCATGCCATGATGTCCGAGTTCTTGAATCGGGGATCGCTTGTGAGCTCCGTCAGCGTTCCGTCTGCGGCCGGGGGCGACAACTTCAAGAGACGTGCGCCCGCGACGTAGCCGTTGTACTCAAAAACGTTGCCTGTATCCTGCCGCGCCGTGCGTTGCAAGAATATGATCGAATCCACGTCCTGAGGGATATCGGGATTGTTCACGAGGACTTGTTTGCCCGAGTTGCAACCCGACAGGCTCATCCCACCGAATCCGACCCCGATGGCTCCGGCCGCCAACAGTGCTGCTGTACGCATTTTCATGCTTTGGCTAGTCTGCAAGAACCTGTCCAACTTTTCGTGAGCGGGGCGTATTCTTCACTTCAATAAAAATCGATGCTTACCTTGCCCGGCTGTGGTGGCATGTAGGTGCATTTGATCGGTCAGTGACGCAACTGCGGGGGAGTGACGCAACGGCGATGGGCGCGGCAGTTCCCGCTGCGACGTGGCACAATGGCTTCCGATGGCTGGTGTTCCCCGACGTCTTGGCAAATATCGCCTCGAACGGCAACTCGCCGTGGGGGGGATGGCCGAGGTGTATCTGGCGGTCGCAGAGGGTCTGTCGGGGTTCGAGAAACAGGTCGTTGTGAAACGTTTGCTTCCGCAGCACATGCGCGAACACGATCTCATCACAATGTTTGTCGACGAGGCCCGTCTGTTGGCGCGCCTTCACCACCCGAACATCGCCGAAGTGTACGACATCGGGCAACAAGGTGACGAGATCTTCATCGCACTTGAGTTCGTCGACGGGGTGGATCTGCGTGATCTTTTGCGTGCAACCCCTCGGGCCTTGCCAGTCGGTGAAGCGGTGGCGGTGGTCGTGGCTGTCGCCGAAGGCCTGGCGCACGCGCATTCGCTCGGCGACGAAACCGGACGCAACCTGGGCATCGTCCACCGTGATGTCTCGCCCTCCAACGTGATTGTGGCGCGGGATGGGCGGGTGAAGCTCATCGATTTTGGTGTTGCGAAATGGACGGCGCAGCGAAGCGAAACACGCCACGGCACCTTGAAGGGCAAGGTCCACTACATGTCACCCGAGCAATGCCGCTCGGCTCCCCTCGATCGGCGCAGCGATGTATTCGCGCTCGGGGTGCTGTTGTACGAACTGACCACCGGACAACGGCCCTTTGAAGGTGAGAGCGATTACGACGTGATCGGCGCCATTGTTGCCGGCCGATCGGTTGCGCCCTCCACACGAATGCCAGCCTACGACCTGCGACTCGAGAAGCTGGTCATGCACGCGCTCGCCAACGATCCGGAAATGCGCGTGGCCGATGCGAGCATGTTTGCAAGTGAGCTCCGGACGCTTGCCTCCTCCGCGGGATGGGCGCTTTCGTATGACGCGCTCGCCTCGCGGGTGGTTGCGGTGGCGGACTCGGCGGTGCCGGGCGCATTGGTCGATACGGGCCTGTCAGGTGCTACGCGCGACGTGGCCGGTGGGCGCGCGGCCGTCGATCGCACGCTCACCGAGGCTGCCCCTGGCCCTGCGGCGCCCCACGCAATGCCGCCCGATGCAAGGACCCGATCGGCCTCGCTCCGCCGGCGCCGGCGGAGCGTGAAACTTGGACTGGGCCTTGGCTTCGTGGGACTTGTTCTGGCAACCGCGCTGGTGGCAGCCACTGCCGATCGGGGGACACGGCCAACACCTTCAGCAACACCATCGGCGGTGTCAATGGCGCCGCGGGAAACCGTGGCACCTGTCGCCCACGCTGCTGCGCAAATCGAGGATCCAACGTCCAAGCATCGGGATCGATCGGTCCCGGCCCCTAAAAAAGTAAAGCCGACACCACACGCAGCACTTGGGATTCCGCTTGCGCTTCCCGCCAACGCGGTTTCGGCGGCACCGCCGGTGTCCGTGCCCTCCGCACAAGCGACGACAAAAAAGGTCTGGGATCCGGATTCGCCGATTCCACCGTAAGATGCTCGCAGCCTTGCGATCGATTGCCGCACTTTTTCTGGCCTTCTTCTTGTCACTTTCGGCCGTGCAAGGACAAGAAGACACGGGCGCTCCCGCATCCGCCGTGGTGCCGGTGCCTTCATCGTCACAACAACGTTATGACGATGGCCTCGCCGCCTACGCCGAGCACCGTTTTGCCGAGGCCATCGCCGCCTTTGCTGCGGCCTATGCGCTCGAAGAACGTGCCGACATCCTGTTCGCATGGGCGCAGGCAACCCGCCTCGCGGGGGAATGTGACGCGGCGGCAGCGTTGTTTCAGAAATTTCTGCTTACCAATCCGCCGGTGACACAGGTCGAAGCTGCCGAGATCGCCATGAAGCGCTGCGAGCCTGCGAAGCCGCCGATACCGGTCGTGGTGGCGCTGCCTCCCGTTGCGAAAGAAGCTGCGCCGGTTCAATCGAGTGCCACTGCGCACCATCGCGATGGACTCGGCGGCACGCTGGTTTCGGTCGGCGTTTTCTCGGCCGTTGCCGGGATGGCCCTCCTGTTGTCCGCGCACGAAAATGCGGGCCCCGGTCAGTCTCCCGATTCCTATCAATCGTATGACGATCGCTACCAGTCTGCGCAAAACCGCGCCCGCTGGGGCGTGGGGTTGCTCCTCGGCGGAGGCGCCATGCTCGTGGCAGGAGGGGCAAGGTTCGCTTGGCTCATGTGGTACGAACGCGGTGCGGGTGTGAATGTTGGAGCCCGTTTTTGAGCCCGGTCTTTCGGTGGATTGCGGTCGTCAGCGTGTTGCTGACGCTGTCCTGTCTGCCGGAGCAGCGCTACACCTGCACCGAAGACATTGATTGCGTGCGGACGGTAGACGGCGTGAGCAATCCGGGCCGGTGTGAAGCCAATCGCAGCTGCAGCTTTGCCGATGCGACTTGTCTTGACACTGGTCGCCGACATGGTGCCTTTCTTTCAGTTGACAGTTCCGACCTGGCCGGAAACTGTGTCACACGCTTTTGTGAAGCCGATCCCGTGGTTCAGTTCGAGCTTGGCAGCAGCCACAGTTGTGCCGTTCGGGCGGGTGGCAGTGTGGTGTGCTGGGGACGCAACGATCATGGACAACTGGGTGATGGCACCTTCACGGCTCGCTCGCGGCCGACCCGGGTTGTTGGAATGAGTTCGGCCGTTCAGGTTGCGCTCGGTGAGGGGCACACCTGCGTCAGGCGCGTGCAGGGCGATGTCTGGTGTTGGGGTCAGAATCAAGAGGGCCAGGCAGGGGATCGGGGTCTGGTCGATTTTCCGACGCCGTCGCCCGTGGGATTACCCTCGTTTGTCTCAGGCGTCGCCGCCGGGCGCGCCTCGACCTGCGCACTCACCAATCAAGAAACGGTCTTCTGCTGGGGCAGCAACGGCGAGGGACAGCTTGGCGACCCGGCCATAAGGCTCCGCTCGGCAAATCCCGTATTGGTTCGTCACCCCGGGGGAACGCCATTGCGAAGTGTATTGCGATTGGCGATTCGCTCAAATCACCAATGTGCGGTGACCCACGAGGGTGGGGTGGAATGCTGGGGCTCGAACGCGTTTGGCGAAAGCGGCGCGGCTGGTGTCGGCATTGTGGGCTGGGCCACTCCCTTGCCGGGCGTAAACGATGCCGTTGACGTCGGCATGGGACGCTTTCATGGCTGTTTGTTGCGCGCAAATGGCACGGTCGCATGCTGGGGAAACAATGCGAGTGGCCAACTTGGAGACGCAGAGAGGGTAGGGTCCGCAAGCGTGGTCGAGGTTCGTGGGATTTCGGGGGCAAGGCAGATCGCCGCAGGCGCGAGTCACGCGTGTGCCGCTTTATCGGACGGTTCGATCCGCTGCTGGGGCGCCAATGAACTCGGCCAACTGGGAAATGAGAGCCTCGTGTCCGGTGGCATTGTCGCGGTTGCGGGTGTCGATGATGCCGTTCGATTGGTCTCGGGCGACTGGCATATGTGCACGATGCGCAGGGACGGCTCGCTCTGGTGTTGGGGCGATGACGGCCAGGGCCAGCTTGGCCTGCTGCGCGGGGTCAATCGCAACACGCCTGCGCCGGTGGAGGGGTTACCGCCAGTGGATGCGCTTGCCAGCGGCAATCTGCATGGCTGCGGTCTTGGAAAGGAAGGGGTTTGGTGCTGGGGCGCGGGCGCGTTCGGACGGCTCGGCGATGGGAAGGATGCCAATCGAACCCAACCCCGTCGCGTGGATTTGCCGGCGGGGATAACGACGGTGTTCGCGGGCGCCGACGCCACCTGCGCGCTGACCGCTGCCGGGATCCCTTCGTGCTGGGGTCGCGGTGAAACCGGTCAATTGCCGGGTGGAGCCCGGTTTACGACACGCGTTCCGACGCCGACGCCCGAGCTTTCAGGCATCGTGTCTCTGGGCTTTGGCGAACGGCATGGCTGCGCGGCGCGTTCTGATGGCCGTCTCGCGTGCTGGACGCAAACGACCGGTGTGACGGACGTTTCAGGCCTGGCGGGTATCGTTGCGGTACGCGCCTCGGGTGAAACCACCTGCGCACGCAATGCAGTGGGCGGGCTGTGGTGCTGGGGCCGTAATACGAATGGTCAGGTCGGCGACGGGACGCTGTTGACGCAGCCGTTTCCGTTGCGCTTGCCCCTTGCGCCGGTGCAGGATTTCGCCGTTGGGGGTGGGCATACCTGCGCGGTATTGCAGGACGGTTCCGTTTGGTGTTGGGGACGGGCGCTCGAAGGTCAACTGGGGCGTTCCATCGACGGCAACATTGGCGCCGCGCCCATCTCCGGTCTCGTGGGTGCGCGGCAAGTTGTGGTCGGCGAAAAACACAGCTGCGTGTTGTTGCAAGATGCTTCGGCTCGCTGTTTTGGCGACAACAGCAGCGGCCAACTTGGAGATGGTTCATTGAATCCGGCGTTCGTGCCCCGAAATGTGATGCGAAACGGCATCGCATCGCTTGTCGCCGGGATGAACCACACCTGTGCGCGTCTACTCGACGGCAAGGTGGAATGCTGGGGCGGGAACGAAACCGGCCAGCTCGGCTCGGGCGGCAAGTTGGTTCAGTCGCGAGCCCGTCCGGTCTCGCTGTTATGTCCGTGAACTAAATTAGACCCTGCTGCTCGGCCAGTCTGCGCAACTGGTTCTTGATAAGCTCAAGGCGCTTGCGCAGACGCGCTTCTTCGCGAAATAGGTCCGCCTCGGCGGTCGATTCTCCGGCGTCGCTCAGTATGGTTGTGACCGAGCGCCAGGACAGATCGCGATCCATGCGCAAGATCAGCAGCGTTCGATCTTCGGTCGACAGTTGTTCGCGCAACACCCTGTACTGGTCCTTTACTCCTGTCCGCAGGTAGGGAACCGTGTTGGTCCGAATCGGCGTCGCGGCCTCGTCGACGGCGTGTTTGGCTGAACCCTCAAGACTTGTATCGTGGCGCTGCCGTCGTTCACCCGCGAACTTGTTGGCAGCGTTGCGAGCCACAACGTACGACCAGGTTCTTGCCGACGCTCGCCACTCGAACTCCGGCAGACCGCGAACGATGTCTTCGGAGAACACCGCGAACGCTTCTTCGGCGCCTTGGTCGTCCCCAAGCCGCGTGGCAAGAAATCCCATGATTTCGGGGCCGTAGCCCCGGATCAGGATCGCAGCGGCCGCCGATGTGTCGCCGCGACGACAAGAAGAGCGAATCTCATTTTCGAGGTTTGTGGGTATGTCGGCGGGGGTAACTATCAACGTTGGACTCTACCAACCCATCACTCTAATCAATCGGGTCCCATCGCACGAGTCACAATTTCGCGCGCCCGTGCGTTGCCGATCGAAGGTTGTCATGCGACCATGACCCGCGCATGTCCAGAGAGGAGGCCGAAACGGAAGCGCGAGTTGGAACCGTGATCGGCAGTTACCGCCTCGGTGAAGTCCTCGGTCGCGGTGGGATGGGAACCGTGTATCGCGGTGAACACATCTATATTGGCAAGCAGGCGGCGATCAAGATCCTACACCCGCAGTTCGCCGGCAAAGACGAGGCCGTCAAACGGTTTTTGCGCGAGGCATGGGCAGCGAGCACCATCAATCATCCAAACATCGTCGATATCGTTGATTTTGGCGAACACAACGACGGCAGTGTGTTTTTGGTTATGGAGTACTTACGGGGGCAGCCGCTCGATCGCGTGCTGGCCGACACCGGCGCGATTTCATTGCTGCGCGCCATCAGCATCACCAGTCAAATGACCCACGCCCTGGCCGCCGCACATGCACGGGGTATCTTTCACCGCGATCTCAAACCCGAAAACGTCATCGTCGATGTCCGACCCGGTCGTCGTCAGTTGTCGAGGACAGCGCCTTCCGGCGGCGGTCGCAATGCAACGACCGAGACCGAGACAGCGTTCGACTTCGTGAAGCTGCTCGACTTTGGCGTCGCCAAGGTGTTGCAGCAGGCGCAAGAACTGGATCTCGACGATCCGTCGCCTTCATCGATGCCCGGTGTTTTCGATGCGCTTTTGACTCACGGGGATGTGATCTTTGGAACGCCCGAATACATGGCACCCGAAGTGGCGCGCGGGGCCCATGCCGATCCTCGCACCGATGTGTATGCCGTGGCGGCGATGTTTTACGAAATGGTGACGGGGCAAGTTCCATTGCAGGGCGCGACGCCGATGGATACCTTGCTGAAGCAAGTGACCGATTCGGTCGTGCTGCCAACGGTTCGTGCTCCGAATGCCGAGATTACACCCGCCTGCGAGCAGTTGATCATGAAGGCGCTGTCAAAAGACCCTGCGAAACGGCACCAGTCGATGCCCGAGTTGCACGATGCGCTTTATTCGTGTTACGGCGTATTACGTTATCACCGAAAATTGGATTTGATGATCCAGCCCGCCCGTTCGACCGCGGCGCCGCTGTTGCTAACCAATGCCAAACGCAAACTTCCCATGCCGGTTTCTGAAAGCCCGGTTCCCTTGACCCGGGTGAAGGCCGCGCTCGCTTCACTTGATGCCGAATACGACACCCCTGTACAGAATCGGCCGGCTCAAGGTGCGGGTCCTGTTCGTCGCGGAACGCTGCCGCTCGGGGTCGCTCCGATACCCGGTGGGTCCCGTGACGAGGAAACGTAGAAACTCACTCGTGGCATTCCACGGTGTCCGGACGGACATTGGGACACGCCATCGCATCGCTCACACCGTGGGCAATGAGCGAACAGGCACTGGATTGCGCTTCTCTTTCGGCATCAGCCTGGATCTCGGCTCGCGCCTCGGCGCACTGGCGCGCTCCCTCGTACGTGATGCACACGCGACACAGTGTGCCGCCCTGCGTGCCCAACTGCAGGACGAGGCCGAAGGCGAGGGCCACGATGATTCCGGCGGGGATGAGGGCGCGTTTCATGCGAGCGCAATCATATCGGATAAAATATAAAAAGCGGATAGGCTACGCACGCCCGTGACACCGACCGATCGCACTCAAACCGCCCACCTGTCTCCCTTCTCAACTCAGGAAGTGGCGGAGACGCCCCTCTTGTTGTTGTGCTTGCGGGCTCAGGGCTCGATCGAAGACCGCGAGCGCATGGTGGTCCCCTCAAACGGTCTCGTGCTGGGCCGACGTCCGGCCGGCGCGGGTCGGGCGGCCCCGGGATTTCTCTACCTGGACGATCCGCTGGCTTCGTCGAACCATGCGCGTTTGCAGCGCGAGGGCGAGGTCTGGACGCTGGTCGATCTTGGCAGCAAAAACGGGACCTTCGTCGACGGCGAACGCCTGGGTGTTCCGGTCGAGTTGAAGGACGGCGCGCGGATTTTTGTGGGAAATCACGGATTCGTATTTCGATTGGCCTCCGCACAACAGATCGAGGCCATCAAGGCCGAGCTCTCGGACCCGCTCGGACCGGTGGCAACGGTTTCTCCTCGACTCGCGATGTTGTGCAGCAAGCTGCGCCGGCTTGCGCCGTCATCGACCGAAGTTTTGTTGTCGGGCGAAACCGGTGTTGGCAAGGAGGTCTACGCCCACGCACTGCACGCACGCAGTGGTCGCCCGGGTCGCTTTGTCGCGCTCAACTGTGCGGCCATTCCCCGCGAGTTGGTGGAGAGCGAACTGTTCGGCTACCGACAGGGTGCGCACTCAACCGCGCAGTCTGCCAAGGCGGGATTGATCGAGCAGGCCGAGGGCGGAACCTTGTTCCTCGATGAAATCGGCGAAATGAGCGTCGAAGCGCAGACCAAGTTGCTGCGATTTCTGCAAGACCGCCATTTGACCCCTCTCGGCTCGACGCGCCCACGGCTGGTCGATGTTCGGGTCATTGCCGCGACCAATCGGGATGTGGTCCCAGGCGCCAGTGGCGCGGTTCGCGACGATTTGCTTGGTCGCTTGGGCGCAGCCCCCGTGCGGATTCCGCCCTTGCGCGAACGCATCGAGGATGTGGGGCGCCTTGTGCTACATTTCCTTGCGCACCATGGGTTGGGTGGCACCCCGGTTCCCCTGGGCGTGGATCTTGCGGCGGCACGGGCAATGATGCTTGCGCGTTACCCACTCAACGTTCGCGAACTGGAAAAAATGATCGCGGCGGCGGTGGCACTCAGCGGGCCCGCGCAATGGATTGGCCTTGGCGATTTGCCGGAAACGTTGACGGCTCCACCGCCCGTTGTTGCCGAGCAGATTTTCGCGGCGCAAACCTATTCCGGGCGCAAGCCACCCGAACCCGCACCGGCTGCGGAGGAGCTGGAGCGTCTCCTGCGTGTGCACGATGGCAATGTTGCGGATGTCGCACGCGCGGTCGGTCGGCAACGTGCTGCAGTTTGGCGCTGGCTCAAGCGCTACGGCCTCGAGCCCAAGGTGTTCAAGGAGTAGGCGGCGCAATTTCAGGTCTGGCGCGCCGCAACCGATGAGATTGGGCGATGCGCTTCCAATGGCCCACATTTTCGGTGCGTGTCCCCATCCATGGTCTGGTCGTACTGGGCCTCGCTTTGTGGTTCGCGGCATGCGGATTCGAACCCGAAAATCGCTGTAGCCCAGATCAGATTTTCAACGACGAGATCAACGTCTGTGTTTGCCCGCCTGGAACGATGACCGTGGATCGCGCGTGTATTTCTTGTCCCAGCAACGAAAAAGTTGTGGGTGGTCAGTGCGTTTGTGCAGATGGACTGCAGCGCGGCCCCAACGGCGTATGTGCGCAGGGTATCCCAGGCCTTGCGGAAAGCTGCGTCCCGGGTGGGTCTGCCACCTGCTCGAATCCCGTATACCCAAGCTGCAATCCCAGCAGCGCAGGCGGCGGCTATTGTACGTCGTCCGGTTGCAGCAACGACGCGAACTGCCCGGCGGGCTTTACCTGTGCAACATGGGCGTCACCCAGTTACTGTATGCGTCCGCCCACCGGCGTCGGCAAAGCCTGTGCTTCTCCCGGCGATTGCGCTGGA
>JAWXBF010000035.1:0-8376 GCA_034439895.1 Deltaproteobacteria bacterium
TCCACGGCTGGGGCGGCGGGCGCTGCCTCCACGGCTGGGGCGGCAGGTGCTGCAGCGGGTTCCTGAGCCAGCACAACGGATATCCAAGCTGGCGACAGCGCCAACGCGCATGCCGCAGTCAGGAAAGAAAAATGCCGAGGAGCTCGTGATTTCTGGTTGTTCTGAGTTCGCATCCACACACCTTGGGAGACCCGGCAGTATAACCCTTGCCGGGCTTCCTGAAAGTTCTTCGTCGCTGGGACAAAAAAAGGAGCCATTGCAGCCAGATGCGGCCGGCCATCCCCGCCCCGGCGAGCGGGAGGGTTTTGTGTGTTACGTTTTGGCCACGATCAAGGCGCGGGCTGCCGAAACTGCCTCCGCAGTACCCGATATGGCCAAAACGTCCGAGGCTTCGAGACGTTCCCGACCGGTCGGGTTGACCACCGCCCCCTTGGCCCGCGAAATCGCAAGCACCGTGGCACCCGTCAGGCCGCGAAGATTCAGCTCGACCAGCGTCTTGCCGACGGCGACGCTGCCCTCTCCGACGTGTACTCGGACCAACCTGCCGATGCCCGGCAGGGTCGTCTCGAGCGCGGAGAGAGCCTGAGTGTCGGCGACCTCGGTCGTCGCCTCGTCGGTGTGTGGCTCCGTGCTGCTCTGGGCGGCAAGAACCTCGACGATGACCTCGGCCCCGGCCCGCACGTGGCCCTGCAGATTGTTCGCGCTTTTCCAGAAGGTATAGACGAGTGCCATCGAAACCACGAACAACAACAACCCGCCCTGAAAAGGCGGCAAGAAGGGCTGTGTGGCGGCCACGATGGGGACGCCCGCGCCCACCAGTACCCCAAGCTGCAAGGTCACGATCAAGGCCCGGCGGGGCGCAGCGGCCAGATCCTGTTTTCCGTCTGCGACTCTTGGCAAAGCCAGCTCGGCGAGAGCGAGACCAAGGCCGCGCGCGATCCGAAAAATACCAAGGGCAAACGGCGCACAGAGCAGCAGACCAAGGGCGATCACGGCTTGCCGGCCAAGCGACGGGTCGAGCCCCAATGCGCGACTGAACCACTGCGCGAGCCCCCTGCGGAAGGCCGAAACCGCGACGACAACCGATATGAGAACAGCCGCATCGACGGCCAGGAGAATCGTCAGCCGGCGCACGCGAGTAAACGCGGTCCTCGGCTGCGTGCGGGTGGCTTGTAAACGCTCAACCCACGAGCCGTATAGCGACACAAACGTCTGCAATACTGGGGGCAAACGTTCGTGCGCTCGCGTGGCCGCACGACCCGATCCACGGACCAACAACGGTGTCGTCAGAGTGGTCACGACGGAGACGGCCACGATGACCGGAAACAAAAAAGGCTGCACCCGACCCAGCGAAAGCCCGGTCGCCACAAGCATGTACGAGAACTCGCCAACCTGTCCGAGGCTCATGCCAGCACGAACCGAATCGCGCACGCCATTGCCCGCAAAGAACGACGCGCCGGTGACCGCGACCAGCTTGCCGACTATCACAAGCGCGCTCAACAGCAACACCGCACCCCAGTTGGCCAGCACGAAACGGGGCTCGACCAACATGCCCACCGACACGAAAAAGATGGCCGCAAAAACATCGCGGACCGGCTTGATGAGTGCCTCGACCCGGAAGGCCGCACCGGATTCAGCAACCAGCGAGCCCGCGAGAAAAGCGCCGAGCGCGACCGAATAACCAAAATGCTGAACCAGCAGTGCAACGGCAAAGCACAAACCGACACTTGCGACCAGCAAGGTTTCGGAGCGACGCAATCGCACCACGAATCGCATGATTCGCGGTACCACCAACATGCCGGCAACCACCAGCACGACCAGAAACACGAGGAGGCGCCCGGCCGTGGTACCGATCGTTTGTAAAACGGTCCCGCGGCCCGACACCAGATTGGGCAGCGCGGTTAGCAGAAGGATCGCGATGAGATCCTCGAATATCAGCACGCCAAAGACGATGTCGCGCAGCCGACCTTTGATTTTTTGTTCCTCAAACGTCTTGGCAATAATGGTGGTGCTGGAGATCGAGACTGCGGCGGCGGCAAAGATGGCGTCGGTCGTCGACCACCCGAACAGGCGAGCGACCGAAAAGCCCAGCCACAACATCACACTGACCTCAAGCATCGCAATCAACGCGGCGCCCATTCCTGTCTGCAACAAACGGCGCAGCGAGAACTCAAGGCCGAGCGAAAACATAACGAGAATGACCCCGAGCTCTGACAGGGTCTTGATGGTCTCCTCGTCGACGATCTGCGGAAATGAAAAATGCGGACCTACGACGAGGCCGGCAACGATGTACCCCAGCACCACCGGCTGGCGTAGGCGCGCAAACAGCACCGTCGTAACGGCGGCCACGCACAACACCAGCGCGAGACTGGTGAGAAAATTGTGGGGGTTGGGCACGTTTCCCATTGTGACGTGTGTACCTCTATTCAGTCCAGTTTGGTGCTAACGTTCCAGGCGTTTTAAAGGAACCGACATGAACCCCTCTGACAGCAAAGTCACCCCCAAACCAGCCATACCCGTCACCGAGACCGACGCCTGGAAGCGACTTCAGGATCACCGCCTTGGTCTTGCCGGCGTGCCGATGCGCAAACTCTTTGCCGAAGACGCAGGTCGCTTTGAACGCTTCTCGATTCGCTTCGGGGAGTTGCTCGTCGATTACTCTAAAAACCGGGTCACACCGGACACGATGGGATTGCTTTACGAACTTGCGAAGGTGACCGGTGTCGCCGCACACCGCGATCGCATGTTTGCGGGGGAGCGCATCAACAACACGGAAAACCGAGCGGTGCTGCACGTGGCTTTGCGCAACCGGTCGCAACGCCCGATCGCAGTCGACGGGCGCGACGTCATGCCCGATGTGGAGGCGGCACTGCGACACATGCAAGCCTTCTGCAGCGAGATCCGCGACGGGAAATGGCGCGGATACACCGGCAAGGCGATTCGAACGGTGGTCAACATCGGAATCGGTGGCTCGGATCTGGGGCCCGTCATGGTGACCGAGGCACTCAAGCCGTACAGCAAACGGGATCTGGCGCTGCGCTTCGTTTCCAACGTGGATGGCAGCCACCTCCTTGAAACCCTCCGCGATGCCGACCCCGAGACCACGTTGTTCATCGTGGCCTCAAAGACGTTCACCACACAGGAAACCATGACGAATGCCGAATCGGCGCGCGAATGGTTTCTGGGGCGCGCGCGCGACAAGGCCCACGTTGCCAAACATTTCGTGGCGATTTCGACTGCGCAAAGAGAAGTCGCCGCGTTCGGCATCGCGCCGAAAAATATGTTCGAGTTCTGGGACTGGGTCGGCGGCCGGTATTCGCTGTGGTCGTCGATTGGTCTGCCCATCGCGCTGTCGGTGGGCTTCGACAACTTCAGCGCCCTGCTTGCGGGTGCACACGCCATGGACGAACACTTTCGACTGGCGGAGCCTGAACAGAACATCCCTCTCACCCTCGCCTTGCTTGGTATTTGGTACAACAACTTCTGGGGTGCCGAAAGCCATGCACTCTTGCCCTACGACCAGTACCTGCACCGTATGCCCGCCTACCTGCAACAGGGCGACATGGAATCGAACGGTAAACGTGTCACACGCGAAGGCATCGCGGTCACCTGTCAAACGGGACCCATCATCTGGGGTGAGCCCGGAACAAACGGGCAGCACGCTTTTTACCAGCTTATTCACCAGGGAACGAAGCTTGTCCCCTGCGACTTCCTCGCCGCCGTCGAGCCTCACGAACGCCAGGGCGACCACCACGAAAAGTTGTTGGCCAATTTCCTGGCCCAACCCGAAGCCCTGATGTGGGGCAAGACCGAACAGGAGGCCCGGGCCGAGCTAGACATTGAAGTCAAGGCCGGAAAACTCAGTGCCGAGGCGCGAGACAGCCTGTTGCCACACAAGGTTTTCCCGGGAAACCGACCGAGCAATTCGATTTTGTACCAACGGCTCGATCCGCACACGCTTGGCATGCTGATCGCGATGTACGAACACAAAATCTTCGTCCAGGGTGCGATCTGGAACATCAACTCGTTTGATCAGTGGGGCGTTGAGCTTGGAAAACAACTGGCCAAGCCCATCCTGGCCGAGCTCAAGGGCGGCGCGCTCGGCGCGCATGACGGCTCCACCACGGCGCTCATCAATGAGATCCGCCGGCGTCGCGGCTAGACGTTGCGACCCAGAATATTGGAAAGCCGGAAGGCCATCTCAAGCGACTGACGGTAGTTCAACCGTGGATCGCAGGCGCTCTGGTAATTGCGATCGAGATCAGTTTCGGACAATCCGCCACCGATACACTCGGTCACGTCGTCGCCCGTCAACTCGAAATGTACGCCTCCAAGGTGTGAGCCGTTTTGCGCATGAACCTCGTGGGAACGCTCGATTTCAGCGGTGATGTCGTCGAAGCTCCGCGTTTTGATGCCGCTTTCGAGGACCCGCCCGTTGCCGTGCATCGGATCCGAAACCCACAGCCCGCGCAGATCCGCCCGGCGCACCGCCTGCACCAGTGGTGGAAGCGCCGCAAGCACGTTGTCCGCACCCATGCGGGTGATGATGAGGAGCTTACCCGTCTCGTTGTCGGGATTAAGGGCCCGAATGAGTGCGAGAAGCTCGGTGGGCGTTGCCTTGGGTCCGACCTTGACGCCCACGGGATTTCGAATCCCCCTGAAGAACTCGATGTGCGCGCCGTCGAGGTTGCGCGTACGCTCGCCAATCCACGGCAGGTGGGTTGTGAGATCGTAGTACCCTTGCCGTCGCGGCACCTTTCGGGTTTGCGCAGATTCGTAGTACAAGGACAGACCCTCGTGGCTGGCGAAAAACTCGACGCGCGACAGATCGTCCACCGGCGCGTCGCCAAGCGCTTCCATGAAGTCGATGGCAGCGGCTATCTCCCGGGTCATGCGTCGGTACTGCTCGCGCAACCCTTCGGGCAATTCGGAGCGCTCGAGGTGTTCGAGATCCCAAAATTCTGGATGGTGCAAATCAGCAAAACCACCACCCGCAAGCGATCGCACGAAGTTCAACGTGGCGGTGGCGTGCAAATAGCCCTGCAACAGGAGTTCGGGATCCGGATTGCGGGCCTCGGGCGTAAACGGGCTGCGATTGACAAGATCGCCGTAGTAACTGGGCAACTCAATGTCCCCGCGTTTTTCAACAGGGCTCGAACGGGGCTTGGCATATTGCCCGGCAAAACGGCCCAAGCGTATCACTGGTTTTTTGCACCCGTGAATCAGCACCACGGACATCTGGAGCAGGATCTTGAGTTTGGCGGCAACGACATCCGACCGACAATCCGACAGTGTTTCCGCACAATCGCCGCCCTGCAGCAAAAAGCGCTTGCCCGCCTCGGCCTCGGAAAGATAGCCGCGCAAACGCTCGATCTCCCAGGAGGTGACGAGCGGCGGTAAGGCGCGCAGGCGACCGAGCGCGTCCTCTAACCTCGCAGGATCCGGATACGCGACTTTCTGCGCAACCGGAAACTGCCGCCACGAATCAGGGGTCCAAATGGAAGGTGTGGACGCAGCAGGTTCCGGGGGATCGATCGGAGGGGCCATGACGTCAGGAACTCTAGCCGATGGCCATCGGAACGTCAGGCCCACGCCACGGAGGTGTGTGACGAATCAGTTCAGCCCGACCCGAACCGGAAGCGAGCCGCCCGACTTGTGCGACATCGCGTTCCAGCTGCCCAATTCCTCATTGGGAACAAGGGCACCCATTAGGGACACAATCCGCTTCAGGCGACGGCTTTGGCCGGTGACCTCGTAAATGGCGCGCAGGTTGTTCAGCATCCGGGCCAAAACAGCCCGACAGCTCGCAGGCTGTAGGCACTCGGGATCAATCTCCTCGGACTGGCCGGTCGCCTGCTCGTACAGCATGTGCAGCGACTCCTCGTCGAGGATTCGGCCGTCAAATGGGTCGACGTATAGCGGCTCGCCATCAACATCAACAGTACGCACCAAAAAGTGTCCAGGGAACGACACGCCGCGCGCTTCCACACCGGCACGGCGACAAACACCAATCAAAACCACCGCCAACGTAATCGGAATACCGAGGCGACGGTCGAGCACCTGATTGAGGAAGCTGTTCCGCGGATCGTAGTACTCGGTGAGGTTACCGCGGAAGCCGCGCTCCTGGTAAAGCAAACGCAACACTGGAACAATCTTGGGCAAAAGGTCCGGATCTTCTTGCGCCGCAACAAGTTTGCGCGCCCGGCGGCCCAGGTAATCGAGTTTCGCGAGGTATCGGGAAACATCCAACGCAGGATATTCCGCAGCAGCGATCATCAAAGCCGCTGTTTCCAGGCCACAATCACAATCCCCCTTGCGCACCAGATGCTGGAACAAGAGAAGGTCCGCCGCATCCATCGAAGGCAAGATTAGCAGTCGAAAACCGCTATTCCCACCGTCCTTAAAAAAAAACTCGAATTCTTGTAAGCAACGCGCTGCACGAAGCGTGCTTAGCAATCACTCACCAAGAATTGCCGCCCTGTGAGCCGGTTGAGCCATCATCGCTCGCGGGCGGCGGTGCTTCGCACAATACGTCGCTTGCCCGCTGAATGTTTGCAAGTTCGTTTCGAAGGCCTTCTTCGAGTGTGGCCACTTGATTCGACAACGAACGAAAGAACGAAAGCTCTGCTTCAATTCGCACATCGCGCTCGGACTGCAGATCCGAAAGCTGATCACGCAAAGGCAACACCGCCGCTCGCGATCGCCGCAGCTCGTTTTCAGACTGCGCGAGCGCGTCACGCAGGCGGCGCGTATCGTTCTCTGAAATCTGCAACCCATTCGCATGCAATTGCCGCCGCAATTGTTCACGCTCGCCTTCGAGACCTTGAATCAGATCTTGCGCCGTCAAAAGCTGTGTCTGCAATTCATCGATTCGACGCTGCGCCGCTTGCACGGCCGTGGTGTCGACGACGATCGGAGGCTTGTTTTGCGCCGCACCTTGATGGCGCATTCGCAAGATCTGACCTTCGATTTCGGCCAGTCGAGAACGGCGCGTTCGGTCGGCTTGCTCAGACTCGTTTAGGCGTCCCCGCAGTAGCTGGGCTTCCTGGGTCGCGGCGTCCGCACGCGAGCCTTCTGACCGCAACAAATCATCCATTTCGATGATATGCGCGCGCTGTTCGGAAACTTCGATGCGCAGGCGATCCGCGTCCGAGGCGTGGGCCTTTGCGGCAGCCCGGAACTCGTGAAGCACCCGATCGCGCAACTGCAGCGCATGGCGAAGTTCTTCCAGCTCGTGCTGCGTCGAAGCCGAGGCCGAAACGATCGACGGGGCCGACTTCGATACAACCGTCGGTTTGCGTTCGATCACATCGGCGGCAGCGTCCAACCGCCACATCAAATCCTGTTTTTCGATCTCGAGGCCAGCGATGCGTTCGTCGCGCTCGAACAATTCAGATTCGCGGCGAGCCAGCACGTGGCCGTCGCCCTGCCCTTTGACCGCGCCGCCCAGATCGGGTCGCAATCCCGAGGTGATCCGCTCGGCCAGCGCAGACATCTCGTCTGCGGTCCGGCGGGTCAAATTCATCACGGACTCGTCGGCTTCGATGAGCGAGCGCCGCAAACGCGCAACCTCTTCGTCAAGCTCGCTGCGCATCTCGGCCGCACGTCGCAACCGGGCCCGTAGCTCTTCGATTTCCTCAGACTGGGCACGCGATACCCGCGTCACGCTCGCAGATTCGCCCTCAAATTCGACCAGTTTCTGTGAAAGCGTGCGAATTTCCGTCTCTTTGGCGGCGAGGGTCTTGGCAACGTCTCCGGTCGCCGCCGCAGGGGTCGTCACCGGAGGGGCAGCGACTGCCAATGCGGCCGCTGGCAAACCCGGCGCGACCTGGACGAGGGCGTAACCGAAGGCAGGACCTTCGCTCTGACCGGCCACCACGAGATAATGCGAGGGCTCTTCAGACTCCGGGTCGACGAGACCCGCTTCCACACGCAATCCTTCGTCGGCCGCATCGAACTCCGCGATGCCAAGGGCGGCAAAAGCCGTCTGGCCAAACATGCGGACCACGGAGAAATGAGGCGCGAGCGCATCCAGCACCGCGTAGTAATCAACCGCAGTGCGTTCCGGGTTCTTGGCATCTGCACTTGCCACCGAGGCGCATACGTGACCCGTGGGCGCGAGAAGGCGTCCAAGCTGCGGCCAGGTCAACTGAGCGGTCGCCGGTGAAAAGAAGCGCTCGCCGGGCGCCAGGATGATCACATCAAAAGGAGCCTGTCGTTCCAGTTCGCCGACTGAAAAGGAGGCGAGGTGCTGAATCTTGCCACTCGACCGTCCAGCTCCCCCGACGGAAACAATCTGCGATGCCCCCAGTTGCGCGAGAAGTTGGGCTGAGGCGCCGTCCCCGTTGGTAATTTCCAGGACGCGGGCGCCCTCAA
>JAWXBF010000036.1:0-10284 GCA_034439895.1 Deltaproteobacteria bacterium
CGGCGCGACCTTGCTTCCTTGAAACACCGCGTATTTCTAGGCGTAACCCTCCTCTTGGGGACTGAAAGCTTCTAGGCGTCCCAATCAGTTGCGCCACTGGGCTGCTCCCACTCGACCCTAAAAAATTACCGTGGGGTTTTGTGGGTTTGGGCGATACCATCCGATACCACTGCCATGGCGCAAACACGGGTATCAGGGTCTTTCGGACGGACGGTTGTGATCGTCGGGGCGGCCCGCACGCCCATTGGGTCTTTTCAGGGGGCTCTCACGGATCGGACGGCACCCCAGCTCGGTGGCATCGCCATCGAGGCTGCACTTACCCGTGCGGGGATTGCACCGGGCAGCGCAGCCGATCTCATCGGTGAGGTGTTCATGGGTTGTGTGCTGTCCGCCGGACAGGGTCAGGCCCCCGCGCGTCAGGCCGCGATGGCGGCGGGACTCCCCAATAGCGTGGGCGCCGTGACCATCAACAAGGTTTGCGGCTCGGGTCTCAAGGCGGTGGCGTTTGGCGCGCAGGCCATCGCCTCGGGCGATCACGATGCCGTGGTCGCGGGCGGCATGGAATCAATGACCAACGCACCTTTTCTGCTGCCCGGGGCGCGCGCGGGTTTGCGCATGGGGCACGGGCGCGTCGTCGATTCGATGATTCACGATGGCCTTTGGGATCCCTACGGCGATCAGCATATGGGCAGCTGCGGCGAGCTTTGCGCGAGGGAAAAAAACATCACGCGCGAACAGCAAGATGCGTTTGCCGCCGAGTCGTATCGACGTGCCCTTCAAGCGCAGGCCGAAGGCAAATTCAAGGCCGAGATCGTCCCGGTGCCGATCCCGCAGCGCAAGGGCGATCCCATCCTTGTGACCGAAGATGAAGAACCCGGTCGTGGCAATCCTGGCAAGCTGGGCACACTCCGTCCTGCGTTTGCCAAGGATGGCACGATCACGGCTGGCAATGCCTCCTCGCTCAACGACGGTGCCGCTGCCCTCGTGTTGATGTCCGAAGACGTCGCAGCGGCGCGCGGATTGCAACCGCTGGCGCGCATTGTGGGCCAGGCGGTACACGCCCAGGCGCCCGAGTGGTTCACCACCGCACCGGCGGGCGCGATCGGGCGGCTGCTCGCGCGCACGGGTTGGCAAAAAGACGAGGTGGATCGCTGGGAAATCAACGAAGCCTTCTCCGTCGTCTCGCTCGCCAACAACCAGATGCTGGGTCTGGATCCGGCGCGCGTGAATGTGTGGGGTGGGGCCGTGGCGCTCGGGCATCCCATCGGCGCGAGCGGCGCCCGCATTCTTGTCACGCTGTTGTCGGCGTTGCAGGATTGCGGTGGTCGACGGGGCGTGGCATCGCTTTGCATCGGTGGCGGTGAAGGCATCGCCCTGGCAGTGGAACGTCTCACCCCATAAAGGATTGCGATATGTCCGGGACAATTGCACGCATCGGAGTGGTCGGGGCTGGTCAAATGGGTGGTGGCATAGCCCAAATCATGGCGCAGGCGGGAATCGTGGTTCAGTTGATGGACACGACACTCGCGCAAGCGCAACACGGAAAACAGCGCATCACCGCCCAGCTAGACCGGCTGGTGGAAAAGGGCAAACTCGCCGCCGACGAACGCACCGCGATCATCAATCGCATCGTTCCGGTTTCGGCTTATCGCGATCTGGCGGACGTGGACTTTGTGGTCGAGGCTGCAAGTGAAAGCCTGGCGGTCAAACAACAGATCTTCACCGATCTGGATCGCGCTTGCCGCCCCGGCGTGATCCTGGCCAGCAATACCTCTTCCATCAGCATCACGGCCCTGTCGTCGCGAACGCGACGCCCGGATCGGGTCATCGGGGTTCATTTCATGAATCCGGTTCCTCTCATGAAGCTGGTTGAATTGATTCGCGGTTTGCCAACGTCAGATGAAACGTATGACGTGGCGCGCGGATTGGTGGAGCGGCTCGGCAAACAGACAGTGGTCTCGCGCGACATCCCTGGGTTCATCGTCAACCGCGTGCTCATGCCGCTGTGCAACGAGGCGTGTTTTACGTTCTACGAAAACATCGGCACGATCGAGGACATCGATCGCGCGATCACACTTGGACTCAATCATCCGATGGGCCCGTTTGCGCTCATGGATCTCATTGGACTCGACACGACGCTTGCGATTCTGGAAGTGATGCATCGCGAACTTGGCGAGAGCAAATACCGCCCCTGTCCGCTCTTGCGGCAGTACGTGGCCGCGGGTTGGCTCGGCCGAAAATCAGGCCGCGGGTTTTATACCTACTCGTGAGCCATTCATGCCTCGCGGCGTCATGGGGCGGATGTGCGAACACGCGATTTACCTCACTTTTACCGGTTCTGCTCATCCACCGACGGGCCCCCGTTCGTAAGTGGGTTAGAATTGTTGAGCCACGTTTCAGGGCGACAGCGCCTACTGCGGGAGGAATAACGGTCCAATGAATATCCTGCTCGTTGAAGATGAACCTTCTTTGCGCTCGGGCGTAGCCGACCTGCTCGGGGCGGCTGGCCATACTGTTGAGGCCGTTGGCGACGGTCTTTCGGCCTGTGGTCGGGGCATGACCTCGGACGTAAACCTTGTGTTGCTGGATCTGACACTGCCTGATCTGGATGGCATGGAGGTCTGCCGACGCTTGCGCAATGGTCGTCCTGGACTCCTCATCATGATGTTGACCGCGCGCGATCGCGAAGATGACAAGGTTCAAGGTTTGCTGACCGGCGCAGACGACTATCTGACCAAGCCCTTTGGTGCGCGAGAGTTGCTCGCGCGCATTGAAGCCCTGTCGCGTCGCACCCGACCGGAGCTCAACGGCCCCGAGCGCATCGAGGTAGATGGGTGCGTGCTCGATCTTGGTCGCTGCGAGGCCGCTCGCGAAGGCAAGGCCATTGCGCTGACTGCACGCGAAGCCCGCATCTTGCGGTTGCTCTACATCAATCGAGCCCGTGCGCTCACGCGCGGCGAACTGCTTGAACAGGCCTGGGGCGCATCGGCTCGTTTGCAGACGCGCACGGTGGACATGACAATCGCCAACCTCCGCCAAAAGATCGAAACCAACGTGACCCTGCCGCGCATTGTGACGACGGTAAAGGGTGTGGGTTATGCCTGGGGCGCGGCTTGCTGAGAGGTCCGCAATCCGGTGCTGCGATCATCGCCACCGTCGCTGCGATCTCGATTCCGAGCGTGGCGTGGTACTGGATGGGCTCCGGCCAGCTGGAACGCGTGCAAACCGAGCTGCGCCAGAGTGCGCAGCGCGAGGCGGTCACAACCGCCATGCAACTCGCCGCGAAGGTTGCCATCGAGCTCGACGAGCTTCGGCGCGTCGAGGCGGAGCGCAGTCATCTCGAATATTTCCCACGCTTTCGCTCGCGTGGGAGCCGATGTGGCAAGGAGTACACCAAGGCCACCCCGCTTGCCTCGGGAGATTATCCGCATTCGGTGAAGTTCTATTTCCAGATCGACGAACAGGGTTCGGTCTGGTCGCCCCGGGTTGACGACGATCTGGCCTCGTTGTTTGTGTCGCTACCAAGTCCCTTCGGAAAGCCCGGCGCGGGCGGTCACCCTCGTGCGGGTGCGAGTCGTCGTACGAATGCGAGTAATACCTCGAACATCGTGCCGTCGTCGGTGCGCCCCTTTCACTTGCAGGGTCTATCCAGCAGCGCACCCTCGTCGGGCGTCGCACAGTCGATTGCACCGCTTGAGCCCAACACGGCCGAGGTACTGGCGAACTTTTTCAACGGAGCCTCTGAGTCCGCACTGCCGAGCTACGACGACACGCATGACGTGGGCGACTACAAGTGGATGACGGGAATCTGGCGTTCCGAGCCGGTGCTGATGGCGGTTCGCACGGTTCGCCACCGTGAACACACCTTCCACCAGGGCTTCGCGATCGAAACGAGTTCGTTTTCTGACTGGATGTTCGACGGTGGTTTTCCGGCAAAGTTGCTGCCCGGTCAGGCGGACCTTGCGGCCGCAGCCATGTTGCCCATCGGCGGTATCGACTGGCACGTGGCCTTCGATACCGGTCCGGCTTTGCAAAACGTAGCACGACAAGAGGCCACATTGCGCGGCCAGTTCCGCACCTCGTATTTCGGCGGCCTCCTGGCTGCCATCCTGGCAGGCGCGGGCGTCATCGTGTTGGTTTCGCGATCGGGTCGTTTCGCACGCGAACGTTCTCGCTTTGCCGCGGCGGCTGCGCACGAGCTGCGAACTCCACTTGCTGGCATCCGCTTGCACGGCGAGATGTTGGCCGACTCGCTTGGCAACCCGGATTCGATCGAGCGATACGCGCGGCGGATCACGGACGAGGCCGAACGGTTGTCCCGGGTGGTGGCGAACGTCCTGTCCCACTCGCGCGGTGAGCAGCGCAAGATCACACTCAACCGCGAGCTTGGCGACCTTGCCGAGCCCGTCATCGACTGTATTGGCAACACCGAGCCGTTGCTTGAAGAGTCAGGGGTTGAACTGGTGGTGGACTTGGGCCGCGATCTGCCGCAGATCCCGGTCGACGCGGACGCGATTCACCAGATCTTGCGCAACCTGCTCGACAACGCCGAGAAGTACACCCGGCGTGCGACGGATCGTCGGATCGAAGTTCGCCTCAGCGCCCACGGAAACGGCGTCCGCATGTCGGTTATCGACCATGGTCCGGGCGTTGTGCCGGGTCTTGAGCGCAAGTTGTTCAAGCCCTTCGTCAACGCGGATACTGCCAGCAAACATGCGGGCCTTGGCCTGGGTTTGTCGGTGGTGAAGTCTTTGGTCGAGGCGCACAACGGCACGGTCAGCCATGTGGCGACGCCCGGTGGTGGAGCCACCTTTCACGTCGATCTTCCGCGATAGTTTGACGAGACTACCGGCGTGACCGCTCCATCGCGAGCACCTGTTGCTTCAACTGTGGCAACTCGATGTCGCGGATGAGGGTCTCGCCGAGCCTTGGTACAAAGACAAAGCGGATCGCGTTCGATCGTCGTTTCTTGTCGACGTCGATATGCGAGAGCACTTCTTCGTCGACGTGATTTTCCAGATCGGTCGGCAATCCCAGCCGCAAAAGCACCGCTGCGGTTCGTGCGACGAGCGATGCATCGTTGATGCCCATGGCCTGCCCCAGCTTCAACGCGGCGATCAGACCAAGCGATACCGCTTCACCATGCAGCAAGCCGTAGTCTGAGCCCGTTTCGATGGCGTGGCCAACCGTATGACCAAAGTTCAAGATTGCACGACCAGCGGATTCACGCTCGTCCGAACAAACCACCGCGATCTTCACGCGCACGGAATCCGCGATGAAGCGCTCAAGTTGAGCGCGGCTGAGTTCTGGGTTGACCAGCGTCTCGGCTTCGATGCGTTCGAAAAGCGGCGCATCGGCGATGAGTCCGGCCTTGACGACCTCGGCCATTCCCGCGGCAATTTCGCGTGCAGGCAGTGTGTCGAGAAAGTTCAGATCGCAGAAGACGCCGCGAGGCTGATGAAATGCGCCCACGAGATTTTTGCCGGCGTTCAAATCCACCGCGGTCTTGCCGCCGACCGACGCATCCACCATGGCCAGCAAGGTGGTGGGTAGCAATACCGAGTCGACGCCGCGCAGATAGACCGCCGCAGCAAAGCCCGAATGATCGGTGGTCGCGCCACCGCCAATGCCCAGCACGATGGCGCCCCGATCGAAACCCGACTGCGCAAGCCACTCGCAAGTTTTTTCAAGCTCGGAAAACGTCTTACAGCGCTCGCCACTGGTCAGTGCCAGGGCCTCGACCTTCGGAAGTCGCGTCCGCAGTGCCGCAACCAGGGTTTCGACCCGAGGCGAGTGTTTCGGTAAGGCCCCATCAACCAGGATGGCAAGGCCGCTATTCTTGGCAGCGAGCGCCGCAATCGCATCGGCGAGGGCATCGATCTCGAAATGACCAATCACAACCTCGTGGCTGCGATCCCCGAGGGAAACTGGAAGGCGTTGCATGGCGTCGCAGGCTAGCAGGTGTATCTTTGCGCCCCCGACAGGAATCGAACCTGTAACCCTCGGCTTAGAAGGCCGATGCTCTATCCAGTTGAGCTACGGGAGCTTTGAAGGCAATCACCTTACAACATCGGGACAGAAGGTGCGGATTTTGCCTTGCCCCTGGCTGCGCGCTTCATTCCGGGTAGCGGTTGTTCGACGGCTTTGACCTCGCCGACCAATCGAGTCATGGCGTCCTCGAAGGTTATCCACCCGGCCTCGGTGCGGTTGTGCAGGGTGAAGATAAGCTCGAACGGTTCGCGCATGCCGGGCACCAGCAATAGCTCGTCCGAACCCTGGGCAAAGCGGGTCTGATGGGCCGCGGAAATCGGATTGTCGCGTCCGTCCCTGTCACGCAGGGTGAAGCGCTTGGCCCGTACCCTTTGCGGTGTGACGCCACGGTTTTCAATTTCGATCTGCACGCGCACGAACCGGTGCTCGGCCGGCGGCGTGGCCACGCTCTGCCCGGCCTCAAGTTGCGGGACGAGGGTGGCCTGTGCGATGCGCATCGACAGGGTTTCACCCACGATCCACGCACCCATGGCCGTGAATTTTTCCGGCACTTCGACTTCTGCTTCCTCTTCAAGTGCGGCTTCTGCATCGGTCTGTGTTGCGGTTGAGGATACCGGCGTGGCCGTTGCTTCGTGCGGCTTCACCGGGGTGGTCTTGCTGCATCCCGCGAACAGTGTGAGCAACGAAATAAGGTGCCGTTTCGACATGGCCTTGAGTTTAACCCCCAACCAATCCAAGATCTCGCGCATGTCCAACTCCGACTCCGTGCTGCTTGAAGACCACGGCGCCATCGCGATCCTTACCGTGAACCGCCCCGCCGTTTTGAACGCCCTTGACGAAGCGACCCTTGTCGCCTTGCGGGGTGAGGTGGATGCGCTCTCGCATCGGCCCGATCTGCGTTGTTTGATCGTGACGGGCGCGGGGTCCAAGGCCTTTGCGGCGGGCGCCGACATCGCCGCGCTTGCCGAGATGGGACCCCTGCAGGCGCGACGCGTTTCCGAGATTGCCCATGGCCTTGGGCTTGCGATGGAATCCTGTCCGGTCCCCGTCATCGCCGCGGTCAATGGATTCGCCCTGGGCGGTGGTCTCGAATTCGCACTGGGTGCAGACTTTATCTACGCTTCCGAACAGGCGCGTTTCGGCTTCCCCGAGGTCAACCTGGGGGTCATGCCGGGCTTTGGTGGTACACAGCGTCTGCAGACCCGCGTCGGGATCGGGCGTGCGCGCGAGCTCATTTACACGGGCAAGTTGATTGGTGCCGCGGAGGCGATGGCGATGGGTCTGGTGAACCAAATTTGTGCGCCCGATGCGCTCATGCCGATGGTCTTGGCGCTGGCGGAAACCATCGGAGAAAAAGGCCCACTCGCCGTGCGCGAGGCCAAGCGGGTCATGCGTCTGGGTGCGGCGTTGCCCCTTGAACGGGCGCTGGTTTTTGAACAGGAGATGTTCGGCGCGCTGTTCGCGACCGACGATCAAAAAGAAGGCATGCGGGCGTTTATCGAAAAGCGCAAACCGTCGTTCCGCGGGCAGTAGCGTCGAGGGGTGCACCTGCGCGCTATAGTCGGCCGCAGTGTTTTCAAAAATCCAACGTCCTCCGCGCCTGCACCCTGGCGATCCGGTCAAGGTCATCGCACCCTCGGGACCGATTCCGCGCGATCGCTTCGACGAGGGGATGGCAGCCCTCGGATCGCGCTATCGTTTTCAGTACGATCCGAACCGTCTTTACGAAGTGGAAGAGGGGTTTCTGGCGGGTACGGACGAGGCGCGACTGCAAGAGTTAAACGCCGCGATCACGGATCCGAAGTGTCGCGCGATCTTCATGGCGCGGGGAGGTTACGGTATTGCACGCCTCTTGCCCTTTGTGGACCGGCAGGCCTTGCAGCGCGATCCAAAGCCACTGCTGGGTTTTTCCGACGGCACCGGTTTGCTTGCAACCTGGGTGCAGGCTGGCGTGGCCTCGATTCATGGCCCGGTCATCACGCAGATGGGGCGCTTGCCGGTTGACGATCGCGAGGCTGTAACACGGTTGCTCGAAGATCCGACGCCCGGTGTGTTGTTGTCCGGACTCGAAGATCTCGTTCCGGGTCGGGTCGCCGGGCCTCTTGTCGGTGGCAACCTCGAAGTGTTTTCGCGCCTATTGGGTACGCCGTTTTTGCCGGAGCTCGACGGCGCGATCCTCTTTCTCGAAGAGGTCGGCGAACGGCCCTATCGCGTCGATCGTTTGCTCACGCACCTCGATCTGGCGGGCGTATTTTCGCGCATTGCGGCCGTGGTCATTGGTGAGCTGACAAACTGTGATGAACCCGCCGATGGCATCGAGGGCTCTCCGACGGGACGCGAGGTGGTGTTGGAACGACTGTCACGTCTTGCGATTCCGGTCGTGTGCAGCGAGCAATTCGGCCACGGCAGCCGCAATGTGCCGCTACCCTACGGGGTGATGGTCGAGCTCGACACCCGGCACGGGATCTTGCATTCGCTCGAAGGCCTGGTTACTTAGCGCACGAACGAATCTAACTCACGAGGCGCGGATCCGGTTCGTCGCCTTCCTCGATCGTGCCGAACCGTTCCTCGAAGCGGCGGATGTTCACCTCTAGTGCACGCAGAAGGCGCTTGGTGTGTCGCGGCGACGAGATGATGCGCGCCCGAACACGGGCCTTGGGTACCGCGGGTTGCATGAAGGCAAAATCCAGCACGAACTCGGAGTCCGTGTGGTTGATGAGCACGATGTTGCTGTAGGCACCCTGGGCCATCATATCGTCGAGATCGATCTGGATCTGCTGGCCTTGCGGGGAGGGGGGCTTTTCGGGAGGCGAGGAAGACATGGCGGCATTCTGGCGTGTGGGCGGCGCTGCCGCTACCCTTATGCCCTTGATGTCGGCGGCACGTGTGCTTGGAATCGACCTGGGAACCCGGCGCGTTGGCGTCGCGGTCAGTGACGCCCTCGGCATGACCGCGCAGCCGCTCATCACGCTCGAGCGCCACGGCGGCAAGCGGGATCTGGACGCCGTGGGTCGATACGTCACCGAATTCGCGGTCGGGCGGATCGTGGTCGGCTTGCCCGTGAATCCCGAGGCGACCGGACTCGACGATCCGCGAGCCCGTTCCGAAAAGCTGGCTCGCGATTTTGCCGAACGCCTGCGCGCCCATTTCGGTTTGCCGGTGGAGCTCGTCGACGAATCCTTCAGCACCGTCGAGGCCGAATCCATCTTGTTGCAGGCCGATCTTTCCCGGGCTCGTCGCAAGGAAGTGGTCGATCGGCTGGCCGCGGCCGTGATCTTACAACGCTGGCTGGATAGCCCTGCCGGAAAACAAGTTTTCGCAAAGGAGGGTGTCGATGGGCACGCCACGCACTAAGGCCTCGCCCATGCGGCGTGCATTTCGCATCTTCGTCCTCACGCTGTTTCTGTTTATCGGCGGTGGAACCATCGTTGGTTACCAGATGTTTACCTATCCGGATGTCGCCACCGGAGCTGCTCGTGGTACGGTTGAGCTGAGCATTGAACGTGGTGCGACGGCGCGCCTTGTGGCCGACGCGCTTGCCGAGAAAGGTCTGCTGAAAAACCCAACCTGGTTTCGGCTGTATGCCACCCAGCGGGGCGCGGCCAGTCGCTTCAAGGCGGGCCGATACGAAATCGCAGCGCCGATCACGCCGCGCGGTTTGATCGATCTTTTCGTCAAGGGCGCGGCCGACCCGCTGGTCGCTGTCACGGTACCCGAAGGCAAACACATGCTGGAGGTGGTCGACTTGATTGCGCAGGCGGGGATCGCGGATCGCATGGCTCTGACCGCAAAAGTGCTGGATGCGGGGTTTGCCCGCGATCTGGGATTGCCGGGAAAATCCCTTGAGGGCTATCTCTATCCCGACACCTACAAGTTTCGTCCGGGTACGCCGGCTGACAAGGTGTTGTTGGTGCTGGTGCGTCGCCATCGCGAGGTCTTCGAGGCCTTGCGTGCGAAAAATATCGAGGGTTTGCGCGATCTGAGGCAGCGCCTCGGTTGGGGCGATCCGCAAATCGTCATCATGGCGTCGATCGTCGAAAAAGAAACCGGGAGGCCGGAAGAACGCCCGCGCATCGCACAGGTTTTTATCAACCGCCTTCTCTTTCCCACGTTTGTGCCGAAGCTGCTGCAGACCGATCCAACGATTATTTACGGCTGTACAGTGGGTCCGAAAATTTTGGGGACAACCTCGACCGCCTGTGCACAATTCAGCGATCGCATTCGTCGTATTCACCTCGACGACAAGGACAATCCCTATTCGACCTATGCGCACGAGGGGTTGCCACCAGGCCC
>JAWXBF010000037.1:0-15037 GCA_034439895.1 Deltaproteobacteria bacterium
CTCTGGGAAGCTGATCACGAACCGGCAGGTTTCGAGTGGATCGAGGCGCACGCCAACAACGACAATGTGTTGGCCTTCATGCGGATGGCGCCTTCGACGGGAAACAAGGTGTTGTGCGTGTGCAATCTTTCATCCGTACCACGAAATGGCTACCGTCTGGGTGCACCGGTACAAGGTCGTTACGAGGAGATCTTGAACACCGACGCGGCGATCTACGGCGGCAGCAACCTTGGCAATGGTGGAGGCCTTGAGGCCGAGGCCGTTCCGCACCACGGTCGACCTTTTTCGCTCAACCTGACGTTGCCTCCGCTCTGTACCCTTTGGTTTGCGGTCCCGGGCTAGGAAATACCGGAATTTTCCAGTCCACCGCGCGGCGGGGTTGGCGCTGCCCGACAATTCGGGGTAACAACGCGATTCATGGGCTACGCATCGTTGCAGGCTTGCGTCGACGATCTCCGGCGGACGGGACATCTGCTGGAGATCAAGGCCGACGTCGATCCCCACCTCGAGGTCGCGGAGATACAACGTCGCGTCTATCGCGCTGGGGGTCCCGCACTTTTGTTTACCCGCGCGCGCGGGTCAAACTTTCCGTTGCTTGGCAACCTGTTTGGCACCATGGCGCGTGCCGAGTTCATTTTTCGAGACGCACTGGATCCCGTGCGACGTTTGGTCGAATTAAAGGTCGATCCCGCTTCGGCGATGAAGCGGCCCTGGCGGCACGCCGGTGCGTTGCGATCGGCCTGGTACCTGCGTCCGAAGTTCGTGGATGGCGGCCCTGTTTTTGCGGCTCAATCGCGCATCACCGATTTGCCCAAGATCGTGTGTTGGCCCGATGATGGCGGCCCGTTCATCACGCTGCCGCAGGTTTATACCGAAGATCCGACCCGTCCCGGATTCATGGCTTCAAATCTCGGGATGTATCGCATCCAGCTTCAGGGCAACGACTACGTTCCCGACGAAGAAGTAGGCTTGCACTACCAGCTTCACCGCGGCATTGGCGTGCACCATACGGCAGCCCTTGCGCGCGGCGAATCACTCAAGGTTGCGATCTTCGTTGGTGGTCCTCCGGCAATGACCCTTGCGGCCGTCATGCCGTTGCCCGAGGGTCTTTCCGAACTTGGGTTCGCCGGTGTGCTCGGTCGCCGAAGGGTTCGGATGGCACCCCACAAGGGGGCGATTCCCGTCGCGGCCGAGGCTGATTTCGTGATTCTTGGTGAAATTGCGCCTGGTGCCGGCAAACCCGAGGGACCGTTTGGCGATCACCTGGGCTACTACAGCCTCCGCCACAACTTCCCGGTGCTGCGCGTGCTGCGGGTGTACCACCGGCGCGACGCGATCTGGCCCTTCACCGTGGTCGGACGTCCTCCGCAAGAGGATACGGTTTTTGGCGAGCTCATCCACTCGATAACCGGTCCCATCATTCCCACCGTGCTACCGGGTATTCGTGCGGTGCATGCCGTGGATGCGGCAGGCGTTCACCCTTTGTTGCTTGCGGTCGGCAGCGAACGTTACGTACCGTATGACAAAATATCCGAGCCCCGTGAACTGTTGACGCAAGCCAATGCGATCCTAGGTCAAGGGCAGTTGTCGCTGGCGAAATATCTTTTCATCGCCGCCGACTCGAACACGCCGACACCCGACATTCACAACGTGGGTGCTTTTCTGCAACACGTTTTGGAGCGCCTCGATCCGACGCGCGATTTGCATTTTCATACCCGTACCACGATGGATACCCTGGACTATTCTGGTTCCGGGTTCAATCGAGGTTCCAAGCTGGTGCTCGCTGCGGTGGGTCCGCCGGCTCGAACGCTACCGGAAAGTGTGCCGTCGGATTTGACGTTGCCTCCGGGTTTTTCAGATGCCCGAGTGGCCATGCCGGGCGTGTTGGTCGTGCGCGGCCCGAGCGTGTCCGACGTTCACTCCGGCACCGCGGCCCGCGAACGATTTTGCACGGCTTTCTCGACCGAATCTTCGATCAATCGCTTTGCGCTCGTGGTGGTGGTCGATGATGCGGAGTTTGTGGCGCGCTCGATTGACAACTTCGTGTGGACCACGTTTACGCGCTCCAATCCCGCAGCCGATATTGGCGGTATCGGCGCGTTCGTCGAAGACAAACACTGGGGATGTCGTGGCGCGATCGTGATCGATGCGCGTCGCAAACCGCATCACGCGCCGCCGCTTGTCGAGGATGCGAGGGTGACCGCGCGCGTGGACAGCCTGTTCGCATCCGGCGGTCCCTTGCACGGAATTGAATAGCCTCGCTGGTCGAGCTGTCCATTCTTCACCACATTGTCGATGCCGGGCGTTTTCGCCTGACAGCTTTTCACCAGCGCATTTTCCTCTGTGTGTAGGACGAATACGTCCCGGATCGGTAGCGTCTATCTCGCGGGCCCACTTCAGGGCCTCTCACATAGGAGCGGGATCATGAACGCAATCAACACAAGAAAATGGCAGGCCTACGTCGGATTGATGCTAGGGGCTCTGGCGCTGGGGGCTTGCCGATTGGAAGCGGAGTCCGGTTGGGATGACCCTGTTGGTGAGGGGTGGCAGGGCGGATCGGGTGTAGAGTTCGAGTCCAGGGCGGGTGTTTGTACGACGAATGAGCAATGCGGCCCATCGTGTTATTGCGATCGGATTCGATTTCAATGTGTCGTTTCGGGTCTTTGCCAGACATCCAGTGACTGCGAGGGAGGGTTTGTGTGTGACCAGCGCAACACCTGTGTACCACCGACCCTGTCATCTGAATCGGGCCCCACGGGTGGAGGCGGGCGATTTGGGGGTAGTGGGGGGCAAAGCCAGGGTAGCGGCGGTCGAGGTTCGGGTGGTGCCGGCGGAACGCCATTTACGTCCGCGTCGCCGACATCGTCACCGCCGTCGACATCGACACCGCCGTCGACATCGACACCGCCGTCGTCATCGGGGAGCACGCCGATGTGTCAGTTCAACCACCAGTGCGGAAAAGGGGGTCGCTGCGTGGACGGCATGTGTCACAGAGCCTGCGTGGCAGATTCAAACTGCGGAACAGGCGATGTTTGTCGCAGCGGTTTCTGTGATACAAATACGAAGTCGGGCGGTCAATGCATTTTTGATGTCGACTGCGGCGCCAACAAGGCATGCATCAACGGGACCTGCCACCTCCGTTGTGGCGCCGACGCGGATTGCAGTTGCAACGCCGACATGTGCGATCATGGCATCTGTAAACCTGACTTTCGGCCGGTTCCGCAGTGCAAGGCCAGCGCCGATTGCACCGCAGGCCAGGCCTGTGTCAATGCGATCTGCCGCACGCCTTGCTGGGAGACCAGTCAGTGCGGACCCGGTAGCAGTGGCAGTGCCTGTTTGCTTGGCTATTGTGTGACGGCGCAACAGGTGTCGCCGCAATGCCAGTTCAATCGGGAGTGCAGCAACGGCGGAATCTGTACGGACGCACAGTGCCGCTAGTCAAGTCGTGACATCACGAACTTGAGATAGTCGCCTTCCGGAAAGGCAGGGATCACCGGGTGGTCGATGCCGCTGCCTCGGTTGTCGAGGACGGTGTGCCGGCGCTTTGCCGCTGTCACACCGTCCTGCACGAGTTGCAGGAAGTGGTCGCGTCGAATGTGACTGGAACAGGATGCCGCGCATAGCAACCCACCCGGAGCGACAACCTCGGCCGACATCCGGTGAAGTTTTGTATACGCTTTTGCGGCGGCGCCGAGTGCTGATTGTCGGGGCGCAAAGCTGGGGGGGTCGCAGATAACGATGTCCCAGGTCTGGCCTTTGTGTGCTGCGTTTTCCAGGAATTCAAAAGCATCGATGGCCCAGAAGCCATGTTGATCGACGGGCAGGCCGTTGTGCTCGAAGTTCCGCCGAGCAGAAGCGATGGCTGGCGCGGCGATGTCGACCGTGTCGGTGCGACGGGCTCCCGCCGCGGCCGCATGAACCGAAAAACCGCCTGTGTAGCCGAATAGGTTCAGCACGCTCTTGCCCCGTGCGTGTTCAGCCACGAGGGTTCGGTTGTCCCGTTGGTCGAGAAAAAGCCCGCCTTTTTGCCCGCCGCCCGCAGCGATCTCGAACTGAAGTCCGCATTCGCGCACCACGAAGGGTTCAGACGCCTCGCCCGGTTGCTCGCGATCGATCAACTTTTCGATCGCAAGCGTCGGCGTGAGTTCCGCAAGCGAGCGTTCAAGTTTTGGCAACAATGGCGAATAGAAAGCCCGCGCGCCAGATCCATCAAAACGTACGACACATATTCGGTCGTAACGATCGAGGTGAATCCCGGGCAGCCCATCGGCTTCACCGTGGACCCAGCGGAAGGCATTGGTCCGTTGAACGTCGAGGGCCGCGAGTCGGCGGTTCATCGCCTGCGTTAACCGCTTGCCGATCAACTTGTTGACCACGTCATTGGGGCGCTTGCCGCGGGTGGTGTCAATGCGCGTCGACATCATTCGGATCGCGATGGGTCCATCGGCCGTCCAAAATCCCCACCCAAGCGGTGCGCCGTTCCGACCCGCGACCGCGACAAGCAGGCCGTCGGTGAAGGCCTCTGTCTTCGCGGTGACAAGGGCCGAACGGTACACCCAGGGATGACCCTGCCGGATTGCGCGTCCCACGTCCTTTGCGAGCGCAACGGTCGGATAGGTGGGTCGATGGGTGACGAGAGAGGGTCCGGTCATGGGAGGCCGACTCGCCAACATATCTGGCCACGGCGCAGATGTCCCGTCGATGCATGCTTTGCGGGCCACGCTGACAATGGTAAACGTCAGCCCACCGTGATTGGGCAATGGCTGGAACAGCTAGGTGGCCGTCGACTGACGATGCTGGTCATCGTCGGCGCTCTCTTGCTTTACGTTCCTTTTGCAGGGACCTACGGATTGTGGGATCCATGGGAAACGCATTACGGCGAGGTCGCCCGGCAAATGACGGTTCGGGGCGACTACATTAGCCTGTGGTGGCCCGGTTCGCCGCGCGATCAAGAAGTGTTTTGGTCAAAGCCCGTGCTCACGTTTTGGCTTATCAGCCTGTCGATGAAGGCGCTCGGTGTCGGTGGGCGCGGCAGCGATCCTGCCGAGATGGTCCTGACCTGGAAGGCCGAGTGGGCATTGCGCTTGCCCACCATATTGATGGGCGTGCTCGCCATCAGCGCTGTGTTTTGGCTGGTGTCGCGTTTGGTCAGCCGTCGTGCGGGTATCTTGTCGGCGCTGGTGCTGGCGACCTTTCCGATGTTTGGCCTCATCACCCGTCAGGCCATGACCGACATGGTGTTCATCGGTCCCATGACGATGGCACTTTGTACCGGAGCGATGGCAATCTTCGACGATGCCGACGAAGCCTTGCCGCGCAAACAATGGCGTCGGTTTAGCTGGCCGCACCACCGGCTTTTCTACACGATGCTCGCCGTGTTTGTGCTGACGGTGGTGCCACAGCTGGTCGTGGATTCCTTGCAACTACGGGTTGTCGTCACGTGGGGTGGCAAGCGTCGCCTGATGTATGGGGCACTGGCGATGATACCGTATTACATCGGGTCGGTGGCCTTTCTCTATTTTGCCGCCCGCAGTCGCATTCGAGCGCCTCTGTATTTGTATCTTGCCGCCATGTTGTGTGGTCTCGCCGTGCTGGCCAAGGGTCTCGCCGGTCTTGGGTTTCCGGTGGTGATTTTTACCGCCTATCTTGCCTTTACCTGGAGCTGGAAACGGCTCGCGCGACCGCAGTTGCCCGCAGCCTTGCTGATTTCGGTCCTGGCGTGCGCCCTTGTCGCGGTGCCCTGGCACCACAGCATGGTGATTCGCCACGGCTGGGCGTTCTGGAACGAGCTCTTTGGCGATAATCACTGGCGACGTCTGGTGATGGGTCGCCACGGCGATCGAGGTTCGTTTGAGTACTTTCTGCGAGAGATGGGTTATGCGGTCTGGCCGTGGTTGGCCGTTGCGCCGGCCGCGCTGGTTGCGTTTGCTGCACGCATTCGTGCGCGTGGGGTCAACGGCGATGCAAGATCAACGGGCGTGATCGCTCTCGGCGCGATCTGGTGCGTCCTGGGGTACGGCGTTGTGTCGATGTCGATGACAAAGTTCCACCACTACGTCGCGCCCGCCTTGCCAGGTCTTGCGATTGTGATCGGTTGTTTTCTGGATGGATTGCTGAAAAACTCCGACGCGGGCGTCGGCTTGCGTCGCAAGGTGGGTTGGCTGGTCGTGTGCAGCGGTGTGCCGTTGTTGTTGCTGGTGCTGGCCGATTTCACCGCAGCGCCCCATTCGGCAGAGCGCTTTTTGTGGCTCTTTAACTACGACTACGTTCACAGTCCGTCGGGGCGCCCGTGGCCTGCCGTTCTTGATTTCACCAAACCCTTGTTGGGATTTGGTGTCACGTTTGCGGTGGCATCGCTTCTCTTCGCATTCCGCCGCGGCGTCGGCGCGGGCGTGGCGTTGCTGTCCGTCTCGTCCGTCGTGTTTTCGTATTACCTGCTCGACGTGGTCCTGCGCGATATCACGCCGCAATGGACTCAGAAACATCCGCTCGCGGTCTACTACCGCGAGCGTGCCTCGCCCGACGAAAAACTGGTGGCGTACATGATGTACTGGCGCGGTGAGACCTTCTATACGAAGAACGCCATCTACGAGGGTCCCCGCGAGGATCGGACCGTTTTTGACAACGAGAATGCCGATGATCAACTGAAGATCTGGATCGAGCGCAACCGGGGCAAACGGGCTTTTTTCCTCTATGACCGCGGGCGGCAAAACGAGCTGAAAAGCCTGCTCCCACCCGAGGCGCAGCCCTCGTTCACCGTTGTCTTCTCGGAGAATAACAAATTCTCACTGGCGCGCGCCGACATGTAATACACTGCGTTTCAGTACGCAGATGGATTTCGCAAACGTACATGAGGCCTTCATGGTCGAATGGGCGGCCGAGCGGGCGGCGGCGATGGCGAGGACGGCCGATCGATTCGAACAAAGCTTGGGTGCCTACCGGCGCCTTGAGATCGAACTAGAATTTCTCTCCTGGCCCCAGCAACGGGCCCGCGAAGACGAGCTTCGCCACGCACGCGCCCGCGCCACGCTTCACCTTGCCGCGTTGATCACGCAGCGCGAATCAAATGGCCTGTTTCGCCGCGATCCCATCTATTCGTTTTACGGCGTTCCCAACGAGATGCGCATCAAGACGCGCTGATTAGCCGCGGAGATGCCAGGCCTTGGGCTGCACGAAGGCCGCGATGCCTGCTTTGCCCAAAGTCGAACCGATGCCCGAATGGCCTCGACCTGACCATGGCAAACCTGGGCTCACGCGGTCGCAGCAGTTCCAGTAGACCGAACCGGTTTGCATCGCTTGCAGAATCGGTTGTGCGCGCTCAACCGTACGGCTGTATACGCCTGCCGTCAGTCCGTAGGGCGTATCGGCCATACATGCCATCGCCTCGGCATCGCTGTGCACTTTTTGAATGCCGATGATTGGACCAAAGGATTCGTCGCGCATGACTTTCATCCGGTGGTCGACGTCGGTCAGAACTGTAGGCGCAAAATAGTTTCCAGGACGTTCGATGCGATTGCCGCCGATGCGGAGTGTCGCGCCCTTGTTCACCGCGTCCGCGACTTGATCCGCCAGGACGGCAAGTTGTTCTGCGCGCGTAAGAGGCCCAATGTAGGTGGCATCATCGAGCGGATCGCCGATGACGAAACCACGAATCGTATCGACAAAAGCCTCGACAAAAGCGTCATGGATGGCTTCATGGACGTAGATGCGTTCGACCGCGCAGCAACTTTGACCGGCGTTGTAAAATGCACCGTCGGCCGTCGCCGCCGCCACGTTGGCGATATCAACGTCGTCGGTGACGTAGATAGGATCTTTGCCGCCAAGTTCCAGTTGAACCTTCATCAGCTGACCGGCAGCTGCCGTCGCCACGCGAACGCCGGTTGCGTAAGATCCCGTGAAGAAGACGCCATTGAGTGGTTGTTGCAACAGCAACGCGCCGACGTCACCGCGTCCGATCACGGGCGCAAACACCTCCGATGGCACACCCGATTCGATCAACAAATGTGTCAGGGCCAATCCCGTTTGTGTTGCGTATTCAGAAGGCTTGTATAGAACCGCATTGCCAGTCAACAACGCCGGAATAAACACGTTCGATCCCACAAAGTAGGGATAGTTCCACGCCGAAATGTTGCCGATGACGCCAAGCGGTTCAAGGCTGATACGCTCCGCAAGTCCTGCTTCGGTGTGAACCTCCGCAGTCTGCAAGACCGATTCGGTCTCTGTCAAAAAAAAGTCGATGCGTCTCAGTAGGCCGCGCAATTCGTTGCGCGATTGCGTGATGGGCTTGCCGGTTTCGCCGGTCGTGGTGTGCGCGAGCTTCTCAAGCGCGTCCGATACGTGCGATTTGAACTGCGTCAGAATTGCGATTCGAGCCGACAATGGCTTTTGCGCCCAGGCCGGTTGTGCAGCACGCGCTTCCTGATACTTTTTTGCAATGGACGCGGCATCGTCTTGCGGGACCGTTCCGGTTGTCACGCCGTTTGCGGGATTCACGATTGTGAGGGACTGACTCATGGTTTGCGTTCCTTTTGCTGACGGGCGGCGCCAAGAAAAGCGTTCAAAATGGGCGTGCCGGATACAATGCCCGCATCGCCCGGATCGTGCCACTCGGGATGCCATTGCACCCCGCGCACCCAGGTGTTGCCCGTGTAACGAATGGCCTCGATCACACCATCTTGTGGACAGGTGGCCTCGACGACCAGGTCTCGCCCCAGATCCTTGATGCACTGATGGTGCACGGAACAGATTCGGGCCTGGGTCTGGCCTCCCAGGTCTTTGGAAAGAACGCTGCCCTCGACGATCGTGATTTCGTGCAGATTGTGTTCGTAAACGTCCCAGTTCCGATGGACGCGGGCGTTGGGCATCTGGGTACCGATATCCTGAAACATCGTGCCCCCGAAGGCGACATTGACAAGCTGATGCCCCCGGCACACGCCAAGCACGGGCTTGCCGAGCTTCATGAAGGCCTGCAAAAGCTCAATCTCGTAGAGATCGCGAATGCGATCGCCCGCCCACTCGGGCCGCAATGGCGTTTCGCCGTACGTTTCCGGCGCTATGTCTGCCCCACCTGAAAGCAGAAGCGCGTCCAGATCCCGAACGTAGGCATCCAGGGCATCGGGTCGCGCGGGCGGTGCGGCCGGGATGAGATAGGGCAGGGCGTTTCCACTCAGCACCCAATGCGCCAGATCTTGTTCCAGATAGGTCAAGGTTTTGCCCTTGAACAGATTGCGGGTCGGATCGGCGTGGAAAAACGAGGCGGAAAGACCGACTCGAATATCGGAAAAGTCAGCGGAAATCATAGAGCGCTCTGGAAGATGCGTTCAAAGTTTTCGCGTGCACAGGGTCTTGGGTTGTTGGAGTGGCAAGCGTCCGCGATGGCGACATCGGCAAGACGCGGAATGCTTTCTGCGCTGATGCCAAGCCCTGTGAGGCCGGCAGGAATCATCACGTCGGATTTTAGCCGGCGCAACCAGTCAAGAAATGCGCCTGGGGAGGGGTTGCCAAGGTTAATCGTGTCACAAAGTCGGATGAAGCGCGCTTCCGAAACTTCGACATTGAAGACCAGTGCATGGTCGACCATGACGCCGTTGGCAAGTCCGTGGTGGGTGTCGCAAACGGTCCCGAGCGCGTGCGCACACGAGTGCACGACGCCAAGTCCCTTCTGAAAGGCGATGGCGCCCATCATCGACGACATCAACATGCCGCCGCGGGCTTCCAGATCAGTCCCGTTTTTGACGGCACGTTCAAGGTACATCGCGCTCAACCGAACGCCCTCAAGGGCAATACCATCACATATCGGATGGTTGCCTCGGGCCAAAAAGGCCTCGACATTGTGGGTGAGTGCATCCATTCCCGTTGCCGCCGTGACGGGCGCGGGCAATCCCACGGTCAGTTCCGGATCGGCCAGCACGACCTTGGCCAGCAGTCGTGGTGAAAAAATGATCTTCTTGATGTGGGTGGTGTCGTCGGAGATGACGGCGCTGCGTCCGACCTCGCTGCCGGTGCCTGCGGTCGTGGGCAGTGCTACGATATAAGGGATCGGCTGATCAAAAGGTCGTGCGCCCGGTAGATCGTCTTCGTAGTCAAAGAGATTACCCGGATGGTTCACCATGAGTGCGATGGCCTTCGCGACATCGAGTGCAGCGCCACCACCCAACCCGACGATGCCGTCCGCACGGTGCGCACGGAAGGCTGCCACCCCGGCACTGACCTGCGAGAGCATGGGATTGCCGATAACCCCCGAGAAAACCGCCGCGTCCAGCTTTCCCGTTGCCAGCAATTGCTGAATTTCACCGAGAACGGGCAATCGTGCCAGGCCCGCATCGGTGACAATCAGCGGTCGGGTCACTCCGGCCGCTGTCAAGATGTCGGGCAAGAGGGTGCGCGCCCCCATGCCAAAGCGTATGTCGGTTGGAAAACTGTATCGGGCGATGGTGTTGTCTGACATCAGATGATCTCGAAATAACGTTTGAGTTCCCAGTTTGTGACCGCGTTGCTGTATTGCCGCCATTCCCATTCGCGGGTGGCGGTGAAGTGATCGACGAACGCATCGCCGAATAGCGTCCGTGCAATTTCCGATTGCGACATGGCGTGTTGCGCTTCGTTGAGATCACGGGGCAGACGCACGCTGGCTTTGTCCGCGTAGCCGCTGCCGCGCACGGGAAGTTGTTCAAGTTCCAGTCCCTGTTCGATGCCCCACAACCCCGCGGCGATGCCGGCAGCCATGGCGAGGTAGGGATTGCAGTCAGAGCCGGGAACCCGCAGTTCAAGGCGGGTCGACTTTTCGCTGCCCGGAATCACGCGCATGGCGACGGTTCGGTTGTCGATGCCCCAGTTGGAGCGTGTCGGAGCCCAGTATCCTTCGACGAGGCGTTTGTAGCTGTTCACCGTCGGGGCAAACATCGGAAGTATTTCCGGCAGGGCGGTCAAGACACCCGCGAGGTAACTCTTGAAGACGCGGCTCATACGGTGGTGGTCCTTGGCATCGTGGAACGCGTTTTTTTCGCCCGAGGCCAGGCTGATGTGGATGTGGCCGCTGCAGCCGGGAAGCTGATTGTTCCACTTGGCCATAAAGGTCGGCATGATCTCGAAGCGCGCGCCGATGTCGCGCGCGCCCCACTTGAACAGCACCGCGCGATCGGCTGCTTCAAGCGCATTCGAATACTGGATGGCCGCCTCGAGCACGCCCGGTCCGGTTTCGGTATGCAGCCCCTCGATGGGCACTCGAAACGCCTGCATTTCATCTTGAAGCGCGTTGAAGAAGGGCAGGTTGCGGCCGGTGCGCAGCAGGGAATAGCCAAACATGCCGGGTGAGATTGGCTGCGGTTCGTGAAAGCCCTTGTCGTGCAGTGACTGTGGCGTCTCCTTGAAGTTGAACCACTCGAATTCCATCCCGGCATTGGGACTGAACCCTGCGTCGTTGGCCCGCTGCACGATTCGACGCAAAAGGCGCCGAGGACAGATCGGAAGATCGCCGCCGCTTTCGTTGACGAAATCTGCGAGGAAGAACGGGACGTTGTCGTCCCAGGGGACGCGGCGAAACGTACTGCGGTCGATGGCCGCTTTCACGTCGGGGTATCCCGAGTGCCAGCCGGTGTAGCTACTGTTATCGTAGCACACGTCACCCGCGTCCCAACCGAAGATGACGTTGCAGAAGCCGAACCCACCGGTCGCCGCCGATAGAAACTTGTCCCGGTGCATGTACTTTCCGCGAAGCACGCCATCGATGTCGCAGGCAGCAACCCGAACCTTGTCGTGCTTGCCGCTGGAAATTTCGGTCAGGATTTTGGCCTCCGCGTCAAGGGAGACACGGGGCCGGTTGGATTTGGAGGAAGCTGCGCGGGACTTGGTCATGGGGAACCTCGGAAGATCGCGGGTTTCCTACAGTATGCGGCCATCGGCGGGCGCGAACAACGGTGACATTTCGCAGACATTTCGATGGCCCCGAAAGGGGGTTCAATGTCGGGGTCCGCTGGTGTACTATCGGCCCCCGAAAGGGACGAGATTAATTCCATGAAAAAGCTGGCATATGTTGCGGGAGCGGTAATTTTGGCGGGCCTTGGTGGCAACGCCTGTTTTATCGATAACAACGGAGACGCAAATGGCAACGCGGGTGGCGTGGGTGGTGTTTCCACCGGTGGCACCGGCGGTGGGGTTCCGTCAGGCAAGGGGATAGGCCTTGCCTGTACTGGGCGCGTTGAGTGTCGTGCGCCACTGGATTGCTCGGCGACGACCAAGACCTGCCAGCCCGACGGCATGGGCGTCCCGGGTCGAGCCTGTATCGTTTCCGCGGATTGTTTGCCAGCTCTCTTCTGCTCACCCCTCGGTCAGTGCGCCTCGCGCGTTGCAACGCCAGCGATGGCGGGTGCTACCTGCGCAAGCGAAGGTGATTGTGCGGCCGGGTTGGCCTGCGTTCGCACCGGGCTTGCGGGGACTTGTGCCGTCGCAGGGACTGGTGACCTGGGTTCCGTGTGTACCTCGGGCACCCAGTGTCTGGGCGGTTTGCTCTGCGCCGCTGGTTCCTGCCAGTCGTATCGTTCGATTCCGATGTGGGCGGGGGCGATGTGCTCGGCCACCGAGGAAATCGTTCCGAAGATCCACTTCGAGATTCCGCGCGCATCGGCCGCACCTCACGAGGACTATTTCCGTCTGCCTTTCCCAAGCGACGCACGCCTTGTAAACGGAAAACTGAGCATGCGCAACTTCCCCACGCCGGGTGTGCGACTTTTGCCCTTCGATCCGATCGATCGCTACAAGAAGGCGATTGAAGCGGATATTGGTGGCTTTGCGCTGAATGGTCGCGTGTTCCTGCGCTTCTCGCGGCTGGTGGATTCTGCAAATCTAAAGGCCGATGGCATGGTGACAGTGTGGAACATCGACAAACGCAAGACGGATTACAACAGTCGGCTGGGTCACACTTGGAGCTACAATCCCAACAAAACGAACTATCTCTGTCCGCGCCACATGGTATTGCAGCCGGGTGACGGTCACCTCCAGCCCGATACGACCTACGCTGTCGTGCTCAAGAATACCGCCGCGCAAAAACTGCTTGATACAACGGGTTCACCCTTTCAACGCGATGCGGACTTCGATGCGATGTTGTCGGCAACTGCGCCCGTCGATGCCGAGTTGAGCGCTGCCTGGATGAACCACAAGCCCCTGCGCGACTGGATTACGGAGACTGCACAAAATCCGCAGGATTTCTTGGTGGCGGCTGTATTCACCACGCAGAAGGTTGAGGATCCGCTGGTTGCGCTACGTAAAGCCACCACCACGCTGGCAGCGCCCATGGCCACCGTCACCAAGATGGTCAAATGCGGAGAGGTCGGCGTGCTTTCGCCTTGTGATGATGGCAAGACCGGTGCTGAAAAGACCCGGGGATGCCTTGCTGCCGAAGCCAGCGCATCGTACGACGAATACCAGGGTCAGATCACCTTCCCGGTTTGGCAGCAGGGCACGCGTCCTTACGAAAACCCCGAGAACGGTGGCGCGATTCAGTACGACGCCAACGGCGCACCGACCTTGAATGCAACCACGCCAAGTGAATCGGTTTGTTTCTCGCTGACCGTGCCGAAGAGCACCATGCCCGCCGGAGGCTGGCCGGTCGCAGTTTATGGTCACGGCACAACGGGTTCGTACCTATCGGGTCGCAACGTGGGTTGGTCACAGGCCTTCGCCGTCGGTACGGTTCCAGGTGGGGCCGCCGTTCCGATGGCAATGATAAGCTACGACGGTGCCTTGCACGGCACACGCACGGGTACAACAACCCTTGGCGTTGAAGAACTGGTATTCAACATCCTGAATCCGCAATCGGCGCGTGATACGCAACTGCAAGCCGCAGCCGATCTCTTCGTGATGGCCAAAGTCACCTCCTCTTTCGATCAAATGGGCGTCAAGCTCGATCCGGCCAAGGTGGTGCTCTACGGTCATTCGCAGGGTGCCAACGCTGCTGCCATGGCTGCCGGCTATGAACCGATCTACAAGTCGGTCGTTCTGTCGGGCTCGGGTGGCTTTTTGGCGAAGAGCCTGGTTTCAAAGCAGAAACCGGTGAACATCGCTGCCGCCTTGCCGGTTATCATTGGTGAACCTGTCAATGCCGAAAATCCGGTCAACCATCCGCTGATCACCGTTCTTCAGACCTACTTCGAGCGTGGCGATCCGTTGAACATGGTAAATCGCATTGCGCTTTACCCGCGCATGGATGTGGGCGCCAAGAATTTGCTCCACATCTTCGGAACGTTGGACACCTACGCCCCCGAAGTGACGCAGGCCGAACTCGCCAGGCAAGCAGGGGTGGCCCTTGCGGGAACGGCTGTCTATGCCGATCACGGCCTGACCGCCACCGCATCTCCGGCCTCCGGGAACCTCATGCACGGCAACACCAAGTTCACCGCGGTGCAAATCCAGTACGCACCGGCCGGCTACGACGGCCACTTCGTGTCAACCATGGATACCGGCGCTAAGGCCGCCGTGGTTCAGTCGCTCGGCTCAACCGTGCGGGACGGCGTTGCAACTGTCACACGATGAAAGACCAATTGGACACTGGATTTTGTCGTGATACGAATTTCCAAAACCGCGGTATTTTCGGTTTGAAGTCGGCCATCATTCTTTCCGTTCTGCTTGCCACAACCGTCGCCAACGCCGAGCCGCGTTGGCCGGTTGCGAAGGCCAACAAGTGGTACGCCGCGCAGGGGTGGCCCGTAGGGGCCAATTTCATCCCCAGCACGGCCATCAACCAGCTTGAGATGTGGCAGGCCGAAACGTTTGATCCGACCACCATCGATCGTGAATTGGAATTTGCACGCGGCATCGGGATGAACACGATGCGGGTGTTCCTACACAACCTACCCTGGGAACAGGACGCAGTCGGCTTTAAAAAACGCATCGAGCAATACCTCGGAATCGCCGATCGACATCACATTCGGACGATGTTTGTGTTCTTCGATTCCTGCTGGAACGATAACCCCAAGTCAGGTGTGCAACCGGTGCCGAAACCCGGCATTCACAATTCGGGATGGGCCCGTTCACCGGGGTCAAA
>JAWXBF010000038.1:0-17512 GCA_034439895.1 Deltaproteobacteria bacterium
CCCTTGTGCTCGTCGATGACATAGTCGGAACCGTGACCGACAAACAACACGCTGGGTCCCCTGGCCACGTGTTCATAGGTGGCGACATCGATCATCAATTCCGGAAGTACCGTATTGCGAATCCACTCGTGAAACACGGGAACGAAGGCGGAAGGATGAATCGCCGTCCCAGTCTTGGGCTTGGCAAAGAGTTTGATCTGAATTTTTTCGGCGTTCATAAACGATGCTCCGAGCGATCAGGCGACGACAGGTTGCGAAAGTTGCGCTCCGAGGCGGGCGTAACACTGATGCGAGGCATCCACGAAGAGCTGGGCTTCTTCGATTGTCTGGTGCACCGAATCCTTGGACTTGAGGTCGGTTCCTTCTTCGTGCACCCGGAATAGGTACTGTGCAAATTTCGCTCCTGCAAAGGGATCGAAAAACAACTGGGTGTCGACGAAGTGTTTGCGGAACTCGGAGACGACTTCAGCGGGAGTGTCGCCGATGTTCTGGTTCTTCTCGCGGGCGAGCGACCGCGCGGCCTGCAGCATCGCGCTGTACGCGCGCTTGGCGGCACCCGCCATGTCACCACCATCCAATAGCTCCTGCGCCTCGAAGACTTCACGCTCGGCCGCGGCCAGGCCCATTTCGACATAGGGAACAATTTCGCCGGCGCATTCGCCGACGCCCATGTCGCCGATCGTGTACACGCGCGGATCACCCCAGTCTGAATAAAAACTGGGATCCACTTCGTAGGGCGGAATTGGCTGAACCTCTTCCACGAGTTTTCGGATCTCTTTTTTGCCGACGCGTTCGATGTAGGCCTGAAACGTTTCGCCCTCGCTCAGACGCTCGGCGACGTACTTGTCCGTAACACGCTTGACGATGGCCGGCACCTTCTTGGAGGGTACGGCTCCGATGGCGAGGCCGTATGAGCCCGCGTTGTTGTTCCATTGCCCGCCGACAACCAGCTGGAAGTGCGGGACACGTCGCCCGCCGACGTTTCGGCTGACGCCCAAAAATCCCAGGTCGGCGACGTGGTGTTGTCCGCACGAGTTGAAGCAACCGCTGGCCTTGATGCGCAGATGGCGCGCCTCGGGTGCCACGATAGGGTTCGGACCCTCGATTTGATTCGTGAGTTCGGCCGACAGCGCGCGCGACGATGAAATGCCAAGTTTGCACGTGTCGGTGCCAGGGCAGGCTGTGATGTCTCCGATGGTATCCGCACCCCCGCGCGCCAGACCGGCGGCGGCGAGATCACGGTGCAGATCGGGCAGATCGGCATTCGAAACCCAGCGCAAGACCAGGTTTTGATCGGCGGTGAGTCGGCAGGTGTCGCCCGTGTACTTGCGCATCAGATCCGCGACGATGCGGCCCTGATCGGCTGTGAAATCACCGAGTGGCATGCGCACAATCGCGGTCGAGTAGTTTTTTTGAAGTTGTGCCCGCACGTTGTGCTTGGCCCACGCATCGTAGTCGGCGCCATGACTGCCCGCGGACAGGGGCGCGCCGGCTTTTAGTGGTTTTTCATTCGTAACATCCAGGTGGTCGAGAAATGCAGTCCAGCGCTCGTCCGGACGAAGTTTGGCGCGTTCCTCTAGGACCAGGCGCTTGAACTCTTCGATGCCGATCTTTTTGATCAGGAATTTGATGCGGGCCTTGGCGCGGTTTTGTTTTTCGCCGAGGCGCGCGAATACGCGGCAGATGGCCTGTGCCGTCGGCAGCAGTTCTTCGGGCGGCATGAAGTCGTCGAACATCTGGGCGTTCTGTGGTACGGCACCCAGTCCGCCGCCCACGAGGAACTCGAAGCCGATTTTCTTCTGGCCGTCCACGATGCGTTCGCGCGCGATGCACCCGAGATCGTGGAAATTGGTCAGGCCGCAGGCGTTGTCCTTGCAGCCCGAAAACGCGATCTTGAACTTGCGTCCAAAATCCTGCGCATCATCGTGCCCAAGCAGGAAGTAGGCCATTGCATTGGCGTAGGGGGTCACGTCGAATGGCTGATCGGGGCAGACACCGGCATACTGGCAAGCCGTCACGTTGCGGATGCTGTTGCCACACGCTTCGCGCGTCGTGATGCCGACGGCACCCAGGCGCCGCATGAGATCCGGTGTGTCTTCGATGTGGACAAAGTGAAGCTGAATATCCTGCCGCGTGGTGATGTGCAGAATCTGATCCGAATACTCCTCGGCGAGTTCACTCAGGACCTCCATCTGTTGCGCGCTGACGGCACCAAACGGGATCTTGATGCGCATCATGCCGGGTGCATCCCAGACGGTTTGCGGACCCTTCGTGAGCGGCCCGCAGGGGTACTTCAGCTCTTGCGATTTCTCGCCGTCGCTGCGCTGCCCGTTGTCGTAACGCTGTCCATAGGCGCCGCGTCGCAATCGGGTTTCGGCAAACAGCTTTTCCTCGATCTTGTTTTCCTTGCGCAGCGCAATCTGCTTGTCGAAAACATCGATCTCTCTGCCCAGGGCTTCGGGGATGCGGTCTGCCAGGATTTCTTTCCAAGTCGTCGTCGGCATGGGGACGAATATTACAAGGATTCATACGCCGCGCCATTGGGCGTCAGAAGAAGGTTCGGAGCGGCAAAGGCGCGCCGAGTCAGACGGCACCCATCGGGGCAAGGGTCTGCCGCCAAATGCGCAACAGGAGTCAATCGGTGGCAGCTCGCTCAAGGCACTGCCTCCGGACCCGGGGATGGCCACCCTCACCCTTGCTTTCAATTGCGCGTTTGCAGGTCAGAAAAGCGGGTAGGTGGTGTCGAGGCCGACGGGAGCTGCAGCAGGCGCCGGCTTTCGTTGAGTAGAAATTCGACGTTCTTGAACGGCGCGAAGCTGATGTCGTGCCAGCGAATTTTTCCTGCACCATCGATGAGGAACGTTCCGTGTAACGGTTTCTTCTCGAAACCGTCGTACGCGCGGAAAGCCCGAAAAGCCGTGAACGAGGGGTCGGAAACAAGCGGAAAATTCAGTCGTTCTTTTGGGATCGTGTTGTCGATGGTTTGGCGCAATCCTTCGACGGAATCAGTGCTGACGCCAAGCAGTTCGATACCCGCTTTGCGAAATTGTTTTTGCACCGGGTAAAAGGCGCGCAGCTGTTCGAGGCAGTGAATGCACCCGTTGCCGAGGTAGAAGATGAGAATCACGGGGCGGCCCGCGTAATCCTTCAGGGTGATCGTCTTGTTGTCGCTGTTGGGGAGTTTGAATTCGGGAGCCTGGGGTGGCTGCCATCGGGCTGGCCCGAAACTTTCGAGTTTTGGGCGTGCCTTGCCAGCGCCGTGATTGCGACCATCGATTGTGTCAGTTGGTCGCCAGTTCGGTGTCGCACCCGCGGCTTGGGCGATCGGGAGCAAGCGTGCAAACATCGACACGTCCAGATCGGCGCGAGCGGCGAGCGGTCGCAGACGGGCAAAGGTATTGACGGCCTCGGATTGTCGCCCTGCTCGCCAGAGCAACTCGGCGTATCTCGCAAGGGGGGGGAGCTCATTTTCAGATTGTGTTACGCTTTCAGCGGCATTCTTGAGTGCGTCGTCCCGTTTTCCCAGGCGGAATAGCAAGTCGGCCCGGCGCTGTCGCGGCAAGAATTCCACTTGCTCGATATCTTTGGTCTCGGCTTTCCTACCAAGTCCGAGTTGGATTTCGATCCGTACCTCGGCGTGCAGGGCGCGCCTTTTCTTGAGATCTTCGTCGGGTTTGGGCGCCGCTGCCGTCAGCAGCTTTTCTGCTTCGGCCAACGAGGCAGGCGCTTCCTTCAAGCGCAGGGTTTTGGCTTCCGCAAGCGCGATGGAAATCTGACGTTTCCACTGTTCCGCCGGGAAGGCCGTGGGTTCAAGATACGGCCCATCCCTGAGCGCCAACAATTCGTCCCACAGCTCAAAGTCGAGCAACAATTCAAATAGCCGCTTGCGTCCAAACGTGGCGCTGTTCTCGCCTTTTTGTTCTGCGTAGGCGTAGGCCAGTGCCGCGTTGACCGGACGATTCTTCCGATCGCCCAGATCGTTCCACGCAGGATGTCTTGGAATCTCGATGAGATTCTTGGCCAGGGCAACCGCGTCATGCACGCGCCCCGTGATGGCGAGATCGGCCACCAACCAGTCGTTGTTGTGACCATAGTTGTGGATCTGATCGGGAAAGATATCGTCCGCAATCATGTAGGCGTGATCAAGGCGTGCTGCGGCCTCCTGATGCCAGGTCGCGTCTCCGAATCGCTTGAGGTTTGCCAGTGTGTGTCCTGCCATGTGCCACAGATGCGGGATCCCTGGTCCTGAAAGACCCGAGTTGAACGCCGAGTCCACGGCACGGCGTGCACGGGGTCCATCCCAGAGATGAATGATGTAGTGGTTGACTGGGTGGAGTGGATTTTTCGCCAGCACCTGTGAAGCGAGGGCGTGTACCGCTTCCCGACTTTGAATCGGCAATCCATCGCCCATCGCCTTGTCCCAGAATCGAAAGAACTTCGCCTCGGCGTCCCAGATGGCCAAGACCAGGAGGGCTTTGCCCTCGATGTCATCGGGATACGCCTCGACAATGCCTTCCAGTGCCTTGATGTAGTCCTTCATCCGTTCGAGGCTTGGCTTGCCATAGACGCGACCGGGGGCTTCTGCCTTCGCGCTCGATAGCGGTTCGTCGGATGCGGTGTCCATGCGCGCCTCGGCTTCGGTCACTTCGTGAAAGGCAGCCAGCGAATCGATCCATAGAATTTCCCGCGGATCGGCGCTTGCCTTTTTCGCCACGGCCTTGCGTATGAAACCAATCGAGCGCGCTTCGTTGCTGATGGCAGCCATCGCCATCCCCCAGTACGCAATCGCACAGGAAGGCGACAGCAATGCCACCTGGCGAAAGGAACGCTCGGCCTCGAAACTCCAAAAGCCGTGCAATTGGCCCACGCCCTGATCGAAATAGGCCGCAACGGCCCTGTCGCGGGCAGCTTTATCACCCTTCGGAGCTGTGCCACCTTCCGCGTGACACGAAATGGGGAAGTGAACCTTCGGCATGCCGATCATCAGGCGCGCCTCCTGTCTCGGTCCGTCGCTGAACAGATGCCCCTGTGCAGAGTGACCAGCCAAAATGCTGGCAGCCTTGCTCGGTCCGTCGTCGGCCAGGGCCGACGGTGTTCCGGCAAACAAGATGATCACTGCGAAGGCGAGTCGTTGCAATAAATGGCCACGCGAGAGCAACGCTGCCGCAGGCAAGGCGGCGATCGAACTCTGTAGAAGCTGTCGTTGTGTTGTTTTCATGACTTATCGGAGCCGCAGTCCAGGTGCAAACTCCTTCGAGAGTTTAGCTTCCTTTTCGGTGCGAATGCGCTTTTCTCCCACGCGAAGATTCTCAATCGTCACGCCTTTTACAACGTGGGCTTCGTCGTAGCCCGCGATGACGCTGAAGGGGTGGGCTCCCTCGACCACGTGCAGATTGCGAACCGTGATGTTTTCGACGTGCCCGCGATACTCAGCCTGTTCTTTGCGAACGTCGGGAGCGGCGCGCAACACGGCGTCCCATGCCCCGCCTCGGTCCGACATTTTTTGCCGATCTTCCCGCGATGCGGGCCGGTCCTTGCCGTAGGCGCCCCAGACGATGGCGAAATCGATGAGCTTGTGGCGAGCGTCCTCGACGCGCAGGTTGTCAAACACGACGTTCTTCACGGTTGCGGCATCGCCGTTGTGAATGCTGATCGCGGCACCCCGTTCCACGCGGATGATGTCGATGTCTTCGAAACGAATATTTTCAAGAACACCCGTTCGCAACTCGAATCCGATTTCAATCGCGTTGCCGCATTTTTCGTTCCAGAACACCGCGCGTCGCACGGTGATGTCGGAAATCCGCTCGGCGCTGTCCAGGTTTTTGACCGCGATGTTGTCATCGTTGGTTCGGATGAACACATCCTCGATCACGACGTCGCTTGACGACACGACATCGATGCCATCCGTCGTACAGGGAGAGCCAGCGTTCAGAATGTGGATGCCCGAGACGCGAATACCCTTTGACCGTCGCAAAAGCACCGTCCAGGTCTTGCTGTTCACGATGGTGATGCCTTCGATGCGCGCGTCTTGTACGTCTTCAAAGCGGATCATGCTGCGAACGTTGCCGTACGGTTGGGCTTTCTTTTCTGTAGGTGGAGGCTCGGGGACTACGAAGTCGCCATCGAGCACACCACGGCCGGAGATCGTGATGTTCTTGGCTTTCACCGCCTTGATGTGCCCCTTCACCCACGATCCCTTCTCCAGATAGACAGACTCGCCGTCCTGAAGCACGATCTCTCCTACTTCGTGAACGCCGGGGCCGAATCGTCGCACCTTGGGTGCATCGGTTGCCGGTGGCGATTTCTCGGGGGGCGTCGCGAATAGATGCACGGCGCGTTTCCAGTCGCCGTTGAATTCGATGGTAAGCGCAACGGGTTTTGTGACCGTGAAGCGAATGGTGCTGTGGTCAGCGCTGATCACAGCCTCAATGCGTGCGGACCGGGGACGGATATCCACCCAGCGGACGTCGTACTCGGTGCGAATCGAAACCTCCACCGGGCGGGTGAGCTCGAATTGACCAAAGGCAGCGGCATTCAGATCATGGATTGCAATGCGCTCACTGCCGACCCGGAGCTCGAATATCGGGGGCGGCATGGGAGACGTGGGCGACGTTGCGGAAAGCGGGGTCGCCAGCAATACAGCAAGCAAGGCATGGCTTTGGGCGAGGAGAAACGGCGTGAACATGTTCCATTATCTATTATCCAAGTCTGCTGAAAATTGCCGTATAAGTGCGCATTCAACCTTGGGCGAGCTGTGACCCAGGCGTCAGTCGGGATATTTTGTCGACGGAAGGTTCTTGACGGAGGGTCGCCCGCTTCGAGGATGCGCCCATGAACGCTGCACCGAGTCGGTTCCGCAAAGTCATTCGGTCGATGGTTGTTTGTCTGGCGCTGCTCGGGACGAGCCCTGTGGTCAGTGCACAGACGCCGGAGCAACCACCGATCCTCTCGCCTGACGTGCAGCCGACCGGTCATTCTCAAGGGCCACGGCTTTGCGCCCGAGTACCTTGAAAGCGAAGGAGGTCACGTTTGGATGAACTGGCGCGACTACCTGAATATTTTTGCGCCCCGTTTGTTTCAAGGCAAATAGAGATCAACGTGCGGCGGGTACGACCTGTGCTGCCTGGTTGCGCAGCCTTCGTCCCTTGTTGGTTCGATCCACGTTGACGGTAGGCAGAGCCAAGTATGAGGCCAGCATCGCCCGGGCCCGGTCGGGTTGCGCCGCTGAAAGATTGGTCTTCTCGCGGAAATCCTTCGAGATGTCATACAGTTCCGAAAGGTTTTCGGCCTTTCGCACCATCAGCTTGTAGGGCCAGACCACAACACCGAATTGATCACTTTCGTTGAGCGGCAGCGGTCGATGTTGGTTGAGCCAGGAAGGGGGTGTGTCCAAAACGAGATGGGGTACGAGTGTCTGGCCCGCAACCGGTGGTGGGACCACACCGGCAAGCTCGATCAACGTCGGATGCAAATCGAGAATCGAAACTGCGGTTTCAATCGAGTTGGCCGGCACACCCGGAATTCGGATCGCAAGCGGAACGTGGACAAGTGGGTTGTAGACGAACTTGCCGTGGTTTCCCGGCAAGCGCGGATCGTCGCCGAGACCCTCGCCGTGATCACTCACCACCACAATGATGGTCTGTTCGAGCAGCCCCCTCGAACGCAGCCCGGAAAGCAACACGCCCACTTGTTCGTCGACGAGTCGGACGATCCGCCGGTAGCGATCCGGACGCCGGAGTAGCGCGGGATTGTCGCCGAGGATTTCTCGGACGCGCGGATCGGCCGCCCGCAGCTCGTCGTGTTCGTGAACATCAAAGTAGTGAAGCCACAGGAAGAACGGATTGTCCTTGCCGCTTTTCAGGTGTTTGCCGACGAACTGCAATCCCAGGCGAGAGGTCTCGGCCGAGGTTGAGTAGGTCCCGATGTCTCGTCGATCCTTGTCGTTGACCAGCAGATCGTGACCATCCAGCCCGCGTGTCAGGATGGAGGCGCCGACGTATCGTATGACCTCGCTTGGGATGACGGCGTGGGTCTGGCGGCCTTGTTTGCGAAGGGCCTCAGCAAGCGTCGGTTCATCGGTGTGAAAGGGATCCACCTGTCCAGTCAGGATCCCCGACATTGATAGGTCGGTACCTGCCGATGGCGCAAACGCCATACGAAATCGACTGGCCTGGTCAAGGATGCTGAATAGATTCGGATAGGCCGCCCGGTTGTCCTCGGTTGCCGCCAGCACGTCGGCCCGCAAGGCATCGATCGTCAACAGAATAAAGTGCATCTTGGAGGTTCTCTGCACGAGGTCGGTGATTCGCGGCGTCTTTCGCAACGCGGACAGCACCACGTTGAGCGCGAGGTTTTCTTGTTTGCGTTCCGTCGCGCCAGGACTTTCGAGCAGGCCGTCACAGTTGTCGTCGAGCGGGGTGTCGGGATCTTCTCCCACCCCGGGATTCACCGCGGGATTGGCATCGTCGCAGTCTTGACCACCAAGAACGGAGGCATAGCCGTCCTTGTCGGTGTCAAATGCGCCGCGAACCAGACGCGTCACCATCCGGGTATGCATGCCTCGCGTTGCGACGGCCCACCGGCTGTTGTCGTCGGGTAGCCCTGTTTTAACCGTAACACAGAACCCGGTGGCAACGATGGCGATGGTGATTGGAAACGCCCATGGTCGAGCAGGTCGCCGCGCTTTGCCGCGGATAGTTTGTCCCAACAGTCGCAGCCCCAGTCCGCCTCCGACGATCGTCGCAAACAACAGGAAAGTGTGCACATCCGGATATTCGGAACGGAGTCTGGTGCAGTTGATTCTGTCGACGACAAGCGTTGTCCCCAACAACGTTGTCGAAAGCATCAGACTTCGCCGCGCCGTGGTGTTCCACGCCGCAACCAGCCACAACACGGTTGTGACACCCAACCACACTAAAAGCGGAACCCATATGGGTGCATAGGCCGCGCCCGGAAGCGTGCTCGCTTTGGCGCCGTCAAATAGATGCAGACCGAGCGGAATCGTGGCGGCGAAACTTCCGCATGCGCGAATCATGGATCGCAATGGCTGCCGTGTAGTCAACCGCAATGCGATTGCATCGGGGATTGCGATTGCAACACCGGCGACTAGACCGAATCCAGTCATCAGGAGGGCGACGCTCAGGACAAAGATCCCGTCGGCGCGGCCCAGCGCCAGAATTTCAAGTGGAAGCAGCAGTGCTGCGCCGAGGAGCCCGGTCGAAACGTTTGCTCTCAAATCCCACCCTGTTCGTAGTCGATCATGCGCACGCCTCGGGCCAGTTTATCCGCCTCGGTGGCGAGTCGGACCTGTTCGTAAAGCGAGACGACGTTGGTTTTGATGTTTTGGATTCGCAACTCGGGTGAGCTCTTGTCGAACGTTCGAAGGATGAGATTGCCGGTGCCGAGCATGCGTTGGAAAAATGGTTTCTCGACCGTGTAGTCGGCCACCCGGTAGAGATCGATTTGCTCAAGTCGCTTGGACAAGACACCCGACTCGACCACGATGCGTTTCGAGGTGATGCGGTAGTGGCGCGACCGGTGTTGCCACCATTGCGGCAAGAGCCAGATACCGACGGTCAAGATGCTGAGCAGGAGGGATCCGAGGCTTGGCACAAGCGCGGGTCGGCCTTCGAACAGAACGGCTTCTTCCTCGGGGAGGGTCATGGTTCGAGAAACTATCATCAACACCGATGCAGTGCGCCTGGAACGTTGAGCGCCGTGGGGCCTGATGCCTTGCGCTACGCTCATCGAAATCTGACGGTGAGCCGTCAAGTTACTGCCAAACAGGCCGATTCACCTTCTTGAAGTGACTCTCATCGGGCTCCTAGTTGTGTTTGGCAGCGTTGCTGGCGGTTTTGCAATCGCCGGTGGTGACTTTCACGTCTTGCTTCAGCCGTCCGAGTTCGTCGTCATCTGCGGTGCTGCGCTCGGCACCCTCATCACGAGTTCTCCCGGTCAGATGCGAAAGCGTGTCATCCACGCGCTGAAGGCCGCTTTCAAGGACGGGACGCCCACCCCCAAGGATTATACGGATCTGTTGAAGCTCATGTTCGAGCTTTTCACGCTGATGCGGCGCGAAGGTATGTTGGCGCTTGAGCCGCATCTGGCCGACCCAACCAAGAGTGACCTGTTCAAGAAATACCCGTCGGTCGCGAAACAACACGACGCAAATTCCTTCTTGATCGAAGGGTTGCAACAAGTTGTCTCGGGCGTTTCTCCGGATGAACTGGATGCGTCGATGGATGCCGAAATTGATACATTCAAGGACGGTGGACACCTGACGACCACGCTTATCAAGGGCGTCAGCGACTCCTTGCCGGGCATCGGTATCGTTGCCGCCGTGCTTGGCATTATCGTGACGATGAACCACATGGACGCGCCCCCGGCGGTCATCGGCCACCACGTCGCCGCTGCACTGGTCGGTACCTTTCTGGGAATCTTGTTGTGCTACGGCATGTTGAGCCCCATCGCGACCAGCGTGGAAATGCAAGAGACCCACGTGATTCGTTACATGCACTGCATTCGTCTCGGGTTGGTGGCATCGTTGCGCGGCTCGCCTCCCAACGTCTCGGTCGATCTGGCCCGTCGTGCAATCTTTGTCGACGAGCGGCCAACCTTCGCCGAGATGGACAAGCTGGTTCGGTCGACCAAGGGATAGAAAATGGCCGAAAAACTAACCGCGCCGCGCATTCGAATCAAGAAAAGGGGCGGTGGCCACGGCCATCACGGTGGCGCCTGGAAGGTGGCCTACGCTGACTTCGTCACGGCGATGATGGCGTTGTTCATGGTCATGTGGCTTATCGCTTCGACCGACGCGAAGTCGCGCAAGGAGATCGCCAACTACTTCCGTACCGGTATTCTCGAGGTGGGCGACATGTCGATGCAGGGTGCTTCGCAGATGGTGCCCGCCGTGCTCGAGCAAACGGGGACGCCGCCCACGGAAGAAGGCGCCGACATCGAGAATGATGCGGAGACGATCAAAGACGCGATCGAAGACATCGGCGCTGCCGATCCGGAATTGCGCGCGATCGCGGCGAACGTATCGGTCATGAAAACGCCCGAGGGTGTGTTGATCGAGGCCATCGATCGTGAAGGCGGCGAAGGCATGCTTTTTGAGGTTGCGTCCTCGGATGTGAAGCCGGCTCTTGTGACCTTTCTGACCCGGCTTGCACCGGTGCTCAACCGCGTCGGGAAGATGGTTCGCGTGATGGGTCATACCGATGCGCGAAAATACGTGTCCGGCAAGAAGAGCAACTGGGATCTTTCCTTCGAGCGTGCAAGCGCTGCGCACAAGGTTCTGGCGAGCCACGGGATGGCCGAACAGATCGAGTCGGTGACCGCCTTTGGTCCGACCCGTTTGCGCAACACCGAGAACCCCATCGCGGCCGAGAATCGACGCCTCGGGCTTTTGGTTTTGAGTCCGGGTTCACGCAATCGCGAGAAGCGCACGCTGCCGCCAACGCTGGATGGTTTTCCGGCGCCCGGTGATGCCCATGCGACGCCGGGAGCCAGTCCGCCCGCAGCGCCGTCGCCTGTGGCGCCGCCTGCAATAGCCCCCGAAAAACCTGCCGCGCACTGACGAATCCCGCCGAACACAGCGACGGTGGATCATTGGGGATCGCCGAGAGGATGTGCCGGATTGGGCGTGCTGTTCGCCGCCGATTCGATACTATGGTTGCACCGCCGACCGCGGACCCGCCATGAATCCCAAAAAGATGCTTCTCGGAATTGCAGCAGGCGTCGGCCTTGGACTGCTTCTGCGCGCGATCGCCCCCACCGCCCCCTGGGCCATCTGGTGCAACGAGAATCTGGCGTACGCGCTCGGACAGCTTTTCTTGCGGCTGCTGTTCCTGCTGGTCGTGCCCATGATTCTGTCGGCGCTCGTGGTGGGCATCGCGGGTATGGACCTCAGTCGACTCGGTCGCCTCGGTGTTCGCACCCTGATTTACACGGTGGTGGTATCGGGCATCGCGGTTGTCATCGGCATCGCACTTGTGAACATTGTGCAACCCGGTGTCGGTCACAGCGATGTCTTGCGCGCGCTTGCCGAACGGGGGGCGACCCTCGCTGTCACACCTTCGCCACCCTCCGCCCGCACCATCGATCTCGTCGTTGCGATGATTCCCAATAACTTCATCGCGGTTGCTGCCGCCGGCGACATGATAGGGGTCATCGTTTTCTCCGTCATTTTTGCCATCGCTGCCTCGGTTACCCCGACCGAACCCGCACGCCGTCTCGTGGAATGGATGCAGGGCCTTTACGACATCATGATGACCTGTATCGCGGGTGTGATGCGTTTGGCCCCGGTGGGAGTGGGCGCCCTCATGTTTTCCATGACGTTTCGCATGGGCGCCGACCTGTTGCGACCGCTGGCGGCCTACGTCGCGGTCGTGATTGGCGGCATCTTGATTCACATGTTCGGCACCTACTCCATCCTGTTGAAGGTGGTGTGCAAACGCAGTCCGGTTGCCTTCTTTCGCTCCTGTCGCCTCGCGATGACCACCGCATTTTCGACTGCCTCGTCGAGCGCGTCGTTGCCCGCGGCGTTGAAAGTTGCCGACGAAGAATTGAAATTGCCGAAGGGTCCAAGCCACTTCGTTTTGACCGTCGGGGCCAGCATGAACCAAAACGGAACGGCGCTGTTTGAGGGGATCACCGTCTTGTTTCTCGCGCAGCTTTATGGCGTTCCGCTTTCCATTGGCCAGCAGGTGCTGGTCATGGGGATCTCGATTTTGGGTGGTGTGGGGACCGCAGGCGTACCGGCCGGGTCTTTGCCCGTCATCGCCATGATCCTCGCCATGCTCAAGATTCCGCCCGAGGGCCTTGGTCTCATTCTGGGCGTCGATCGGTTCCTTGATATGTGCCGCACGACGCTCAACGTCATGGGGGATCTGGTGGCCGCCGCGGTGCTGTCGACCACAGAGGCCGACGGTTCTCCGATTGAAGAGTGATGATTCGTGATATCCAAGGGAAATGCCGCAATCGAGCGTCAACCGCCCGCCCATTCGTCACCTCCGCTGGTTGATCTGCGGGCTGCTCTTTCTCGCGACGCTCATTAACTACACCGATCGCATCACCGTGTCGGCGCTGAAGGATGTGCTGCAAAAGGACATCGGTTGGGACGAGGCGGGTTACGGTTGGATCAACTTCGCGTTTCAGCTGTCCTACGCTTTGATGTTTCCAATCGCCGGTCGGTTGTTGGATCGGTTCGGCGTTCGCACCACGATGATCTGGGCGGTCATTGTCTGGAGTATTGCGGCCATGGGTCACAGCCTTGCCGCAAGTGCCGTGGGTTTTGCAATCGCCCGCTTCGTTCTTGGCCTCGGCGAGGCAGCCAACTTTCCCGCCGCAATCAAGGCGGTTGCCGAATGGTTTCCCCGGCGCGAACGCGCGATGGCGACGGGTCTCTTTAATACTGGAACCAACGTCGGTGCCATGATGATTGGCCCGGTTGCAATCCTTGCGTCTTACTGGGGATGGCAAGCGACCTTCGTTGTGCTTGGTGCCGCCGGATTCATCTGGCTCATTGCGTGGGTGCGCGTTTACCGGAGTCCGAATGAACATCCGCGCCTCTCGGCGGCCGAGTTGGCCATCATTCAGAGTGACGGTGATACGGTTGTTCCGAAGCGGCATCTACCGTGGCCGTCGTTGCTGCGCTACCGACAGGCCTGGGCTTTTTTCCTTGGCAAGATGCTAACGGATCCGGTGTGGTGGTTTTATCTCTACTGGTTGCCACCCTATTTGAAGACCGAACACGGTCTGTCTCCAGAAAAGGGCGCCTTGCTCATCTTCTGGCCGTATCTCGCGGCCGACGCTGGCAGCATCTTCGGTGGATGGCTTTCCAGTTTTTTCGTGCGACGTGGCTACAATCCCGGCAAGGGACGTTTGATGGCGATGGTCTTGTTCGCCTTCGCGATGCCGTTTTCGATCATCTCGGTTACGACGGACAGCATGATCGTCGCGCTTGTTTGCGTCAGTCTCGCGACCTCCTGTCACCAGGCCTGGTCGGCGAACCTGTTCACGACGGCATCCGATATGTTTCCGGCCGCTGCCGTTGGGTCGGTCGTCGGTTTCGGCAGCATGTGTGGTGCGATTGGCGGCCTCATCATGGTTCTTGTCGCAGGCGGCATGTTGCAGTGGCTCGGCAGTTACACCTATCTCTTTATCATCGCGGGGATCATGCACCCCACGGCCTGGGCACTCATACGCGTCCTCGGCGGACCCAAGCTCGATCGAGCGGACGTCGATGACGGCCTGCGAACCGCGCGCAGTCCAGCTTTGCTCGGGGCGGGCGCGATCGTCGTGTTGCTTGGCCTGGGGCTCGGCGGGCTCATCATCATCGGATGGGAAACCATCCTTGCCGCAACCCGTGGCTCGGTCGCGGCAGCGGCGAGTGGCATCGGCGCCGCCACCCTCATCACGGTCGTGGGCGCGGGCCTGATGTGGGCTAGCCGGGACCAGGCTGCGGCTGCCGTCGTCCGCGTGCCCGCAGGTACTCAATAGCGAGCGGCAAAATCGAGACGAAGATGATGCCGAGCACGACGAGCTCGAAATTCTTCTTCACCACGGGGATGTTGCCGAAGAACGCTCCTGCGCCAAGGCAAATGCCGACCCACAAAATGCCGCCAAGGACGTTGTATACGATGAACGTGCGATACGGCATCTTGCCTATGCCCGCGATGAACGGTGCAAAGGTGCGCACGATGGGAACGAAGCGCGCCAGCACGATCATCTTGGCGCCGTAGGTTTCGTAGAACTTCTCGGTACGTTGCAGGTGCGACGGCTTGACCAGGGGAAAACGCAACACAAGGTTGCGCAACCCATTGGCGCGTCCAATCGAGTAGTTGACGGTATCACCGATGATGGCCGCCGCGGAAAGGACCACAAACAAAAGCCAGATGTTGAGCTTGTCGGGGAACGACGCGGCCAGCGCTCCCGTCGTGAACAAGAGTGAATCCCCTGGCAAAAACGGCAAGATGACGAGGCCGGTCTCGCAAAAGATGATCCCGATCAGCAGCCCGTAGGTCCAGCCGCCGTGGTTGCCCACGAAGGCGCCCAGGTGCTTGTCAATGTGAAGGACGAAATCGACGAGCGACTTAATGAGTTCCATGTTCGGCCGCAGATATAGCAGCTTCGCGCGGTGATTTGAATCGGTCGAGCAAGACCGCCACCAGGATGTCGCAGGTCATGTTGGACGCGGCCCGAATGCGCGACAACAGCCAATCCACCGTCAAAAGGAGAGGCAGGATTTCGAGCGGCAGGCCGACGGTTCCCATGACGAGGGACAGAGAAATCAGGCCCGCATCCGGCACCCCCGAGATGCCTATTCCCGCCACCACACAGGCGCCGCCGACCGCAAGTTGCTGTGCGATCGACAAATCGATTCCGTAGGCCTGCGCGACAAACAGGGCCGCCATGGCCTCGTAAAGCAGGATGCTGTCGTTGTTCAAATTGGTGCCCACGCATGCCGCAAGCATCGACGACTCGCGCGAGATCTTCATCTTTTCGAGGCAGCGCAAGGTGACGGGAAGGGTCGCGAGGCTGCTCGACGCACCGATGGCATAGGCCAGGGCATCGCGACAGCCGCCCCAAAACACCCGCAAGGGCATTCGTGCCACAAAGACGATCCAGCTCTGGTACACGACGAGGACGTGCAGAAGAATGCCCCCAATCGCAGCTGCGAGGTAGATCGCCATGCCGCGAGCGGGAGCGAAGCCTTGCTGTCCAATCGTTTTGGCGACGACCGAGAACACCGCAAGGGGCACGAGCTTGACCATCCAACCGATGGCGACCTGCACCGCTCGATAAAGGGTGTGGATGCCCGCCTCGATGGTCGCGAAGCCGGCCTGGCCGGCGGCCTTTTGTTCGTTTTTGACGGTGCGGAGCGCGATGCCGGAGATGAGCGCAACGATGATGATCGAGATCATCGCGTCGTCGACGAAAGGGCGAAACAGATTGGTAGGGATGTAGCCCTTGAAGGTGGCCGCAAAATCGAGTTTTTGGCCGATCCCCGTCGGTATTGTGGCCGCAGGCGGTGGTACCAGGCTTTCGCCGGGCCGAAAAACATTCGAGATCCCAAGCCCGATGGCGAGGGCGATTGCGGCGTTTGTACCGTTGATGGCGAGCAACCGAAACCCATCCTTCATCCGGATGTCGGTGGTGACAAAGGCCTCGACCACACCCAGGAACAAGAGCGGCGCGGCCATCGATTTGATGATGGCGATGATGACGCTGCCTATCTCGCCGAGCGGGGCAGCTTGCTTGCCGAACACCATTCCGACCACACCCCCTGCGACCATGGAAACAAGGATCTGTGCGAACAGCGGAAATCTTGGTTTTTTACCGCTCAAAATAGCTCCACATCCCGATGCACGTGGCGGCAACGTATCACATCAACGCGGCGGATCCCCTACCTTTTAGCCATCAGCGCAGATGGGGTTTGATGGCCTCGAACCAGGTGTTCCCGATGACGGCGTATCCCGCTGCGTTGGGATGAATTTTGCCGGGTGGATCCAGCGCGGGATCGGCGGTGAAAAGGTTCGCAAAGGGATCGGCGTCCTTCATATACGGGCCGTACATATCGGTCAGGATGATGTGCTTGCCAGCGGCGGCCCGGGCAGCCACGAGGGCTGGAATCTTTGCGTTGTACGCCTGCACGCGCAGATTGGTGTCGGCGTTGTTGTCCTTGATATCGAGGCGCTGCGTTGGAATGATCTGGGCCACGACAAGGAGCGCATTGGGCGCCGCCGCGATGATCTTGTCGAGGAAGGTCCCGAGCCGTTCGTGGGCTTTTTCGGGCTCACTTTCGACATGCAACATGTCGTTGGTTCCAGCCATCAACAAAATGATGTGGGGTTTCGTATCACGCATGACGGTGTTGGTGAGATCGGACAACCCCGACGCCACCCATCCGTTCTTGTTCACGTCATTGATCGTCCAACCGTTGTGGCCTTCGTGTTCCATGGGGAAGGGCTTGTTCGCAACCATTTCAGGTCCGTTGGCGTCGGAACCCACAAAGGTGATGTCGTTGCCTGCCTCGACGCTCCGGGCAAACAGCTGCACGCGATAACCTCCAACGGGAAAGATACGGTTGGTCAGAATGCCGACCGTTATCGAGTCGCCAAAGGGAAGAATGCGGCATGGCTCCGATTGCGGGCATGGTTGGTAGGTCGCGGGCGCCGCGTCCGGAGAGGGCGAGGTGTCGACCGCGGTGGCGGCATCTTTCGTCTCGACCGTCGTTCCACCGGACGCTGTCCCCATCGTTCCACCGGACGCTGTGCCCGCCGTTTGTCCGCCGTTATTCGTACCACCCGATCCCCCGTCGGCGCTCCCGCCAACAGGCCCCGTGCGGGCGTTCTCGGTGCAGCCCGCCGCAATCAAGGAGAGAGCAAAAGCGAAGCCGAACATCCGCGGAAACAAGTTTTGGCCCATGGGCGGACCCTATCAGTTTCGAATCCCGACAGAGATACGCCGAAAAGGTCCGGTCGATCTCAGAATTCTGAGGGCGGAACCC